>NZ_JBGCCD010000001.1:0-469300 GCF_041262405.1 Lysinibacillus sp. RC79
TGTACCTCGGACCAAGGTTTTGCCGCCTGCTTCCTTCAGATTCCGCGTCGCCACGGACACCCTTGCACTTGGCTAGTGGTTCGCATATCCCAACGTCCACAGTGAACTTTCATCACCTAGTTGACGGACATGCCCGGCACACCTAAAAAAGGAAGCACCATGTTGGTTGCTTCCTTTTTCTTAAATAAACTTATAGTACAATCAAATCTTTCGGGAATTTTGTTAGTACTTCTACTCCGTCTTTTGTTACGACTACATCATCTTCAATACGGACACCAGTCACATCAGATTTATAGATACCTGGTTCAATTGTGAAGACCATGCCTTCCTCCATAGTCATTTCATTTGCACCTGTAACAGATGGGAATTCATGTACAGAAATGCCAAGTCCATGACCAAGTCGATGTGTGAAATATTCGCCATATCCTGCTTCAGAGATAGTATCACGAGCGATTTTATCTAAATCCATTGCGCGAACACCTGGTTTTACTGCTGCAATTGCATTTGTGTTAGCAGCTAGTACTGTGTTGTAGATTTCCTTTTGTGTCTCACTAGGTTCACCAAAGGCAACCGTACGTGTAATGTCAGAACAATAACCGTCGTAAATTACGCCAAGGTCGAATAATATCATATCGCCTTTTTCTATTTTTCGAGCACCTGGTTTACCATGTGGAGAGGCCGTTTTTGGACCGCTCAATACCATTGTTTCAAAGGACATCTTGCAGCCTTTATCCTGAATAGCACTTTCTATCGCTGTTAAGATTTCCATTTCTGTTTTGCCTTCAGCGATTTCTTTACAGCCGATTTCAATAGCATAGTCAGCTAGTTCTGCAGCTTTACGTAATTTTTCTAATTCATTTTCATCTTTAATTACTCGCATAGCATTGATTTTTTCGTCGAGACGGACAAAACTTGCCTGCGGGAATGATTGTTGTAGGGCTTCTAAACGCTCTACGATGAGCTGAGCTTTTTCAATAGCAAACGTTTGTGGGTTAACATTACGATCTTTTATCGCTTGTGCAAGAACTTCCATTGAATTTTCAGTATCTTGGTGACCGATGACCTCATAAGGCCAACCTGCATCCTTCGCATCTGGGATTTCCATTTTGGGGCAAATTAAAAAAGGTTCTGCCTCTTTAAAAATCATCACGCCAAGTAATCTCTCATGCGGATTACTTTTAAAGCCTGAAACGTAAAAAACATTGTCTGGTGTCGTTACGAAAGCGGCATCAATTTGGTTTTGTTGTAAATAGTTTTGAATTTCTTTAACCTTTGACATAAACAGTTCCTCCTCTTATTGCAATGAAAAAAATTTCACGTGCTTGGCTAAATTTATAGCCTACCCGGCATGGGGCTTCGACCGAATGAAAGATTGTTTCCTAACTAGATAAAACTTTGTTAGAAAGAATCTATTATTCTCTGTACTAGCATATCAAAAAAAGGGAAAAATCGCATGGATAGCGAATAAAAATGATGTAGAACAATATGTACCGCTGGGAGGAAACTTATATGGAAATTAGTTATCATGGACATTCAGTTGTTAAAATTCAATCAAATGGGAAAACAATATTGATAGATCCATTCATTAATGGGAATGGGCAAACAGATTTAAAGGTTGCTGATGAAGCTCCGGATATTATTTTACTTACACATGGCCATAATGATCATGTCGGTGATACAGTGGAGCTTGCAAAGAAAAAAGATGCACTCGTTATTGCACCAAATGAGCTAGCCAATTGGATCTCTTGGCAAGGAGTGAAAGCGCACCCAATGCATATAGGGGGAGCCAAGGAATTTGACTTTGGTAAAGTGAAGCTTACTCAAGCCTTCCATGGTTCGTCATATGTAACTGAAAATAATGAAATTATTTATATGGGAATGCCTGCTGGAATTTTATTATTTATTGAAGGAGTAACAATTTATCATGCAGGGGATACGGCTTTGTTTAGTGATATGAAATTAATTGGAGAACGCCATCCTATTGATATTGCGTTTTTACCAATTGGTGACAATTTTACGATGGGACCAGAAGATGCGGCTTGTGCAGTTTCATTTTTGAAGCCGAAAATTGTCGTACCTGTTCATTACAATACATTCCCTCCAATCGAGCAGGATCCACAAATTTTTGCAGATTTAGTGCAAAATGCAGAGGTTCAAATTTTAAAAGCGGGTGAAAAAGTAAACTGTTCCTAATCAGTGACACTGCTGTACTATATGAGTTGGCACCACGTGCGTAGTTGAAACGATGGGAAAAGTAAAACAAATTCACACTTTATATTAAATAATTTGATAAAAAATATGGTACACTAAGAGCAGAATTGATGCTTGAGAAATAGGTGATATTTTGTCTACAAAACATGAGAGAATTTTACAATACATCGAATCACTACCCGTAGGTGATAAAATTTCAGTACGTCAAATTGCAAAGGAAATGCAGGTGAGTGAAGGAACGGCATACCGTGCCATTAAAGAAGCGGAAAATCGCCGTTTAGTAAGCTCTATTGAACGTGTTGGAACAATTCGTATTGAGAAGAAAAAGAAAGAAAATATTGAGCGATTAACCTTCGCTGAAATAGTTAACATTATAGACGGCCAAGTTTTAGGTGGAAAAACAGGTCTACATAAAACGTTAACGAAATTTGTGATTGGTGCCATGCAATTAGAAGATATGATGCGTTATACAGATGCAGGAAGCTTGCTCATCGTTGGTAACCGTATTAAAGCACATGAAAATGCACTGCGAGCTGGTGCTGCTGTTTTAATTACAGGGGGCTTTGATACAACGGAGGAAAACAAGTTACTCGCAGATTCCTTGGACCTACCGATCATTTCAACAAGCTATGATACCTTTACCGTGGCAACAATGATTAACCGTGCAATTTATGACCAATTAATCAAAAAAGATATTTTATTTATTGAAGATATTTTTGTACCGATGACGGATACTTCTGTTCTCCGAAATGATGAAACAATTCATCATTTCCAAAAGCTAAATGAACGAACAACTCATGGTGCATTTCCTGTTGTTACAGCAAACAATAAACTTGTTGGGATGATTACAGTAAAAGATGCTATTGGTCGAGAAGAAAATGAGCTTATTGATAAGGTTATGACAAAAAATCCAATTGCCGGATCGATGAAAATGAGTGTTGCTTCTGCAGGACATCGTATGATTTGGGAAGGGATTGACCTGTTGCCAATAGTCGATGATGACAATATTTTGCAAGGTGTAATTAGTAGACAAGATGTACTAAAAGCGCTTCAGCTTGCTCAAAGACAACCACAGCATGGTGAAACGATTGATGATTTAGTGAAAAATGAGATGAAGGTGCTTGGCGATGAAGAATTAATCGTAGATTTTAAAGTCACACCTCAAATGACAAACCAATATGGGGCAATTTCTTATGGAGCATTTACAACTTTGTTAGCGGAAGTTGGCTCATTCGCATTAAAGCGCCGTAAACGTGGAGATGCAGTTGCCGAAAACATGACGATTTATTTCATCAAGCCTGTGCAAATGGAAAGTACACTTACTGTAAAGCCTCGAATATTAGACATGAGTCGTAAGTTTGTGAAAATGGACTTCGAAGTGTTTAATCAACAAATGCTTGTTGGGAAGGCAATGATGATGTTCCAATTACTGGAACGTTAAGAAAATACAAAAAGGGATGGTCTAGGGTAAATGCTAGACCATCCCTTTCACTTCTTTCAGCGGGTCTCCAAACACTCGTACGCATTGTTTATCTGCGCGAAAGCGAAGCGTCAGCGGCAATTATGCCGAGGCATAATTGATTATTCATTGGTTAATACGGTACTCTTCTTCAACAAATTGACCGTAGTGACGAACCTTTTTACTATTTTCGATCATAACAAAGATGCCTAAAACGACAAGAATTGCTACAATAATAAATGTATATAACCCAGGGAATAAATAGGCTTGGTTTAAAGCAAATAAAAGAATAAATGCACCAAGACTTACATTCGCCTTACTTTTGTACCAATTTTTAGCAATTGGTAATAGGGAACGAAACTGTTTTGTTTTAAAATAAAAATAAAAAACAAATGATATGATTATTGCAAAGACAAATATTAAATTGATCATAGTAAACCTCCTAGCATAACTAGTCATTATTGTAACGATTATTGAAGAAAAATGCTAACGGTTATTACTATCATTTTGGGGGAAATAAATTTGAAAAGACAAATCATCGACACAATTGCTTCATATGAAACAATCATTATTCATCGCCATGTACGTCCAGATCCAGACGCTTATGGATCTCAGCAAGGCTTAAAAGAGCTTATTTTAGCAAATTATCCGGAAAAGAAAGTTTTTGCTGTAGGTGAGCATGATGAATCATTATCATTTTTAGCAAATCCAGATGACATTACAGATGCAATTTACGACAATGCTTTAGTTATTGTGACAGATACGGCAAATACTGAACGTGTGGACGATCAACGATATATAAAGGGTAAAATGATCATTAAAATAGATCATCATCCAAATGATGATGCGTATGGTGATTTACTATGGGTGGATACGAATTCGAGCTCATGTAGTGAAATGATTTATGAGCTTTTTGAGGAAGGAAAACAAGTAGCAAACTGGATTCTACCTGATGCCTCAGCAAGATTATTATTTGCTGGTATTGTAGGGGATACAGGACGTTTCCAATTCCCTAGCACGACCGTAAAAACGTTTAAAATTGCAGGGGAGCTCATTGCATATAATTTTGATCGAAATCAAATTTTCGACGGAATGTATGAAATGGATCAAAAGCTATTAAATTTACAGGGCTATATTTATCAAAATTTCAAAATGGATGAGTATGGAGCAGCACATATCAAGCTGACAAAGGAATTGCTGGCAGAATTCAATGTTGTGCCGTCAGAGGCATCCTTGTTAGTTGGTTGTCTTGGCAGTGTGAAAGGTATTTGTGCATGGGTGGTCTTTATTGAAGAGGCCGATCAAATTCGTGTGCGTTTACGCTCAAAAGGCCCTATTATTAACACTTTGGCGAAGGAATTTAATGGTGGTGGACATCCGCTCGCTTCTGGAGCTACAGCTTATTCATGGGAAGAAGCAGACCATGTTATAACGAGATTACAGGAAATTTGTAAGGCATATTAATAAACATGATTATTTGGGCTCATCACTAAAATTTATGGATGACATTTGTTAAACGTATGCCATATATAAGTTGATTGGAGTGGAGGCTGGGCGACTCCTTGGGGATCAGCGATAGAGGAACGAAGGCTAAAAGCATCACATCCTGTGATAACGCCTTCGTGACCAACATCGTGTTGGCCCGAGACCCTGCAGCGAAGCGAAGCGGCTCATCGGACGCCCCCAGGAAGCTCTGCTCTGCGCGAAAGCGAAGCGTCAGCGGCAAATGTTTTATCTGTGCGAAAGCGAAGCGGCAGCAACAAAGCGCCCAGCCGGAACGGAAATCAACCTCTCATCATGGTGATTATCCAATATTTGGCGATGATTTGTAAACTCAATAGAATAAGAACGTGCTTCTACCATAATAATAAAGCTTTGAAATTAACATTTTTTAATACCTAGAAAGGAAGGGATTCATTTGACACATGTATACACGAAAATGCATACGAGTGCGGATTTATTGAAAAGTACGATTCGGCTTGAACAATTGATCCCTTTTTTACAAGAGCAAAATACTCAGGCCTGTGCAATCGTCAATTCAAAATTGTACGGGCTTTTGCCTTTTTGTAAAGCATTGCAGCAAGCGAATATTCATGCTGTATTAGGGCTCACAATCAATGTACAGTGGCAAGAAAGAAAGGTTCCACTTGTGCTGTATGCTCAGACGCAAGAAGGTTACCAACATCTATTAAAGATTAGTAGTGCAGTTTCGATTAGAGAGGATGATGCACTTCCGTGGAAATGGCTTGAAGGATATGCAGCGGGCTGTGTGGCATTACTTTCTTCGGATGATTTAATAGAAATTGAGAATTGGATTGAAGTAGCAAGTGCTCTAAACAAGGTATTTGGTAAACATTTATTTATGGGTATAGCAAGACCTGCAGGAATGATAACTGAAAAAGAAGAAACGTATGTAGCATGGTGTGAAACTATGAACATAACGATGGTTGCCTCTCAGAGTTGCTATTTTTTACGTCCAGAAGATCATTTTGCCTTTGAGGTTGCAAGAGCGATAGATTCAGGTGAAAAGCTTACCGGTACAATGCTATCAGCTCATTTACAAGGTTATTTCGCTCCAACAGAAGAGGAATGGCGAAGTTGGTTTGCTGATCATCCAGAATGGCTTGAGTCTAGTGCAACGATGCTAGCTAGCTGTACAGCGGAAATTCCTGAAATGCACGTACAAATGCCTAAATTTCCTGTGCCAACAGATGAAACAGCCGAAAGCTTGCTCGTTAAAGAGGCTTTTGCAGGATTGGCAGAACGTTTAAAGCAAACTGAAATTCCTCAAGTTTATCGAGAGCGACTTCAATACGAGCTTGAAATTATTTGTTCAATGGGCTATGCAGATTATTTTTTAATTGTTGCAGATTTTATGCATTTTGCTAAAGAAAATCGTATTTTAACAGGCCCTGGTCGTGGTTCATCAGCAAGTTCTCTTGTGGCTTATAGCTTATCCATTACGCAAGTAGATCCATTAGTTTACGGCTTATTATTTGAACGATTTTTAAACCCTGAACGTGTTACACTGCCAGATATAGATATCGATTTTGTCGACAGTAAAAGACAAAAAGTTATCCAATATGTCACTCAGAAATATGGAAAGGCAAATGTAGCGCAAATTATTACATTTGGCACTTTATCCGCTAAGGCAGTTGCTAGAGATGTTGCCCGTGTTTTTGGTTTTGATGCTGAAGTATTAGAAAAAATTTCAAAAATGATTCCAAATAAACCTGGGATAACATTGCAAAAAGCAGTGGCCGAATCACAAGGCTTACAAGGCTGGTTAGCCGAGGATGAAAAGCATCGTCGCTGGTTTGAGGTGGCGTTAAAACTTGAAGGGTTGCCAAGAAATTCTTCTACTCATGCGGCCGGAATTGTGCTGTCTCCTTCACCATTAGTCAATACGATACCGATTGAAGAAGGCCATGATGGAATATATTGTACGCAATGGCCGATGGGAGATGTAGAAGCCTGTGGACTTGTCAAAATGGATTTTTTAGGATTGCGCAACCTGACAATTTTAGAGCAAGTACGTTGGTCAATTTATAAAGCCAGTGGTCCTTGGATAGAGTTTGATCTTATACCGATGCAAGATGAAAAAACATTTAAACTTCTTCAAATGGGAGATACATTAGGGATTTTTCAATTAGAATCGGAAGGTATGAAGCAAGCTTTACGTGATATTCAACCAACCCATTTTTTAGATATAGTAGCAGTCAATGCATTGTATCGCCCTGGCCCAATGGATTTTATTCCTATGTATGCTAGACGGAAAGCAGGAAGGGAATCGGTTACTATGCCCCATCCAGCATTAGAGCCCATTTTACGAGAGACATTTGGTGTCATAGTTTATCAAGAACAAATCATGAAAATTGCCTCGGTGATGGCTGGATTTACGATGGGACAAGCGGATTTATTGCGTCGAGCGGTAAGTAAGAAAAATCGCCAAGTATTAGAGGCGCAACGTACCGCATTTGTAGATGGAGCGATGAAGCAAGGCTTTGACGTCCATGTGGCGGAAGAAGTGTATGCATTAATTGTACGCTTTGCAGACTATGGTTTCCCTAAAAGCCATGCTGTCGCATATAGCGTTATTTCCTATCAAATGGCCTATTTAAAGGCACATTTCCCGCAAAGTTTTTATACTGCGTTATTATCAAATGCAACAGGAAATGTGGAAAAAATTCTGCAACTTGAGAATGAGGCAAAAGAGAAAGGGATTTCGTTTTACCCGCCATCATTAAAACAAAGTACAAAATTTTTTACTGTTGAGAAGGATGGAATTCGCTATAGCTTATCCGGAATAAAGGGTGTTCCCTATACATTTATAGAAAAAGTATACACCTTACGCCAAGAGAAGCCAGAAGCATTGGATAATTTGTTTGACTTGGCAGTTGCTTTAAGTGCACAGCATTTTAAATCAAAAGTAATGGAGTCTTTAATTTTCGCAGGGGCTCTCGATTATTTAGATAAAGATCGTGCGGTACTGATAGCGACATTGGAGGCAGCTTTGAAGCATGCAGAACTGCTAAGACCAACTGAGGATATTGATATTGAATCGACTACTACCTTTAGCTTTGGTAAGCCAAAGTATATGGAAGTGGAAGCGATGCCACAAAAGGAAAAATTGCTACATGAAAAGGAAAGTCTTGGTTTTTATATATCAGCCCATCCGGTCACAGAGGAAAGAGCTTTTTGGAATGAAGTAAATAGTACGTGCCGAGAGTTAAAACAAGCGCGTGACGGAACGTATGTAAAAATGATTGGCATGATAGAAGAAGTAAAAAAAATACGCACAAAAAAAGGTGAGCAAATGGCCTTTGTTCAGCTTCAGGATGAGTTTGGAACGGTATCTGTAACTTTATTCCCACAGGTTTTTCATCTTGTTCAAGAGCTGTTACTTGAAGATGAATTGCTTTACATTGAGGGAACACTTGAAAGGCGCTTTGGTAAACCTCAAGTGAAAGTAAAACATGCGCAAGCGACGAAAAGAATATGAAATTGAAGAAAATTTTAGAAACTGCATACATTTTTTATGCAGTTTTTTCTTTACTTTTTAACAGTTATTTTGTAAGCTATAGTCAATGTTTAAAAGTGGCCAGACCACTTTTTATCTTCATTCTGTATTAGCCTCTCACCTTTGTGGTGACGAAATGAATTGCGGATGTGATTTCTTTTCAGTGAGTGTCCAAACTTCTACTGAATAGAGGAATTCAGTCTAAGAACGCCACGTCTTGTGGCATTACCGAAATGACCGACATCGTGTCGGTCCTCGTGCAGGCCTTGGCACAATTCAAAATCCGAACGCAAATTTGCCAAGGCGAAATTGATAGTAAGGAGAGTTGATCGTATGGATAAAAAAACCGAACAAAAGAAAGTGTTTTTAGATATCGTCCAACAATTACGTCAACTTATTAAAACGGAAAAAATACAGGCTGGTGAAAAGCTCCCTTCCGAACGAGTCCTTTCAGAACGTCTAGGTGTCGGGCGATCCTCCGTGAGAGAGGCATTGCGAAGCTTAGAATTGTTAGGTCTTATTGAAACGAGACATGGGGGAGGTACATTCCTAGCTTCAACACAAAAACATCAGCTCGTAGAAATATTGTCGATGTTTATATTAGAAGATGAAAAATCGAAAAAGGATGTCGAATTAACGCGACAAATTCATGAAAAGGAAGCCATTCGCGTAATAAGTTGTACAGAGACTCTGCGAACACTACCTGTGTGGGACAGTTTTTTTGTAAAACTAGAGATAGAAAGTACGATTAATTGTCGGGATGTTTTACGGGAAATAATAATCACGTCAGGAAATCGTCTTTCACTAAAAGTATGGTTTCAGTTAGCAGTTTATGACGGTGACCGTTTAAATCGAAACTCAACAGAAGAAGAAAAATTAATCATTCAAACTATGTTGAAATCGATGCAGCTAGGCTATGAAAAAGAAGCATTAACAGCTTACGAGCAGTGGATGAAGACTGTACGAAGTAATTAGACAACAAAGGGGGAGTCAAACATGGCAATTCGTAGCCTATTTACTAAAAAGAAAGAGGATGGACAAGAAAAGGGATTTCCAGAAGGACTTATGACAAAATGTCCAGAATGCCGTCACATTCAATTAACGAAGGAATTAGAAAAAAATCATAAAGTATGTTCAAAATGTGACCATCATTTCAAAATGACAGCGCAGGAGCGCGTAGCAGATTTCTTAGATGAAGATTCATTTGTTTCAATGGACGATCATTTACAAACAAGTAACCCACTTAATTTCCCTGCTTATGTAGAAAAAATTTCAGCGGATCAACAAAAAACGGGATTAAGCGAAGCTGTACTGACTGGGTTAGGTACCCTGGATGGAGAAGAAATTGTTGTAGCAATTATGGATTCTCATTTCCGTATGGGCTCAATGGGCTCAGTTGTCGGAGAAAAAATCACACTTGCCATTGAAAAAGCTACTGAATTACGTCTACCATTTATTATCTTTACTGCTAGTGGTGGAGCGCGCATGCAAGAAGGCATTCTATCATTAATGCAAATGGCAAAAACGAGTGTGGCATTAAAACGCCATAGCGATGAAGGAATATTGTTTATTTCTATCTTGACGCATCCTACAACAGGTGGCGTTTCTGCAAGCTTTGCCTCTGTTGGAGATATTAATATTGCTGAACCACAAGCATTGATTGGCTTTGCTGGTCGCCGTGTCATTGAAGAAACAGTAAGAGAAAAACTGCCAAGTGATTTCCAAACGTCAGAATTTTTATTAGCGCATGGTCAGCTTGATGCCATCTTCCATCGAAAAGATTTACGAAACAAAGTAGCAGTGCTTGTAAAAATGCATACGAAAGGCGGCGTGAAACATGTCTAAAAATTTAGCTTTTGAAGAACCAGTAGTACAATTACGTGAAAAAATTGATGAGTTAAAAACGATTGCTGCCGATGCAGATGTAGATATGACAGGCGAAATCGAAACGTTAGAAACACGTCTAACACAGTTAGAACAATCCATTTATGCCAATATGAAGCCGTGGGATCGTGTACAGGTTGCTAGACATCCAGAACGACCAACGACATTACAATATATAGAGGCTATGTGTGAAAACTTTATTGAGTTACATGGTGATCGTACGTTTGGTGATGATGCGGCTATTCTTGGAGGAATTGCTCTTTTTGAAGGTCAGCCAGTAACGATTGTTGGACACCAACGCGGAAAATCAACTAAAGAAAACATTCGTCGGAATTTTGGTATGCCACATCCAGAAGGATACCGTAAGGCATTACGGTTAATGAAGCAGGCTGAGAAATTTAAGCGACCAATTATTTGTTTTATTGATACGAAAGGTGCTTATCCCGGTAAGGCTGCTGAGGAACGTGGTCAAAGTGAAGCGATTGCCAGAAATCTAGTCGAAATGGCGGGCTTAACAGTTCCAGTTATTAGTATTGTTATCGGAGAAGGCGGTAGTGGAGGTGCCATTGCATTAGGTGTAGCGAATTGTGTCTTTATGTTAGAAAACTCAACGTATTCGGTTATCTCACCAGAAGGGGCTGCATCGATTTTATGGCGTGATGGTAGCCTAGGAAAGCAAGCGGCAGAAGCAATGCGTATAACAGCACCTGACTTAAAAGAGCTTGGCGTTATTGATGGAATTATCCCTGAAATAACAGGTGGAGCTCATCGCAATGTAGCGAAGCAAGCACTTTATATAAAAGAATGTATAAGCGACACACTAAAAGCATTGAATTCTTTAAATGGCGAACAATTAATTGAAGACCGTTATGAGAAATTCAGAAAGATAGGACAATTTACAGAAGCTTAAATACAGTTTTAGGTTTTTGGACATGTAAATTTGCTCGAAAATAGTTAAAAATTGTGTTTTACATTAATAAAAAACCTAGAGTAAATAGTGCGAAAAATAATGAAAATATATTGAATAAATGTTAAATTTCGGTTGTTTTCAAATAGAAAGAGTGTGTGAAAGCGCATTCTTTTTATTTTTTATGTAAAAGTTATGTTTTTGTAGCACCAGAACCCTTACATAGTTTGTTTTTTCATGTTAATGTGAATAATAATAGTATCTGCAGGAGGTTCGACAATGAAAAAAATTGCCGTATTAACAAGTGGTGGAGATGCACCAGGAATGAATGCAGCTATTCGTGCAGTCGTTCGTAAGGCAGCATATCATGGAATTGATGTTGTCGGAATTAAGCATGGCTATGATGGCTTAATAAAAGGCAGTATGGAAAATCTTGATTTAGGTTCAGTAGGTGGCATTATTCAACGTGGCGGTACACATTTAAATTCAGCAAGATGTCCTGAATTTAAAGAAGACGCTGTTCAGCAGCGAGGCATTGACATTATGCGTGAAGCTGGCATTGAAGGACTAGTCGTTATTGGCGGTGATGGTTCCTACCGTGGAGCTATGGATTTAGTGAAAAAAGGCTTTCCTGTTGTTGGTGTACCAGGAACAATTGATAATGACGTACCAGGAACCGAGTATACTATAGGTTTCGATACGGCATTAAATACGGTCGTGGAATCAATAGATAAAATCCGCGATACAGCAACTTCCCACGAAAATTCCTTTATCGTTGAGGTAATGGGGCGAGATGCAGGAGACATTGCTTTATGGGCAGGTCTTGCAGCTGGTGCTGAAACAGTTTTAATTCCAGAAGAAGATTATAATTTGGATGACATTGTGGCACGCTTAGACCGTGGAGCAGCGCGCGGGAAAAAGCATAGCATTATTATCGTCGCTGAAGGTGTCATGTCTGGTAGCGAATTGGCAAAACTATTATATGAAAAAACAGGGAAAGAGACGCGTGTTTCTGTTCTTGGACATATCCAACGCGGTGGTTCACCTACTGCGCGTGATCGTGTTCTAGCGAGTCAATTCGGTGCACATGCAGTTGAATTGCTAATGGAAGGAAAGCCTGGCAGAGCGGTAGGTATCCGCAATCATCAAGTTATTGACTACGATATGCCTGAGGCTTTCGAAAGAAATCATGAGGCAGATGTAAGCTTATATACTTTAATGAAAGAACTATCAATATAATTTGGCATAAAACGGAGTGGGCAGAAAATGAGAAAAACAAAAATCGTATGTACAATTGGTCCAGCAAGTGAGTCAACAGAAACTTTAGAGAAACTAATTGAAGCAGGTATGAATGTTGCCCGCTTAAACTTTTCGCATGGTTCTCATGAGGAACATGAAGTACGTATTAATTTAATTCGTGAAGTAGCACAAAAATTAGGTAAACCAGTTGGGATTTTACTCGACACAAAAGGCCCTGAAATTCGTACACATAATATGAAAAACGGAGAATTGCATTTAGCTGCAGGGCAAGTCATTGATATTTCAATGACTGAGGTTGAAGGAACAGAGGCAAGCTTCTCTGTAACGTACGATCTTTTAATCGAGGACGTTGAGCAAAACTCGATTATTTTATTAGATGATGGACTTATTCAATTACGTGTATTAGCAAAAGATATGGAAAAAGGTCTTATTCATACGATTGTTGAAAATGCAGGTGTCTTAAAAAATAAAAAGGGTGTTAACGTGCCGGGTGTTTCTGTACAGCTTCCTGGAATTACAGAAAAAGATGCACAGGACATTCTATTCGGTATTAAACAAGGTGTTGATTTTATTGCAGCCTCGTTCGTTCGTCGAGCAAAGGATGTACTAGAAATTCGAGAATTACTTGAACAAAATGGTGGTAGCCACATTCAAATTATCCCGAAAATCGAGAACCAAGAGGGTGTAGATAATATCGATGAAATCATCTTGGTTTCAGATGGATTAATGGTAGCACGTGGTGACCTTGGTGTAGAAATCCCGGCAGAAGAAGTACCACTTGTACAAAAGATATTAATTTTAAAATGTAATCAAGTAGGTAAACCAGTTATTACAGCTACACAAATGCTAGATTCGATGCAGCGTAATCCACGTCCAACACGAGCAGAGGCTAGTGACGTAGCAAACGCAATTATCGATGGTACAGATGCAATTATGCTGTCTGGTGAAACGGCAGCAGGGATTTATCCAGTAGAGTCCGTACAAACAATGAATAAAATAGCACAACGTACAGAAAATTCATTAGACTATAAGGCAATCGTCTCTACACGTAGTCGTGAAAAAGAGGCAAATATGACTGAGGCGATTTCTCAGGCAGTAGCATTCACTTCGATTAACTTAGGTGTGAAGGCAGTACTAGCACCAACAGAAAGTGGTAACACAGCTAGAATGATTGCAAAATATCGCCCAGGTGTTCAGATTGTCGCTGTAACAGGTTCTACCAATACAGCTCAAGCATTAACACTAGTTTGGGGTGTATACCCAGTTGTTTGTCAACGAGTTACGACAACAGATGAAATTTTAGAGCTAGCTGTTGATGAAAGCTTGAAGCATGGCTTTGTAACGCACGGTGATGCAGTAGTCATTACAGCAGGTGTACCAGTAGGTGAAGCGGGTACTACTAACTTAATGAAGGTACACATCATTGGAGATTTATTAGCTCGTGGTCAAGGAATCGGTAAAGCTTCAGTAGTAGGAAAAACAGTTGTTGCAAAAAATGCAGCAGAGGCACTAGCATATGATACAGACGGATGCATTTTAGTAACGGTTGGCTCAGATCGTGATATGATGCCAGCAATTGAAAATTGTGTTGGTCTGATTACAGAGGAGGGCGGGCTAACAAGTCATGCCGCAGTTGTAGGACTAAGCCTTGGTATCCCTGTTATCGTCGGAGTAAAAGAAGCCACTACATTGATTCGCCACGGTCAAGAAATTACAATGGATGCTGAAACAGGGGTTATTTACAAAGGGCATGCAAGTGTTCTGTAATCTATAATATAAAGCTCTAGTGCAAATAATTGTACTAGAGCTTTTCTTATAAAAAGAAGTAAATAGCATTTTGCGGTTTTTCACCGAAATCTAGGAATGACATTTTGTTAAAACGTATGTCGTGGTATAAGTCGGAACGGAAATCAACCCCACCTTATGGTGACGAGCTGATTTTGCCTAGTTTAAACAATATTTAACCAAATTAAAATTGTTCCTTTTCCCTCATGGAAGGAGAATTTACTATAAAAAGAATAGCATCATCCTCTCCTTAAATAGGCCCATTGTTTTTTTAATGAAACTTAATGGGCTATAATAACGTATAAAAGGTATAGCTTTTTTAGATAGAAAGGAGAAAAAAATGAGAAAAGTTTTTCTTGGTTTCATTGTCTATGCATTAGCCGAGTTGGCGTTATTAATAGTAATTGGTCAAAATATTGGTGTTCTAAATACATTATTGCTTATAGTCGCTACGAGTATTATAGGTATTTATATAGTGAAAAATAAAGGTATGAATTCTGTACAAAAGGTAAAAAATACGATAGCACGTGGAGAAGCTCCAGGGCCAGCATTAGTTGACACAGTATTAAATTTCAGTGGTGGTGTACTTCTAACATTACCAGGTTTTATAACAGATCTTGTTGGTTTATTATTGCTCATGCCTTTTTCTCGCAAAATGTTCCAGCCAATCTTTTATTATTGGATGCGGAAAAAAATGAAAAAAGGTCAATTTATTATCGTTCAAAAATAGCATTATCCTTTAGTTTAACCGCCAAAAATAAAAATATAGGGCTCAGTAAAATGCCGTAAAAACCAAATAATAAAATAGAGGCAGCACTGATGAAAAAAGTGTGGAATGTACGTAATTGTAATGTATTTGACCAAAGCATGGATTCAGCTAGCTGCCTTGTTAATTGAACGAAGAGATACAAAAGTAAAATAGCTACACATAAAAAGGTATTGCCTTTTAAGTAAAAATAAATGCTCATGGGTACAAGAAATACGCCAATCCCAAAGAACGGAAGTACATCTGCAAATGCAACTATAAAAGCTTTAATAATGGCTTGTTCAAATTGAAGAATCATAAATCCCGCACAAAGAATGAGCAGTGTAATCGTGAATAGCTGAAACTCCACGTACAAAAAGTAATGAAATAGCTGCATGATTTTAGAAAAATGCTTCTGCCATTCATTGCGGAATTTTTTGGGCACATATTGAAAAAACCAATATCGGGATTTACGAGTTTCCAATAGGGCGAAATAATAAGCAACAAGGAATATAAATACTTCAATTACATGCTTCATAAATAGTTGGAAAATATTAGCCGTATATAAAAAGATTGAATCGAAAATAGAAAGCGATTTTTCCTTTAAAACTTGGATGAACATTGATTCATACTCATTGAAAAGTGGGAAATTTTGTAGTGTATCTCTGATTTCAGGGAAGACAAGAATAATACTGTTTATAGATATGATAACGAGAAGAAAAATGCAAGCTAGTATAAGTGCTTCCACAATAATTGCTGCAAGCCAATAGGTAATCCTACAATAAGCGTGAAGAAATTTCATGATAGGATACGTAGAAAAAGACAAAAAAATTGCGAGTGATACAGGCAATACGAACCACAGTATTACCAAATAGAATGTAAAGAATAAAACACTTATAGTTCTTTCGTATGAAAAATATTTAATATTCCTCATTTTTACAAATTCACCCCGTTTCAAATGATAAATTAATATTGAAATGTGCAAAAGAATCTCTTTAAAACTTATTTATAATCGCTCGTGCGCCTTTTTCTTTATTCGGGGGTTTTTCATTCACAAAGCTGTCAAAAATGATTATAATAGCAATGTAAGCGATTAACTTAATGGTTCATATGAGCAAAAAACGTAAATGTGAGCTAATAACTGCATTTACAACTAAAAAATATATTATGAGGGAGCGATAATTTATGTCAGCAACTAAAGGTTTAGAAGGTATCGTAGCAGCGGAATCTAAAATCAGTTCAATTATCGATGACACACTTACATATGTTGGTTACAACATTGATGATTTAGCAGAGAATGCGTCATTCGAAGAGGTAATTTATTTATTATGGCATACTCGTTTACCAAAAGCGGACGAGCTAGCTGAATTAAAACAACAATTGGCAGACAACATGTCTATTCCGCAAGCAATTGTAGACCAATTCAAATCATACCCACTTTCAACTGTACATCCAATGGCTGCACTACGTACTGCAGTATCTTTACTTGGTGTATTCGATGAAGAAGCGGATGTTATGGATACAGAAGCTAACTACCGTAAAGCAATCCGTTTGCAAGCTAAAATTGCTACAGTAGTTACTGCATTTGCGCGTGTTCGTAAAGGTTTAGAGCCAGTTGCGCCAAAACCAGAATTAGGATATGCAGCAAACTTCTTATACATGCTTAAAGGTGAAGAACCAGCAGCAATTGAAGTTGAAGCATTCGACAAAGCATTAGTATTACATGCGGATCACGAATTAAATGCGTCTACATTCACAGCACGTGTATGTGTAGCTACATTATCAGATGTTTATTCTGGTGTAACTGCAGCTATCGGTGCATTAAAAGGACCACTTCATGGTGGTGCAAACGAGCAAGTAATGAAAATGTTATCTGAAATTGGCTCACTTGAAAACGTTGAGTCTTATATTCAAAATAAATTAGACAACAAAGAAAAAATCATGGGCTTCGGTCACCGCGTATACCGCAAAGGCGACCCACGTGCACCACACTTACGTGTAATGTCACAAAAATTAACTGAGCTAACTGGTAAACCAGAGCTTTATGAAATGTCAGTTAAAATCCATGACATGATCGTAGAACAAAAGAAATTACCTGCAAACGTAGACTTCTTCTCTGCGTCAGTGTATGATTCTTTAGGTATTGATCATGACCTATTCACACCAATTTTCGCAGTATCACGTACTTCTGGTTGGGTAGCTCATATTCTAGAGCAATATGCTAACAACCGCCTAATCCGTCCACGTGCAGAGTATGTTGGACCAGGTATGCAAAAATATGTTCCAATCAGCGAGCGCTAATTTGGAAAATATGCTAGAATATTTGGGACTGTGTTACTGATAACACAGTCCTATGATTATGAATTTAGGAGGCAACATCAATGTCAAACAAAATTGTAGTTGAAAATGGCGTACTTAATGTACCAAACAATCCAGTGATTCCTTTCATCGAAGGTGACGGAATCGGTCCAGATATTTGGGCTGCAGCATCACGCGTAATCGACGCAGCAGTAGAAAAAGCTTACAACGGTGAAAAGAAAATCGAATGGTTAGAAGTTCTAGCTGGTGAAAAAGCATTCAACCAAACTGGTGAATGGTTACCACAAGAAACTTTAGACAAAATTAACGAATACCTAATCGCAATCAAAGGTCCTCTTACTACTCCAATCGGTGGTGGTATCCGCTCTCTAAACGTAGCATTACGTCAACAGCTTGACCTATATGTATGCTTACGTCCAGTACGTCACTTTGATGGAGTACCTTCTCCAGTTAAACGTCCAGAAGACGTTGAAATGGTTATCTTCCGCGAAAACACAGAAGACATCTACGCTGGTATTGAATTCGAATCTGGTTCTGAACAAGCACAAAAAATCATCAACTTCCTACAAACTGAATTTGGTGTTAATCAAATCCGCTTCCCAGAAACTTCTGGTATCGGTGTAAAACCTGTATCTAAAGAAGGTACTGAGCGTTTAGTACGTTCTGCTATCGAATATGCAATTAAACATAAACGCCCATCTGTTACTTTAGTACACAAAGGTAACATCATGAAATTCACTGAAGGTGGATTCAAAAAATGGGGCTATGAATTAGCTGAAAAAGAATTTGCTGATCAAACATTCACTTGGAACCAATATGATGCTATTAAAGCTGAACAAGGTGAAGAAGCAGCAAACAAAGCACAAGCTGACGCTTTAGCAGCTGGTAAAATCTTAGTTAAAGATTCTATCGCTGATATCTTCTTACAACAAATCTTAACTCGTCCAACTGAGTTCGACGTAGTTGCTACAATGAACTTAAACGGTGACTATATCTCTGACGCATTAGCTGCTCAAGTTGGTGGTATCGGTATCGCTCCAGGCGCAAACATTAACTACGTAACTGGACACGCGATCTTCGAAGCTACTCACGGTACAGCTCCAAAATATGCTGGTCAAGATAAAGTAAACCCATCTTCAGTATTACTTTCAGGTGTATTAATGCTTGAACACTTAGGATGGCAAGAAGCAGCTGACATGATTACTAAATCTGTAGAGAATACAATTTCTTCTAAAGTTGTAACTTACGACTTCGCTCGTTTAATGGACGGCGCTAAAGAAGTAAAATGTTCAGAATTCGCTACTGAATTAATCAAAAACCTATAATTTTCTATTCTAAAATAGAAATTATAGTTAAAGCGGAAGTATATTCTGCCGATATAATTAGGGTGAAATGTAAATTTCTATTGACCTTAGCTTAATAAAATATTTACGATGAACTTGTTTAATCGAGGGAGGAGAATTTATTCTCCTCCCTTTTTTAAAATATATAACCTAATTTTAAAGGAGCGTATTCGAATGTCTCTGAAACGAAAAAAAATCTCAGTAATCGGTAGCGGTTTTACAGGCGCTACTGCAGCATTTTTAGCGGCTCAAAAAGAACTTGGTGATGTAGTGTTAGTGGATATTCCTCAAGCTGAGAATCCAACTAAAGGTAAAGCTCTAGATATGTGGGAAGCTGCACCAGTGCAAGGCTATGATTCTTATGTTAAAGGTACTTCTAATTATGCAGATACTGCAGATTCTGATGTAGTAATTATCACTGCTGGCGTTGCTCGTAAACCAGGTATGAGCCGTGACGATCTTGTTCAAATTAACCAAGATGTAATGAAAGCTGTTTCTAAGGAAATTGCTAAGTACTCACCAAATGCAACAATCCTCGTTCTTACAAACCCAGTTGATGCAATGACTTACACAGTATTCAAAGAAACTGGTTTCCCTAAAAATCGTGTGATAGGTCAATCAGGTGTACTTGATACAGCTCGTTTCTGTGCGTTTGTAGCTGAAGAACTGAATATCTCAGTAAAAGACATCACAGGTTTTGTGTTAGGTGGTCATGGTGATACAATGGTGCCACTTACTCGCTACTCGTTCGCTGGTGGTATTCCATTAGAATCATTAATTCCAGCAGATCGTCTTGAAGAGATTGTAGACCGTACACGTAAAGGTGGCGCTGAAATCGTTAATCTTCTTGGTAATGGTTCTGCCTATTATGCTCCTTCAGCGGCGCTTATTGAAATGGCGGAAGCTATCATTAAAGACCAAAAACGTATACTTCCATCTATTGCATACTTAGAAGGCGAATATGGCTACAATGATTTATATCTAGGTGTTCCGACATTATTAGGTGCAAATGGTATAGAAAAAATCTTTGAGCTTGAATTAACAGACAATGAAAAAGCAGCTTTAGATAAATCGGCAGAGGCTGTCCGCGACGTTATGAAAGTTTTAGCTTAATAAGAGTTTATGAAATCGAGTAGGATTCATTCCTACTCGATTTTATGTTGTTGAAAAACTATTATGTCAATGAAATTAAAGTCATATTAATTAAAGTATGACTCTTTTGCAAAGCGAGTGGTTGATTTCCATTCCGACTGGGCGCTTTCCTGGGGGCGTCCGATGAGCCGCTTCACTCGCGTTGCTCGCTCCAGGGTCTCATCTGTGACGCTGATCCCCGAGGAGTCGCCCAGCCTCCACTCCAATCAACCACTTCATATAGCATGTATTTTCTGACATATCTATTAAGCGATAAAACGAAACCTTTGCAATGTTCTGTCTGTGTAAAAGTAAAGTGCTAACGAAGCTATAGCAATAGATTTACAATTGCGTCACTGTTATATGTCTGTTCGATTTTGGTGAGTAGCCATGGCGATAATAAATGCGCTTGTAAGTATGCTCGTATAACAATGTACATTTTTGCTCACCAATGTATATTACAACTTTACTTGGATTGGCTAGCATGATAGCCTTGTTCGGCTATGTAGTCGCTGGTTTTGGCTGATATTTATGAGAGTAGAGGTTTCAATGTCAAGTTGTAAATATTCATACACATGAATATTTGAGAGAAAGTGTACATACTAAGACAAACAAAAATGTACATCTCGATGCGAACATTTATAGCGTTGAAATATATAAATTTATAAGAAATTCTACGCTATCGCTGATTGTAGTGGAAGGCTACTCGACTCCCGTGGGAAAGCGAGACAGGCGAGACCCTGCACGGAGCGAAGCGTAGGAAGCGGCTCGGCGCTCGCCCACAGGAAAGCGAGTAGCCTGGAACGGAAATCAACCCCACGTTTTGGTAGTAAACTTTTATCAATTTCGCTTTGGTGTAATGGTAGCTGTCGCGTTCTATTTGTTACAAATAAAAAATGCTAAATGAAGATAAATGGTTATTCTGCTTTTCGTTGTACTTTTGGAATAAAATTGATACTATGAAGGTATATGATAGAAAAGGGGTTGGCGTATTTTTGCTTCAAAAAAACAGTAAGCTTGGTCTCACTATTGATGAAATTACAGTTGGCGAGAAGATTCATATTACCGAAAAAATAGAAGATAAGGATTTACTGCTTTATTTAGGCCTTACGAATGATAATAATCCGCTTTATATTCAACATGATTATGCTGCGATGACACCTTTTCAAAAGCCAATCGTACCAACAATCATGTTAAATGGCATTATTACTTCAGCTGTGTCAAAGTATATTCCTGGACCAGGTGCACGAATTATTGAGCAACATATAAAATATTTAGAACCACTCTATCATTATGAATTATTTGATACACTTTTAGAGGTAACAGAAGTCAATAAATTACAAAATACAATTACTGTATCGGTGCACTCATATAATGAGCAAAAGCAGCTTGTGATTGAAGGTACTTTGCTGGTGACACCACCACTTGCTTTATAGACGTCTTAGATTTGAAATGGGGGTTTCAAATCACTAACGGAGGCAATACACATGACAAAAACGATTTTAGTTGTAGAAGATGAATTTTCTATTGCGACATTATTGAAATATAATTTAGAGCAGGCTGGATATGTTGTAGAAACAGCTGCAGATGGTCAAGAGGGTCTTGATAAGGCAATTGACTTACAGCCAGATTTAATTTTATTAGATTTGATGCTTCCAAGGCTTGATGGTATGGAGGTTTGTAAACAAATTCGTCAACAACGTATGAATACACCTATTATTATGCTAACAGCAAAGGATGACGAGTTCGATAAAGTACTTGGTCTAGAGCTAGGGGCAGATGATTATATGACGAAACCCTTTAGTCCGCGCGAAGTGTTAGCACGGGTAAAGGCTGTTTTAAGACGTTTTACTCAAAATATAGTGGTTGAAGATAAGAATGGGCCACAAGAGAAAATGTATGAATTTGGACAATTGCGTGTCTTTCCAGAGCGTTTTGAAGTATTTTTACAGGATGAGGCACTGGAATTTACACCAAAGGAATTTGAGCTACTCATTTATTTACTTGAAAATAAAAACCGTGTTTTAACACGTGATCAGCTATTAAGTGCTGTATGGAAGTATGACTTTGCTGGCGATACCCGAATTGTGGATGTTCACATAAGCCACCTTCGCGATAAAATCGAGGAAAGTAGCCGTAAGCCGATGTTCATCAAAACAATTCGCGGCCTTGGCTATAAATTCGAGGAGCCGAAGACGACATGAAATCAATGAGCACCCGCTTATTCTTGACATTCATGCTATTGCTTGGATCGATATTAGCTGTCCTAATGATTGTTATAGGTCAGCTTTTTCCTGTTTATATAGAACAGTACAATGAGCAGGCTAGTTTACAGATGCAAGAATCCATTAACCAAGTATTAGATGAACGAAAAATTGAACTATCAAAAGAAGATAAAGAGGCACTATATACTGCTCAAAACATTGAGGAAACGGATTTTCTACTATCGAATGTTCATGCGCGACTTTATGTAGTGCTAGCGATTCTTTTTATAATAGCACTTATTTTAATAGCTATTGTAAGTCGCTATATGATTCGAAATTTCACTGCTCCTATTGATAACGTGACAGATACAGCACTTGAGCTGGCGAAGGGAAATTACCGTGCTCGTGCTTATGAAAATGAGAGTGAACGCATGATACCACTTAGTCACTCCATCAATATTTTAGCGCGTAACTTACAGGATATTACGACGATTCGCGAAGTAGAAGAGGAAAGGCTTAAAACGTTAATTGAAAACATGGGAAGCTCCCTCATGATGATTGGACGTGAGGGAAATATATCTATCGTAAACCGTGTATTTTTAGAGCGTTTCGGTATGCAAATTGACGACGTACAAGGAAAAGTTTTTCGTACAATTGGCTTACCTAAATCACTTGAGCAATTTATCGACCATGTGTTTCTAACAGAAATGCCTTATCGTCAACAAATTAAAATGGAGGTCCAACAGGAGCTATATAATAAGGAAGTGTATGGAGCCCCTGTTATAGGAGATCATGGTCGATGGCTTGGTGTCGTTATCGTTATGCATGATATTACGGAGCTTGTTCGTTTAGAGCAGATTCGTAAGGACTTTGTAGCAAATGTATCCCATGAATTGCGTACACCTATTACATCTATTAAAGGCTTTTCTGAAACTTTACTGGATGGTGCGTATAAGGATGAAAAAATGCTGCTATCTTTTTTAGAGATCATTAATAAGGAAAGTAACCGTCTGCAGATGCTTATCCAGGATTTACTGGAGTTATCGAAAATTGAACAGCATGGTTTTACCGTTAATATTATGCCGATGGGCTTGCAAGATGTACTCATACGTGGAGCAGAGCTGACAGGACCTCGTCTGGATGAGAAAAATATGAGCTTTCATGTTGATGTAGATCGTGATGTTCAAGTTATGGGTGATGCGAATCGTATCATTCAAATTGTTACAAATTTAATTACCAATGCCATAACGTACTCTCCAGAAAATACAACCGTTACGATTCGATTAAAAGAAAATGAAACGTACGGCATTCTTGAAATAGAAGATCAAGGTATAGGAATAGAAAAGCATGAAATTGCCCGTGTTTTTGAACGGTTTTACCGTGTGGATCGTGCGCGAAGCCGGAACTCCGGGGGGACAGGTTTAGGGCTAGCTATTGTGAAGCACTTAGTAGAGGCTCATCATGGTCGCATTCAGGTAGAAAGTGAAGTTGGCGTCGGGACAAAAATGATAGTCATGATCCCGAAAAATTAACGAATTCTTTACAATAGCACAATTTTAGATTCACAATAGGGACTTATACTTGTTAGTAGAAACCCCCCTTATAATTATTACTTTAAAATAGCCAAAAAAATCTTTATATATGAAGATTTTTTAACTTCTTTCAGCAGAAGTCTCCCACCTTTATAGGTGGTGAGATGAATGCGAATTTAAATTACTTTTCAGAGAGTGTCCAAACACCTGCTGAAATAGAGGAACTGAGTCTAAGAACTCCACGTCCTGTGGCAACGACTGAGTGACCAACATCACGTTGGCCCAAAGCCTCCGGCGGATGTCACGGAATCGGAAAGGAGTTCTTTGTGCAAGCACAAAGCCGATTCCGGACGCAATTATGCCTCGGTATAATTGATTTGTGTTGCTTAGTTATCGCCATAGGAAGAATCTATTACCAAACTTTTTGGTGATAGATTCTTTTTCTGTTTTACACGTAACGCAAATAGGTGTAAAGTATAGTAGCATAATATTCAACTAATAAGCAATGTACTGATTGTTAGTTCATAGTGTTGATAAAATAGAATGATGTTGAGCTTTAAATGAGGGGAATTTCCGTTTGGCTACTCGCTTTCCTTCCTCTGCTTATGTTGTCGCTACGTTAGCAATACGCTTTCGTATAAAAAACATTTTTTATCGTTTATTAGAGTTATATGGCCGGAAAATATATTCTAAGAGAAGTAGTTGATTGGAGTGGAGACTGGGCGACTCCTTGGGGATCAGCAATAGAGGAACGAAGGCTAAGAACATCACGTCCTGTGATAACGCCTTCGTGACCAACGTCGTGCTGGCCCGAGACCCTGGAGCGAGCAAACAGAGGAACGAAGGCTAAAAGCATCACGTCCTGTGATAACGCCTTCGTGACCAACATCGTGTTGGCCCAAGCGGCTCATCGGACGCCCCCAGGAAGCTTTGCTCTGTGCGAAAGCGAAGCGTCAGCAATTGTTTTATCTGTGCGAAAGCGTAGCGACAGCAACAACAAAGCGCCCAGTCGGTAACGGAAATCAACCATTCGTTTTGCCGAAAAACCATAATTTAATATGACATCTTAATTTCTTTAAGACAATTCGACACCATGAACTAACAATCAATGTACCTGTTTGTTGAACTAATCAGGCTTATACGGTCAGCTAATAAGCCCACTTTATCTAGAAGTGATTTATATTCCTGACCGCTAAAGCGGGATAAAAAATTGAGAGAAGGATGACCATGAAAATCGTCAAAAGTATCGTGCAAATCGGCTATCTTTATGTAATTTTATTTGTTGGGAATAGTATTGCACGTCTACTTCACTTGCCGATTCCAGGGAGCATAATTGGACTAGTCTTATTGTTTTTACTTTTGCAGTTTCATATTATAAAGCTTGAATGGATTGAGCTAGGTGCAGGTTTATTACTTAGTGAATTATTACTATTTTTCATTCCATCTGCTATCGGAGTAATCGATTATACTGCATTATTCGGTGAGCAAGGTGTGAAAGCTGTGCTTGTTATTGTGTTGAGTGCCATAGTTGTAATGTTTGCAACAGGTTTCACAGCACAATTGCTAGGGCAACGAAAGAAAGGTGATACTGCATGAGCTTTTTAATAGCTATAGTAAGTTTACTAGGTACTATTGCAGTTTTTTATACTAGTAAAATGTTTTATAAAAAGTATCAGAAGGAATGGTTAACACCTATACTGATCACACCATTAGTGGTAATTATAATCTTGCTACTAACGGGTACATCCTATAAATCCTATACTGCAGGAGCCAGTATTTTATCAAATTTACTAGGGCCAGCAACAGTTGCATTTGCGGTACCAATTTATAAAAATTTTAACCTATTAAAGAAACATGCTTTTGAAATTTTTCTAAGTATTGCAGTTGGCTCAGCTGTTGCCATTACATCGTCATTTATCTTTGCGGTAGTAGTTGGATTAAATAATGAGCTTGTGCATAGCTTAGTTCCACGTTCAGTTACTACACCAATAGCGATGGACATTTCCAATATGATTGGTGGCTCTCCTACCCTTACTGCTGTTTTCGTTATGGTAACTGGTATTTTAGGGAGTCTAATAGCACCGTTAGTTATTAAAGTATGTCGTTTCCATCGACCATCCTCTAGAGGTCTACTGTTAGGAATGGGAGCACATGGTACAGGTACCTCTAAAGCATTTGAATTTGGTGAGCTAGAAGGTACTTTTGCAAGTCTTGCTATGATTGTAGCTGCATTAATTAGCATTGTTTTATCAACAACATTTTTCCCAGCATTTGAACATCTAGTTATCAATATCCTGTTGCCTTAAATGGTAACAGGATTTTTTTCGGTTCTATTTTATTTGTGCGGTATGATTTTAGATGGAGGGCCAGTGCAGGAACGTTTGGTGAGCTTGCTCCTTATGTCAAAAATATTTTGAAACTTTTTATAAAGTGTCCCGTATACAATAGTACTAAGCTTAAGGGAGGATTAGACATGAGTGTGAAAAGGTCACTAATGATGGTGGTACTTGGCATTTTCGGTATTGTTGCACTTATTGCTGTATTTACATCGTGGTACACGGTAGATGAATCAGAACAAGCCGTTGTCATTACGTTCGGTCGTGCCGATGAGACAGTAACAGAACCGGGTTTACATTTTAAATTACCTTGGCCTGTACAATCGGTTGCGGTTTTATCGAAGGAAACATTTAGTTTACAGTTCGGCTATAAGCAAAATAAAAAAGGTGAATTGGAAGCTTATGATGCTGAAACGAAAATGATTACAGGGGATGAGCATATTGTTTTAACAGACCTTGTAGTTCAATGGAAAATTACAGAACCGAAAAAGTATTTATTCAGCTCACAAGATCCAGAAAAAATATTACATAGCGCTACGTCGAGTGCGATTCGATCAATTATCGGAAGTTCAAAAATCGACGCTGCGTTAACAGAGGGAAAAGCGGATATAGAAGCAAAATCACGAGATTTACTCGTTTCTCTTATTGAAAAATACGATATTGGTATTAGTGTTTTAGGAGTAAAACTACAGGATGTTGAATTACCCAATGCAGATGTGCGAGCAGCCTTTACAGCTGTTACAGACGCACGTGAAATGAAAAATACAAAAATTAATCAAGCAGAAAAATATAAGAATCAGCGTACTAATGAGGCTGAAGGTGAAAAAGATGCTATTATCTCGAAGGCTCAAGGTGAAAAAACAGCCCGTATTGAGCAGGCTCAAGGGGATGTAGCTGTCTTTAATAAAATGTATGAGCAATATAAGGGTAATAAACAAATTACACGTGAGCGTTTAATTTTAGAAACGCTTGAAAATGTTTTACCTAAAGCACAAATTTATATTATGAATGATGATGGCAGTACAATGAAATACTTGCCTCTTCAAGCATTGCAACCTGCGAAACAGGAGACACCAAAAGAGGAGAAAAAAGAAGGGGGCGGTAACTAATGGACCAAAAAAATAAGGATCTTGAAAAATTCCTCAATTTTTTATCAGGTAAATCCAAAAATACTGCTCCAAAAGAAGAGGATACAGTGGATAAAGTGGTCAAAATGTCGAAAAAAGGCCCGATGAATCCGAAAAAATATATTTCTCTTGCCGTAACATTAACAGCCGTTTTTGCTATTGCCATTATATTATTTTCTAATGTTTATATAGTTAAAGAATCCGAATACGCAGTTGTTAGACAGTTTGGAGAAGTAGTGAAATTTCAGAGTGAGCCTGGCTTGAAAATAAAGGTTCCATTTATTCAAAGCGTAACGAAGCTACCAAAAAGCCAAATGACGTATGAAGTTTCTGAAGAAGAAATTAATACAAAGGATAAAAAACGAATTATTATTGATAATTATGCGGTTTGGCATATAACAGATCCAAAGCAATTAATTTCAAATGCAGGAACAATCGAAAAAGTAGAATCACGTATGGAAGAGTTTATTTATTCAGTTATTCGTTCAGAGCTTGGTCGAATAGAATATAAGGCGATTATTAATGATGAAGATTCTTCACGTGGGAGTATCAACGATCAGGTAACTGCACGTGTCAATGAGTTACTTTCAAATGATAAGTATGGAATAGAAGTAATAGATGTTCGTATTCGTCGTATCGACTTGCCAACTGAAAATGAGCAATCCGTGTTTACAAATATGATTTCGGATCGTGAATCAATGTCGCAAAAATACCTATCTGAAGGTGATGCTCAGAAACGCCGTATTGAAGCTCAAACAGATAAGGAAGTTCAAGAAATGCTGGCAACAGCGAAAAAGGATGCAGCATTGATTCAAGCGGAAGGTGAAGCAGAAGCGGCTAAGATTTACAATAAATCGTTCTCTCAAGATCCTGAATTCTATTCATTGTACCGCACATTAGAATCATATAAGAAAACTGTAGGTGAAGATACGGTCATTATTTTGCCATCCACTTCACCATATGCGAAAATATTATCTGGTTATATAAAATAATACTATTATTCTTGCAGGGATAAATATATGAAGTCGTCTCAAATTTTTTGAGACGGCTTTTTTTACATTTATGAAACTGGCGATATATTTCTACATATTAGTTACTGGTTTAAAGACTCATTAACCATAACGTGGGGTTGATTTCCGTTCCGACTGGGCGCTTTCCTGGGGGCGTCCGATGAGCCGCTTCACTCGCTTTGCTCGCTCCAGGGTCTCGGGCCAACACGAGGTTGGTCACGAAGGCGTTATCACAGGATGTGATGCTCTTAGCCTTCGTTCCACTATTGCTGATCCCCAAGGAGTCGCCCAGTCTCCACTCCAATCAACTTATGCATGGCATACGTTTACAATAAATATAATCTCTAATGAGCAGTTTATAGAAGAAATGTTTAATGAATCCGATAATATATCTCAGTTTTCATGATATTTAGAAGGTATCGGTAATTTCGTTGATAAAAAATTCTTCAAAATAAGATAAGTGAGGCTCTTTTTAAGAGTGATCTAGTTATAATTGCAATCTTCTATACTATTTAATTTTTCTAGTCTGGTTTTAGAGATTTTTAATCATATTTTTTATAAAAATCTTTTAAATATCAATGATATGTTGTGAAAATGATAGAAATTTATAATTTTGTGTTTCGTAAATTACTATTTTCTGATAGAATGATAATGTTCAGATTTAAAAAATGGGGGTAATAGTTGTGAAATTGCAAATTAGCAAGTGGCTCCAAAATCTATTGATAGCCTGTAGTATTGCATCGTTATTTACACTTTTCTTCCGTCTATCAGATTTTGCATGGATCACAAAAAGTGTTTATCATATACCAGTATTTTTTGTTATTTTGTTTTTATTAGGTTTAGTCATTGCTGAGGATGTACGAAAGATATTTAAAAAAATGTTTTGGTACGAAAAACGCAAAGTTAAGCGTCCTATATGGCAAGTTGGGATCGGCTTCATTTTCTTCTTAGCGCAAATCGGCACTGTAATGGTGTTTAATACAGAGCTTACACAACCGCAACTTGGTGGTATGCCATTATTTTTAGTATTTGCCTTTATGAATGCTTTTATTTTGACAGTCATATATGAAGAGATTTTCTATCGCAAAGAAAAGACAACTAAAGCTAGTGAATAATATCGGAAAAGTCAATTACAATGAGTGATTGGCTTTTTTTGTGTCGTCAACCCTGAGTTATACTGTTAATGTAGAAAATTTGGCGATTTTCATCGTTATGATTGGTAAAATAACCGTTTTCTCGATAAAGTAAAAGGAAGAGGCATTTTCAAACATACGTTTTCGTTTTACAATTAAGAAGACAACAACGCAGGAGGATAAAATCATGACAAAGGAAAAATTGCTATTATTGGACGGCAATAGTTTAGCATATCGCGCGTTTTTTGCGTTACCTCTATTAACGAATGATAGTGGAATTCATACGAATGCAGTGTACGGCTTTACAACAATGCTACAAAGAATATTAGAGGAAGAGCAGCCAACGAAAATTTTGGTTGCCTTTGATGCGGGTAAGACAACCTTCCGTCATGAGACATTTACGGAATATAAAGGTGGTCGACAAAAGACTCCACCAGAATTATCTGAGCAGTTTCCTTATATACGTAAGCTTATTGATGCTTATGGTATTAAGCGATATGAGCTTGAATTGTACGAAGCGGACGATATTATAGGGACACTTGCCAAAGAAGCTTCATCACAGGATATGGACGTCATCGTCGTATCAGGAGATCGTGACTTAACACAGCTCGCGACTGAGCAAGTAACAGTATATATTACTAAAAAAGGCATTACTGAAATTGAAAGAAATACACCAGAATTTATTGCAGAAAAATACGGCTTAACTCCTCAACAAATTATTGATATGAAAGGTTTAATGGGGGATTCTTCAGATAATATCCCTGGTGTGCCAGGTGTCGGTGAAAAAACGGCAGTTAAATTGCTAAAAGAGCATGGTTCAGTCGAGTCGCTTTATGCGGCAATGGACACGGTGAAGGCTTCTAAGATGAAAGAAAAATTAGTTGCCAATGAAGAACAGGCGCTAATGAGTAAAAAACTAGCTACCATTTTTACAGATGCGCCGATTGAAATAACGATTTCTGATCTGGCCTATAATGGTCCGATTGAGGAAGAATTAATTAGCGTGTGGCGGGAGCTTGGCTTTAAATCATTGTTAGAGAAAAGTGATTTTACTGTCCAAGAAGAGGAACAAACACCTTTTGACTATGAAATTGTGCAAGAAGTAAAGCAAGCGCATTTAAAAGATGTAATGGCAGTGCACTTGGAGCTAGAGGACGAGCATTATCATACATGTCAGCAACTGGGTATTGCACTAACAGATGGAACGAAAACAATGTACGTGCCGTTTGATATTGCGGCTAAATCAGATGACCTTCGCCTCTGGTTAGAAGATGCTACTAAAATAAAGTATATGTCTGATTCAAAAGCATCTCAGGCTGCATTAAAACGCGCGGGAATACGTTTAGCGGGTGTGGAATTTGACTTATTGCTTGCTTCTTATATTAATAATCCTGCGCTAAGTGGAGATGATGTGGCAACACTTGCGAAAGAACTGGGTTATCGTAATGTGCAGGCAAATGAGACCGTTTATGGTAAAGGGGCGAAACGATCTATACCAGCCATTGATGCACTTGCTGAGCATGCAAGCCGCAAAGCCTTTGCTGTGTGGTCTTTACAGCCAAAGCTTGAGGCATTGTTAAAGGAAAATGAACAGTTCGAACTCTATAAAAACTTAGAACTTCCTCTTGCTTCTATTTTAGGGGAAATGGAAAGTGAAGGTATCACGGTCAATCGTGCCACATTAGAGAAGATGGGGCAGGAACTAAATGACAAACTAGTTGTAATTGAACAAGAGATTTATACGGAGGCAGGAGAAGCCTTCAATATTAATTCACCAAAGCAATTAGGCGTTATCCTCTTTGATAAACTGGGTCTTCCTGTTATTAAAAAGACAAAGACAGGTTATTCCACTGCAGCAGATGTATTGGAAAAATTAAAGCCAGAGCATGCCATTATTGAGCATATTCTTTTGTATCGTCAGCTTGGAAAATTACAGTCAACTTATATTGAAGGCCTGCTAAAGGAAATCCATGAAGAGGATGGAAAGGTGCATACTCGATTCCAACAAGCATTAACAGCTACAGGGCGTTTAAGCTCAACTGATCCGAATTTACAAAACATCCCGATTCGTTTAGAAGAAGGGCGAAAAATTCGTCAAGCGTTTGTGCCATCGAAAGAAGATTGGATATTATTTTCCTCCGATTATTCGCAAATCGAATTGCGTGTATTGGCCCATATGTCAAAGGATAAAAATTTAGTCGAAGCTTTCCGTGAAGGTATGGACGTTCATACACGTACTGCGATGGATGTATTCCATGTCTCAGCAGATGAGGTCGATAGTAATATGCGTCGCGCTGCAAAAGCAGTAAACTTTGGTATTGTCTATGGTATTAGTGATTATGGCTTATCGCAAAACTTGGATATTACTCGTAAGGAAGCTGCTACATTTATCGAGAAATATTTTGCGAGTTTCCCAGGTGTAAAACAATATATGGATGATATCGTCCAAGATGCGAAGTTTAATGGTTATGTGACAACGATTTTAAATAGACGTCGATATTTACCTGACATTTCGAGCTCAAATTTCAATTTACGAAGCTTTGCAGAGCGTACTGCGATGAATACACCAATTCAGGGAAGTGCAGCTGATATTATTAAAAAAGCAATGATTGATATGGATGCTCGCTTGAAAAAAGAAAATATGCAGGCAAAGCTCCTGTTACAAGTGCATGATGAATTAATTTTTGAAGCACCTAAAGAGGAAATTGCATTGCTTGAAAAAATAGTACCAGAGGTTATGGAGAACGCTATCGAGCTTTCAGTACCATTAAAAGTAGATTTCAACTACGGTGCGACTTGGTACGAAGCAAAATAAGGAGGGGTTAAAATGCCTGAATTACCAGAGGTTGAAGGTGTCGTCCAGGCATTAAAACCTAAGATTGAAGGACGTACAATTCAACAGGTTCAACTATCTGAAATTATTCGTTTTTCCTTTGGGGAGGGAAAGCAATGTATCGTGAAGCAAGCTGAGCCTGATGCATTTGAAATATCCTTGTCTCAAATGACGATTACAAAAATCGAAAGACGTGCAAAATATATCTTTTTTCATTTGCTGAAAGAGGATGTCCCTTATGTGCTTGTTAGTCATTTAGGGATGACAGGTGCATGGTTTGTGGTGAATTCGCCTGAGGAAATCCATGAGGCGAAATTTAAAAAGCATATTCATGCTACATTCCTAATGGCAGATGGTGGCTATTTAATTTATTCGGATATACGCCGCTTTGGTGAATTACGTTTTTTAACAAAAATTGAGGATCATGCACCATTAACAAAAATGGCGCCAGAGCCATTCGATGAAATAGCATGTGAATATTTTATTGCGAAATCAAAGTTACCGAAATATGAGAAAAAGGCCGTTAAGGATGTCATTATGGATGGGCAGGTTATTTCGGGCTGTGGCAATATTTATGCTACAGAAGCATTATTTGCTCAAAAAATTCATCCGGCCCGCACAATGAACCGTATTAGTGAAAAGCGTAAGCGTGCATTATTCGAGGCGATTGTCGCAATTTTACGCCTAAGCATTGAAGCGGGAGGTTCAACAATTTCAGATTATCGTAATATCAATGGTGAGGCTGGAAGTATGCAGAATCGACTGCAAATGTATGGGAAAAAAATGTGTCCAACGTGTGGAACTGCGACGAGCCAAATGACGATAGGTGGGCGCACATCAGTCTTTTGCCCAAATTGTCAACATTAAAGGGGATTTAACTATGATTATCGGACTAACAGGAAGTATTGCGAGCGGAAAAAGTACAGTAGCAAAAATGATGATAGCACTTGGTTTACCGATTGTCGATGCAGATATTGTTGCGCGTGATGTTGTAGAACCGGGGACGGAGACTTTAAAGTTAATAGCTGAAAATTTTGGAGAAGTTATATTGCTAGAAGACGGTAGTTTAAATCGTGCCAAGCTTGGCGATATTATTTTTCACGAGCCTGCAAAGCGTAAAATGTTAAATGATATTATGCATCCTGCTATTCGTAAGGAAATGTTACGCCAGCGTGATGCTTATTTAGAGGCTGGAGAAAAGGATGTTGTGATGGATATTCCACTGTTATTTGAAAGTAAATTGCAGCATTTTGTTGAGCGTATTATCGTGGTATCGGTTAGTGAAGAGGTACAACTTCGTCGATTAATGGAGCGTAACAACTTATCGAAGGAGGATGCCCTAGCCCGAATGCGTTCTCAGTTACCTATGTCAGTGAAAGAAAAAGGTGCACATGCGGTTATTTACAACAATGAAAATCTAGAACAAACAGAGCACCAATTAAAGAAAATCCTGACCTATTGGGACGTATATAATCAAATTAATAATCCGTAAAAAATAAGAATGCGTAGCAATGACATATTGCTACGCATTCTTATTTTTTATAAACAAAATAAAAAGGAATTTCTTTGAATGCTGAGGTGCTTATAGGGTGTTCGTTGAGCTTTCAAACGGGAGTCGAGTAGTTTTTCACTTTAATCAATGATACGTAGAACTTTTTTTATTTTAAGCTTTTCAAAAGTGAGCGTTATCCTACTCAATAGTCAAACAGAATAGACTTATTACAGAGACGCGTTTGTACATCTTCCGTTGCTTCTGCTTTGCTTTTCGCACAAAATGAAACAACTTGTGCCGTCGCCTGCTGAAGTTTTATCACTGTAAATTAGAGTGACATGCTAGAATTACACGTTATGTGAAGAAGTTGATTGGAGTGGAGGCTGGGCGACTCCTTGGGGATTAGCGTCACAGATGAGACCCTGGAGCGAGCAACGCGAGTGAAGCGGCTCATCGGACGCCCCCAGGAAAGCGCCCAGCCGGAACGGAAATCAACCCCCCGTTTTGCCGAAGGAGCCATACTTTATTTAATATGACACCTTAATTTCATTGATGCAATAATTAATAACATAGATGCGTAGCAAGAACATTTTGCTATGCATTTTTTTGTGAGTTTATACCATAATAAGGACAAATCTAGGCGATTTTATTTTTCAGAAAATAAGAACTTTAATATTATGAATATATAATGTTCATCTTTTTTGAAATTGTGTTATACTATTCGCATAAAGTATATAATTAATCTGAGTATGACTCACAGGAGGATTTTATAAATGACAGTATCAGTTGCTATTAATGGTTTCGGACGTATCGGACGTATGGTTTTCCGCCAAGCGATCGTGCAAGAAAGTTTAAATATCGTTGCGATTAACGCTAGCTATCCAGCTGAAACTTTAGCACATTTGATTAAGTATGACACAAATCACGGAACATTCGAAGGTACAGTTGAGCCAGCAGGCGATGCTTTAATTGTAAATGGTAAACGTGTTCAAATTATTAGAGAACGTGACCCATTAAAATTACCATGGGCAACAATGGGTGTGGATATCGTTATTGAAGCAACTGGTAAATTTAATGATCGTGAAAAAGCAGCAATGCACTTAGAAGCAGGCGCAAAGAAAGTTATCTTAACAGCACCTGGTAAAAACGAGGACGTAACAATTGTTTTAGGTGTAAATGATGAGAAACTTGATATCGCAAAACACGATGTTATTTCAAATGCTTCTTGTACAACAAACTGCTTAGCACCAGTTGCCAAAGTATTAAATGACACATTTGGTATTGAAAGCGGATTAATGACAACAGTTCACGCTTATACAAATGACCAAAAGAATTTAGACAATCCACATAAAGATTTACGTCGTGCACGTGGTTGCGCACAATCAATCATCCCAACATCTACAGGTGCTGCCAAAGCATTAAAATTAGTGTTACCAGAATTAGAAGGCAAAATTCATGGTATGGCACTTCGTGTTCCAACACCAAATGTATCATTAGTTGACCTAGTAGTTGATTTAAACACAGACGTAACAGTTGATTCTATCAATGCTGCATTTGTGAAGGCTGCTACTGAAGGTCCAATGAAAGGTATCTTAAACTTCTCAGTTGAGCCTCTAGTATCTTCTGATTACAATACAACAACTTACTCTTCTACAGTAGATGGACTTTCTACAATGGTAATGGGTAACCGCAAAGTGAAAGTACTTGCTTGGTACGACAATGAGTGGGGTTATTCTGCACGTGTTGTAGATCTTGTGAAAAAAGTGGCAAAAGCTTTAAAAACAGTTAATGCATAATAATAATAATTAGACCGAGCACGTTGAAATCCCAGTGATTTCAATGTGCTTTTTTATTTAGATAGCTAGTTTAAATGTAGAATCTATGCTTGTACTTTAGCCTTTCAAGGTTTATCATGAGCACACTAGCGTCAATGCGCTTTTCTTATACATAGGAAATTTGTTATAATAGAAATATTAAATTGTTGTGAAATCAGGAGAGTAATTATATGAGATGTCCATCTTGCCAATTTAACGGAACGCGTGTTGTGGATTCGAGGCCAGTTGATGATAATAAAGAAATTCGTAGACGTCGTGAATGTGAGTCATGTGGCTTCCGCTTTACAACGTTTGAAAAAATTGAAGAGACACCTTTAGTTGTAGTGAAAAAAGAAGGTTCACGAGAAGAATTTAGCCGTGAAAAGGTACTTCGTGGACTTATTCGTGCTTGCGAAAAACGTCCTGTTTCTCTGGAAGTACTTGAGGGACTAGTAATGTCTATTGAAAAAGATCTTCGCCGCATAGGGAATTCTGAAGTCCGATCCGAGGATGTAGGAGAAATGGTAATGGATCGCTTAGCAAAAATCGATGAGGTTGCTTATGTACGCTTTGCATCGGTTTATCGTCAATTTAAGGATATCAATGTCTTTATTGAAGAGATTAAAGAAATTATCCAACGTCAGACAGAACAGAAATTATAGGGAAACAGAGAGGGTGAATGACGTTGATCCATTTGTATAAGGAATTGCAGCCAGCTGATTCTTTTGACATTCGTCTACCTCATGCACTTTCTACGCAGGAACGTCAATTAGTAACGCTTTTTTATCAGCCTTTAATTGGAGCGGAACCAATCAGCCTTTATTTAACACTATGGGCAGAAGCTGAGCAAATGCCAAGTCAGCAAATGACACATTATTATTTAATGAATGTGCTAGGGCTTCCTATTGGCAAAGTATTTGAGGCACGTATTGCGCTTGAAGCAATTGGTCTGTTACACACATGGAAAAAAGAGGATGCTGGCCAGCGAAGCTTTTTATATGAGCTGATACGTCCACTTGATGCAGATAGCTTTATGAAAGACCCACTGCTCTCGATGTTTTTATTTAGTAAAATAGGGGAGCAAGCTTATCGGAAGTTACGTCAGCGTTTTATTCCATCTGCAAGAAATGCAGAATTTAAAGATGTATCGCGTGCCTTCATAGATGTTTTTAAGCCTGTAAGTACAAACATTCCAGCTGATTTACAAGCTGATACTAGTAGCAAGGATAAACAGCAAAAAGTATATCCATTTTATTTTGACCAGTTTGACTTTGAACTGCTGCAAGCGGGCTTATCGGAGCAACTAGTACCGGCAAGCTTACTAACATTTGAGGTGCGTGAAACAATAGCGAAATTAGCATTTTTATACCGCTTAACTGCACTCGATATGCAAAAAGTAGTGATTCTGGCATTAGATGATGATCTAGGTGTTTCACTGGAACGTTTACGTAAGGCCGCTGCGGATTTTTATAAGCTAACGGTATCAAAAGAACCACCAAAGCTTGCTAGAGTGAGTAAGCAGCCGTCATCCATAGAGGAATCAGGCCAAAAAACAAAGGATCAGGAGCTTCAGCAATATTTAGAGACGACTCCCCCAGTGCAAGTACTGCGAGATATCAATAATGGCAAAGAACCTCTACAGACTTCCGTACAGCTTGCTGAGAGTTTAATTGTCCAGCATGGAATGCCAGTAGGGGTTGTTAATGCTCTTCTGGAATATGTAATGCTAACAACTGATATGAAGCTACCTAAAAAATATGTGGAAACGATTGCGGATCATTGGGTACGTAAAAATATTCAAACAGCAAAAGAAGCAATGGAACTAGCACGTAAAGAGCATGATAAGTACACTACGTGGAAAAATAAACCCCAGTCTTCGGCAAAAAAGAACTCTTACACAAAAAATCGCCGAGAGGAAAAAGTACCAGATTGGTTTTATAAGCGTAATGAAAAATCAGAGGAAGTATTAAAAGATACAACAAATACTGACACTACTGATTTTGAAAAGGAAAGACAAAAGATTCTAGAGAAATTAGGTAATATTCAAAATAAGGTAGGTGAATGACAATCGAACCGATTAATGGACCATTAAAAAGAGCAATTAAGGTACCATCATTTCAAGAACGATATGAAGCGATGCGTCGAGAAATTTTAGAAAATCCTCGTGTGCAAGAATTTTTAGCAGAGCATGCAGATGAGTTAAGCTATGAATCAGTTGAACGTAATTTACCGAAGCTTCATGAGTTTATTAGTCAATCTACAGTATGCTGTGGCTGTGGCAGTACAGAGAGTTGTACAAACTACTTAAAAGGTTTTTTACCTACTTTACGCGTAGTGCGGAGTACCGTTGAAATTGATTATGTGCGATGCGAGCAAAAGATACGTGAAGATGAGCGCCGGGATGTTGCTAATATGATCGCAAGTATGCATATGCCGAAGGATGTTCTACGAGCTACAATCAGTGATTTATTTATTGATGATCATACACGTATTAATATTGCAAACCGTGCGACTGATTTTGTTCAAAATGTACTAGATACAGGGAATTTGCCTGCTAAGGGCTTTTATTTATATGGTCAATTTGGAGTGGGGAAATCTTTTGTGCTAGGCGCATTAGCTAATGAACTTGCGAAGGCTAAAGTAAAGTCAGTTGTAGTTTTCGTGCCTGAATTTTTACGAGAAATGAAAAATGCAATTGGCGACAACACGTTGAATGAAAAAATAGACTATGTGAAAAAGGCACCAGTGCTAATGCTTGATGATTTAGGAGCTGAAACGATGACTGCTTGGACGCGAGATGAAATTTTGGGGACTATTTTCCATTACCGCATGGCAGAGCAATTGCCAACATTCATTACATCTAATTTTAATTACGATGAGTTGGAGCATCATTTAGCACAGTCACAGAAAGGTGACATAGAAGTCGTAAAGGCGGGACGTGTTATGGAACGTATCAAAGCCTTGACAGAACCGATTAAAATGGGTGGGGAAAATAGACGTATGTAAGATTGGCAGTTGCATTTTATGACAATCGAGCGTATACTGTCACATATAATAATTAACATCTTTCAGCAGGTGTCCAAACACCTGCTGAAAGATGTTAAAGCCTCCGGCGGATGTCACGGAATCGGCTTTGTGCTTGCACAAAGCCGATTCTGGACTCAATTATGCCGAGGCATAATTGATCAAATGCATTGATGAGGACATGAATTTTGTGTAAGGCTTTTAGAGAGGGAAGTCATTGGCTGTAAGCTTCCTAGTTTGAGCACACTATTTACTACCTGCTGAGCAGCGAAAGGGATAATCTTTCGCCGGTCCCTAGCCCGTTAGCTAGCCTTGAGCTTCGTCTGACTATAAAAAGTCGGAAGGAAGAAGGGTGGAACCACGAGCATACGCTTCGTCCCTTTCATAGGGACGGAGCTTTTTTTATTTCTGTTCATGGAAAATAGTGGTGAGATGAATGCGGATATAGTTTCTTTTCAGTGGGTGTCCAACACCTAGAGAATAAGGATAAATTCCGGGGATTCTTGGACTTCAATCATGCATCACAACAAACCAATAAGGAGTGCAAACAAAATGTCAGATATGATTAAATTAACTTTCCCAGATGGCGCTGTAAAGGAATTTGCAAAAGGTACATCTACTGATGACGTAGCATTATCAATTAGCCCAGGACTTCGTAAAAAAGCATATGCGGGTAAAGTGAATGGTGGCTTAGTCGATTTAAAAACACCAATTGAAGAGGACGCTACAATCTCAATTATTACACAGGATGATGAGGAAGCACTGGAAATCTTACGTCATTCTACTGCACACTTAACAGCACAAGCGATTAAACGTTTATTCCCAGAAGTTAAACTTGGTATTGGCCCAGTTATTGAAGGTGGATTCTACTACGATATCGATGCACCAACGCCAATCACTGCTGAAGACCTACCAGCTATTGAAAAAGAAATGAAAAAAATTATCGCTGAAAACCTAGAAATCGAGCGTAAAAATGTTAGCCGTGCAGAAGCACAATCAATCTATGAAGAAATCGGCGATGAATACAAATTAGAATTACTTGAAGCGATTCCAGCAGATGAGCAAGTTTCTATTTACCATCAAGGTGAATTTTTCGACCTTTGCCGTGGTATCCACGCACCATCGACTGGCAAACTACGTGAGTTCAAACTTCTTTCATTAGCAGGTGCTTACTGGAGAGGTAACTCAGATAACAAAATGCTACAACGTATTTATGGTACAGCATTCTTTAAAAAAGAAGAATTAAAACATCACCTACAAATGCTTGAAGAAGCAAAAGAACGTGATCACCGTAAAATCGGTAAGGAATTAGAGTTATTTACAACTTCTCAAAAAGTTGGTCAAGGCTTACCGCTATGGTTACCAAACGGTGCGACAATCCGTCGTGTCATTGAGCGCTATATTGTAGATAAAGAATTATCTCTTGGTTATAAGCATGTATATACACCAGTACTTGGTTCTAAAGAGCTGTACCAAACTTCTGGTCACTGGGATCACTACCAAGATTCTATTTTCCCACCAATGGAAATGGACAATGAAACATTAATTATGCGTCCGATGAACTGTCCTCACCATATGATGGTGTACAAAAACAGCATGCATTCTTATCGTAACCTACCATTACGTATTGCGGAACTTGGTACAATGCACCGTTACGAAATGTCAGGCGCTGTTTCAGGCTTACAACGTGTACGTGGGATGACTTTAAACGATGCACATATTTTCGTTCGTCCAGACCAAATTAAAGCGGAGTTCCAAAAAGTAGTACAGTTAATATTAGAAGTATACAAAGACTTCGATTTAAAAGATTATTCATTCCGTTTATCTTACCGTGACCCAGCAGATACTGAGAAATACTTTGACGACGATGCAATGTGGGAAAAAGCACAAAGTATGTTAAAAGAGGCAATGGATGAGCTTGGCTTAGATTACTTCGAAGCTGAAGGTGAAGCTGCATTCTACGGTCCTAAACTTGACGTACAAGTGAAAACTGCCATTGGTAAAGAAGAAACTTTATCAACAGTTCAGCTTGACTTCTTATTACCAGAACGCTTTGACTTAACTTACGTTGGAGAAGATGGTAAACCGCATCGTCCAGTTGTTATTCACCGTGGTGTCGTATCAACAATGGAACGTTTCGTTGCCTTCTTAATCGAAGAGTACAAAGGTGCATTCCCAACATGGTTAGCACCAGTACAAGTTGAAGTTATTCCAGTTTCAAACGAAGCACACTTTGATTATGCAAAACAAATTGAAGAGCAATTAACTGCAGCGGGCTTACGTGTTGAAATGGATGACCGTGAAGAAAAACTAGGCTACAAAATCCGTGAAGCACAAATGAAAAAAATCCCATATATGCTTGTTATCGGAGACAAAGAAGTAGAGGCTGGTGGCGTAAATGTACGTCGTTACGGCTCAAAAGATTCAGAAACAATTAGCTTCCAAGACTTCTTAGCTAACATTAAAGCAGAAATTACAAAATAATTTTAACTTCTTTTAAGCACGATGATTGATATAAATTAATATGAAGTGAAGACTGGACGACTCCTGGGGATTAGCGGCTAACGGACGCCCCCAGGAAAGCGCCCAGCCGGAACGGATATCAATCTCACGTTATGATGAGAACCACTAAATGGTTTAGATTTAAAACTTTTAGGTTACTTTAATAATAATAAGCTGAAAAACATTTGACAGCTTATAAAATACATGCTAATATAATTAAGGTTAATGAATACAAAGTTTGTGGTTGAAGTAGAGGCTGCCCGCTTCTCACCTGATACAACGCTCTTAGGCTGTGAACAGGTATTACACGTTGAATTGTTTTGCGCAGACTTGCGCATGCACATATAGCGGGCGGACATCTTAGTGTCCGTCCTTTTTTTATGGACATGACAAGAGGATGTACCGTTCAACCGGGCAAGGCTTTGCCCAAACCATGTATTCGCGACAACTACTTGGAGGTGGATTACTATTAGCAAAGACATGTATGTAAACGAAGGCATTCGCGCACGTGAACTTCGATTAATCGATCACAATGGTGACCAGCTTGGTGTAAAGACACGTAATGAAGCGCTAGAAATCGCCACTCGTGTAAACTTGGATCTTGTCCTTGTGGCCCCTCAAGCCAAGCCGCCAGTCGCTCGTATCATGGACTATGGTAAATTTAAGTTTGAACAGCAAAAGAAAGACCGTGAAATTCGTAAAAATCAAAAGGTCATCGTAATGAAAGAGGTTCGTCTGAGCCCATCAATCGATGAGCATGATTTCCAAACGAAGCTACGTAATGCGATTAAATTCCTTGAAAAAGGTGATAAAGTAAAATGTAGCCTACGTTTCAAAGGTCGTGCGATTACACATAAAGACATTGGTCAACGTGTGTTAGATCGTTTTGCTGAAGCTTGTGCTGAAGTATCGACGGTTGAACAAAAACCGAAGATGGAAGGCCGAAGCATGTTCTTAGTTCTTCAACCAAAGAACGAGAAATAATATTAGACGAACAGTTTAGGAGGAATTCGACATGCCAAAAATGAAAACTCACCGTGGAGCTGCGAAACGTTTCAAAAAAACGGGTTCAGGTAAATTAAAATATGACCGTGCTTATGGAAGCCACTTATTCGCAAACAAATCTACGAAACAAAAACGTCACCTACGTAAAGCAAATATCGTTTCATCTGGTGACTTCAAACGCATCAAATCTTTACTTGTTTACATGAAATAATTGACTAAAAAATACTAACATTCATTTTTAAATGAAAAGCAGGAGGTAATTTATATGCCACGCGTAAAAGGCGGAACAGTGACGCGCAAACGTCGTAAAAAAGTATTGAAATTAGCTAAAGGTTACTATGGTTCAAAACATACATTATACAAAGTTGCTAACCAAGCAGTGATGAAGTCAGGTCAATATGCATACCGTGACCGTCGTCAGAAAAAACGTGATTTCCGTAAATTATGGATCACTCGTATCAACGCAGCTGCTCGCATGAACGGTCTTTCATACAGCCGCTTAATGCACGGTTTAAAAGTTGCTGGTATCGAAGTTAACCGTAAAATGTTAGCTGACCTAGCTGTAACTGATGCAGCAGCATTCACTCTATTAGCTGAATCTGCTAAAAAAGCAGTAGCTAAATAATTTTTGACGAAGTTAAAAATTATTTCTGCACCGAAAGCGAAGCGACAGGTGCAAAGTTTTTCACAAGACTGATGGATTTATCCGTCAGTCTTTTTTGTGTTAGAGTAGTAGTAAATAAAAAATAAAAAGGAGTACTCAATGGGACAGGCATTATTAGCGTATATGGCGATTGTTTCTATAGTCCTGCTCGTTATGATGGGCATGGATAAATCAAAAGCAAAAAAGCATGAATGGCGTATTGCAGAACGTACGTTATTTACATTAGCAATCGCTGGGGGAGCAGTAGGTGGCGTGCTAGGAATGTATTTATTCCGTCATAAAACACGCCATAACAGCTTTGCATTTGGCTTTCCACTGCTAGCAGCTATTCAATTTTTTATTCTAGTACAATTATGGTGATAAATCGCAAGAACAATCCGATAAAACTTAAAAATGTTCCGATAAATCACGAAAACATTCCGATAAAACCCGAAAATGTTCCGATAAATAAAAACACATCCTCATGATGAGGATGTGTTGTGCATAAGCTTTTCAATGGGTTGCTTCCAATTTATTTTTGCGCTCGGATAGTTCAATAGGATTTCTTGCTGTAGGTATTCAAAGTCTCTTTTCGTAAAACCTTGCAGTGTAGCGGCGTCTCGGGCGCCAACAAAAATCGTAACAACCTCGAAGGCATCTTCAGTAGTGCCGAGGTATTTTTCACCTTCGAAAAGAGCACCCTTATAAGAAATAAAGAAATTTTTTCGGACATTTTTGACGTCATCATAAAAATAGTATTGGCCTTTTTCATAGGCTTCATCAAGTTTTCGCTTAGGATCGGTTATATAACGAATCGCTTTATAAAATACATAGATAATAAGCGCAATAACAGCAAGACGAATAAGTAACGGCAACATTTTTAATTTCCCCCTTGAAGAAAGGTTATTCCTTCCTATACGATTGTAGAGGGCAATTAGTTTCACTTTTTATAAATATTTTTAAGAAATTTGGAGAAAAAAATGAATTTACAACAATTGTTTAAAATGCAAAAAGAGCTTGATGATTTCATCGAGAAAACACAAAATATTGAACGTGATGTATTTAAAGAAAAAGGTTTAGCCTTAATGGTGGAGCTAGCTGAACTAGCAAATGAGACACGTTGCTTTAAGTTTTGGAGCACAAAGGGAGCTTCAGAACGTGATGTGATTTTAGAGGAATATGTGGATTCGATTCATTTTATATTATCACTTGGCTTATTAAAAGGTTATACAGCGATTGAAAAATGGCCGGTGATTGAAGAGAAGAGAGATTTAACAGAGACATTTTTAATGACACAAGACTATATTTTAAGTTTTATTAGTCAACCAACAGAGGATAGATACTTAGCGATCTGGCAATGCTATGGATTGCTTGCATTTAATCTGGGCTTTTCATTTGAGGATGTTGTTGCGGCATATATTGAGAAAAATGAAGAAAATTATAATCGTCAGCGCACAGGATATTAAAGTGTAAGAAATACACCAATTTTCTGACGATTTAGCTAGGAATATTTCGGTAAACGAAGTATAATAGAGAAGATATAAGAGTCAGGAGGCAAAAGGATGACACAGCTAGATTCAACATTACAAATGTTTAAAGATTTAACAGATGCGAATGGTATTGCAGGTAATGAACGTGCACCACGCGAGGTCATGAAAAAATACATTGGACCATATGCAGACTTAGTTGAAACAGATAATTTAGGTAGCGTCATTGCTAAAAAAGTTGGCGATGAAAATGGTCCTAAAATTATGGTTGCAGGTCATTTAGATGAAGTAGGCTTCATGGTTACTCAAATCGATGACAAAGGGTTCATTAAATTCCAAACTGTAGGTGGCTGGTGGAGCCAAGTTATGCTTGCACAGCGTGTAACAATTACAACACGTAAAGGCGATGAAATTATTGGGGTTATTGGTTCAAAGCCTCCTCATATTTTACCAGCAGATGTGCGTAACAAAGTAGTAGACATTAAAGATATGTTTATCGATGTTGGTGCAGCTTCAAAAGATGAAGTGCTTGAATGGGGCGTACGTCCTGGCGATATGGTAACACCATATTTCGAATTTAATGTGATGAAAAACGAAAAATACTTATTAGCAAAAGCATGGGATAACCGCATTGGTTGTGCGATTGCAATTGATGTTATGAAAGCATTGCAAAATGAAAAGCATCCTAACATCCTTTATTCTGTAGGGAATGTACAAGAGGAAGTAGGGCTTCGTGGTGCGAAAACTGCTACGCATAAGATCCAACCAGATATTGGCTTTGCTGTCGATGTAGGTGTAGCAGGAGACACACCAGGGGTAACTGCAAAAGAATCAACTAGTAAAATGGGTGCTGGTCCACAAATTGTTGTTTACGATGCATCAATGGTATCACACCGCGGTTTACGTGAATTCGTATTAGATGTGGCTGATGAGCACAATATTCCATATCAATTCGAGGCAATGGCTGGTGGCGGTACAGACGCTGGTTCTATCCACGTAACTGCAAATGGTATACCTGCTCTATCCATCGGTATTGCTACACGCTACATCCATTCACATGCAGGCATTTTACATCGTGATGATTACGATAATGCTGTAAAATTAATGGTGGAAGTTATTAAAAAATTAGACCGTGATGCAGTCAATAAAATTATTTTTGACTAATACTGCTGAAAGAACTAAATTGAAATACCGTAGTTTTGCCTTCTAACAAAAATGTTAGGAGGCTATTTACGTTGGTTAGACCAAAGAAATCTATCCATGTTGATACAAGAATACTAGCAATTCAAACACAAACAGAAGAACAAAGCATTGTAGATAAGCTCTATATGCTGTTTTAATTTTGTTAGCTTACATGAGAAACTCCTAGTAAGCTCCTAGAAGAGAACGAAGTAGAGAAATCATTCACGCTGGTTTTCTGATTGTGCTACAAAGCTATATGTGGAGTTATAGGAAAGCATAACAAAAGGACTTGTATGTAGTTTTACACACAAGCCCCAATATTGATGTGTGATAGGTTAATATTTCGATTGTAGAAAAGAGGATAATTGCTCCTCAAATACCTGTTACATTATCAATAGTTGTAGATTTTCCATTGATGTGAATATCAATCGTATCATGGTTAGAGTCTAACGTTAATTTATAGACATGTTGTTTGATTGCATTATCTTGTTGATTTGTAACATTTAACTTTATTATTAATGTATCACCTTGTGTTTCAAGGTCTGTTGTAACTGTTCCTTTTGACCGAAAAACGATATAAGAAACATCCTTATCTACTTCGTTGATTTTTTGAAGTGTATTTTTTTCATCAATTACCTTTTGCACTTTTTCTGGAACACTCTCAATTTCACTAATACTTAGGGTTGATGATGAGTTACATGCTGTTAAAATAAATACTGTCAAAAACACTAAAGATAATAATTTTTTCAATGCCTTTTCATCTGCCTCCCTTCAACTAACTGAAAATTCCATATATAAGAAATTGTAACATAGAAAATCATGAATTGGCGAAGGAATGGTAAATGTGCAGCATATACGAGCATGTCTAAAATGGCTCTATCAATCGGTATTGCAACACGTTACATCCATTCACATGCAGGCATTTTACATCGTGATGATTATGATAATGCTGTAAAATTAATGGTGGAAGTTATTAAAAAATTAGACCGTGATGCAGTGAATAAAATTACTTTTGACTAAGAAAAGTAAAACAACCCTCAAACGAATAAAGTTTGAGGGTTGTTTTATATGAAAAATAAATCATTCATCATATTGCTGAAAAAAAGTTGCAATAGTATGTAAAGAAATTTGTTCAATAGCATTCGCTTCAATTTGCTCATTGGAACAGCAAGCTATAGAATACTGCTGTTCAACACTGGTGCTTAAAAAATATAGAGAATCCAATTGGTTTGTAGAATATAAATGAATGCCACCACCATTAATTTTAAAAAAGAAGGAATGAAGTGGCAAAGACAAGCCTACGCCACAATATTTAATATAGGCTTCTTTCAATGTCCATAGTTTATAAAAATAATCTAATTGATTTCTGTCAGATAAAATGATTAAATCTTGATATTCCTCAGGAGCAAAAATATGTTGAGCGAGATTGAGATCCAGTATATTTTGCTTTTCAATATCGACACCGATTTCCATATTACTGACACCACAAAAAACATAATCTCCTGAATGTGAAATATTAAAAAAGGCGTAAGGTAGATTTTTAACATATGGTTTACCATACTGATTATTGTAAAATTCAATAGCTGATGGGGCTATATTAAAATTTGTTGCAATTAAATATCTAGCTAATATGTCAGCTAATAAACCTCGCTTATAGTCATCCTTTAAATGGAATCGTTGAAGTTTGTTTTGTTTGTCATCTGAAATGAAAGCTGTAAGTTTTGAATGATATATATCGAAATACGAATCTGTAATGGAAAGTAGAGCAAGTTTTATGATGATCAATAACCTCCTTTTATGTTTAACCTCTAAATATTTGCTGCCTATATTCTTTTGGTGTTAAATCTGCATAGCGTTTAAATAACTCTGAAAACCTACCTGCACTTTGATAGCCTACTGTTCGAGCAATTTCGTTAATAGGGAGCTCTGTATGAGCTAGTAATTTCTCAGCCTGATGGACTCGTTGTTTTTGAATATACTCGGTAATTGTGCAATGATACACTTCTTTAAATAATTTTTTTAATTTTGTAGCACCCATGCAAGAAATTTTAGTTAAATGATCTAAAGTTAGTTGTAGGGCGTAGTATTTTTCTATATGAGTGGCTACATGTTCAATTTGGTGAATATCTTCTTTAGAAATTTGTGAGCAATGACAAGTTTTATTGAAAAGTACACGTTCCATAATAAGGGCTAATGCTTCATATACTTTTCCTTCATAAAAAAGTGCAGAAGTCAGGTCAGAACCACGATAAGCCGCTATTTGTCGAAGTAGGATAACCATTTCTGGAAAAGTAGTTGTGGCTTTTAGTGTTGTTAATGCTTGACGTGGATTCACATATTTTTCACCATATTTATGTGCTAGAAATTGATCACAAAAAATAGGGGTAAACTCAATACCGATTGATTGTACTGGAATATTTTTATGAATAATAGCGCTATATTTTTCTCCTTTTCCCCAATAACTTCTTATATAACCTGGCTTTAAGGGTTGGTAAGGGTTAAGCTCCTCACCTGAAATAGATTCATAGTATGTAACGGTTAAAAGCTCAGGCATTGTTAATTCTAGCTGGTAATCCTCAAAAAAATAAAAATCATGAATGAGAATAGAAAACATTTCCTCAAAATGGTATATCCAATAATAACCTTTACCTAAAGTTGGATCGATTGTATAAGTAGTGCCCACTGAGTTATATTTGCTCATTTGGTCAAATTTTGAAAAACCATTTTCTAATAATAGAGGTTTAAAATGATGAGATGTCATCTGATTTCTCCTTTCCTTAATTAGACTTTCCTCTTCCTTGATTGGACGTAAACATAGTGTAGTTATTTTTTTATGTACTATTATTTATTATAATAGATAATGATAATCATTATCAATAAAATGTAAGAAAAAATAGTAATAATTACTACAAAAAGGAAGGTGAATGTAGATATGTATTCTCAAACAATGCAGCAAAAATCTCTAAGTATTAAAGATTTAATTACAATCGGTATTTTCTCAGCACTATTCTTTATATTCATGATGATTGGATCAGCCTTTTTTGCTCCCAATCCTGTATTAACGTTTTTAATGCCAGCTGGCGCTGCTCTATTAACGGGACCTATTTATTTATTAATGATTGCAAAAGTACCGAAATTTGGTCCTATTCTTATTTTAGGAATATTGTTAGCGATTATTACCTTCGTTACAGGGATGTACTGGTTATGGTCATTAGCCTGTATAGGATTAGCTATAATTGGTGAATTAATAGCATCGATTGGTAAGTATAAAAATATATCAATTAATATTATAAGCTATATTGTTTTTTCACTTCATCCAATGGGTTCTTACGTAATGCTGTGGTTTAATCAACAAGCGTATAAGGAGTATTTGGTAGGTCAAGGAACAGAACAAGCTTATATGGATACGATGTTAACAACTGCCCAAAATTGGATGTTACCAACAATGATTGTTGGCACAATGCTATGCGCTTTGATTAGCGGTTTATTGGGAAAAAAATTATTGAGAAAACAGTTTGAAAAATCTGGAGTGCTGGCATAGGTAGGGCGGTGAACTTATGAATAAGGAAGAAGAATTGCAGGGCAATATGCATATGCATGTTTTCACCGTCAAACTTGATCCAAGAACGAAAATATATCTACTACTGTTAGTAAATGCAGCAGTTTTTTTGTCACCTTCTTTTCAATTTGAACTCATATTAATGGCCATAATATTTAGTCTTTGCTTACTGATGGGGATGTTTTCTTTTTCATTGAAAATGATGCTTGGATACGGGTTTATTCTAGGAGTTCACTTAGTAAGTGAAATGTTTTTGACAGGTGTGTGGGAGCTAATGTTTGTATCATTTGCAATGTTTATCAGAAAAATATTCCCATGTGTTGTAATGGGTGGTTTATTAGTTGGAACCACAAAAATAAATGAATTTATGACGGCTTTAGGAAAAATAAGAATTTCCAAAAAGGTAATTATTCCATTAGCTGTAATGTTACGCTATTTTCCAATGATTGGTGAGGATTGGCGATATATAAAGGATGCTATGAAGTTGAGAGGCATCTCACCCTCCATAATAGGTTTTCTAAAAAATCCTGTGCAAACGGTTGAATGTATTTACGTTCCTTTAATGATGGCAGCCTCAAAAATTGCTGATGAATTATCTGCTGCTAGCATAGCGAGAGGGATTGAAAACCCGAAAGAGCGTTCTTGCTTTCAACATGTATCATTCCAATTCAGTGATAGTATTGTAATATTTATATTTACATTTTTTGTGTTCGGAGGAGTGTTCATATGTTGAAAGTCGAGCAATATTCATTTCATTATACAGATGAGAAAAGTGAAGGTATAGAAAATATAAATATTCATGTAAAAAAGGGACAGTGCATTTTACTGTGTGGTAAGAGCGGCTGTGGTAAAACAACTATTATCCGAGCAATTAATGGTTTAATTCCTTATTTTTATTCTGGAAAGCTTAAAGGGCAAGTGTTGTTAAATAATCAACCTGTAGAAAATAGGAAAATGTATGAATTAAGCGAACAGGTTGGAACGGTTTTCCAAAATCCGAGATCACAATTCTTTAATGTGGATACTGATAGTGAGATTGTATTTGGAATGGAAAATATGGCATATTCAAAAGAAATGATGGAAGAACGAATGCTGCAAATTACGTCTGAGCTTCGTTTAGAAAGGCTTCGTCGACGCAATATTTTTCATTTATCAGGGGGAGAAAAGCAAAAGATTGCTTTTGCAAGTGTGTATGCTGTAGCACCGGATATTTTTGTATTAGATGAGCCTTCCTCTAATTTAGATGCGGCTGCTATTGAGGATTTAAAAGACATGATTGCATTACTAAAAATGCAAGGTAAGACAATTATTGTATCGGAGCATAGACTTTACTATTTAAAAGAATTAATTGATAGAGCCATTGTATTAAATAAGGGACAAATTGTATCAGCATACTCACAAAAGGATTTTTTACAGCTTTCAGATCTACAACTGAGGCAATTAGGACTCCGCACACTTTATTTAGATAATGTAAAATTTCAACATAAACTGCTACCTGCTGAACAAAAAGTTCATGAGCTTGTTGTGAAGGATGTCACTATATCGCACAAAAAAAGAAAGGTATTAGAAAATATTCAATTCACAGCAAAAAGCGGAGAAATAATTGCAATCACAGGACATAATGGTGCAGGAAAAACGACCTTTGCTAGAGCGATATGTGGACTACATAAAATATCATCAGGAAATATTTGTTTTAATAAACAAAAACTAACAATGAAAAAGCAGGCACAGCTTTCCCATATGGTGATGCAAGATGTCAATTATCAGTTATTCGCAGAAACTGTTGAAAAAGAATGTGTATTTGGGGTGAAAAATCCCAATCCGAATTTAGTACGAAAAGCATTGGAGGAAATGGATTTATTAGAGCTGGCCAATCGACACCCGAATACATTATCAGGAGGACAAAAACAGAGACTTGCTGTAGCTGCAAGTTTAATAAGTGAAAAAGAAATTATAGTGTTTGATGAACCGACAAGTGGATTAGATTTTGACAGTATGCAAAAGGTTTCTATAATTTTACAGAATTTGGCAGATGCTAATAAAATTATTTTTGTTATTACACATGACCTAGAATTTATAGCATCCTGCTGTCATCGTATACTTCGCTTCGGAGATGGAAAAAAGCAAGATGATTATAAGTTAAATAAAGAAAATCATCAGTATACAATTGAAACTTTCACTAGATAGCAGGAAATGGATACTAACGTAACTGACCTGCAATGTGCAGAGAAATGTACAATACAAAATTACGATGCATAGGAAAGGGCTGAACGATAATGGGGAAAGTTGTAAAACAAAATAAAAATCCGATCTTTGTGCTTCTTTCTTGGGCTGGAAAGGATAAAAAATATTTATATTTGTCTGTTTTATGTTCTTTAATTAGTGGTCTTTCAACAATTGTACCTTATTTTGTTATTTATCAAATTATTGAGCACGTCTATCACAATAATTTAACAAAAGCTTCGTTAATTCAAAATTTATTGGTTTTGGCTATTGCGATAATTGTTCGATTTGGGCTCTTTGCTATTTCCGGTACTCTATCGCATAAGGGCGCCTATCGAACGTTATTTAAAGTGCGTTGTCAAGTAACAGAGCACATGGCGCAGGTTTCATTAGGTTCTTTAAATGAACGAAATACAGGAGAAATTAAAACACTATTAAATGAAGAAATTGAAAAGCTAGAGTTATTTTTAGCACATCATTTACCAGAGTTAGTCTTTTACATGAGTGGTCCAGTTGCTGTCTTTTTTTACTTATGTACAGTTAACGTACCATTAGCGCTTATTTCGTTTATTCCATTAATTGTTGCAGTGGCAGTAATGGCCATAATGTTTCGGGGAACGAATCAAATAATGGATCGAGCAGCTCGTTCCGTAGCCAATCTAAATGCAATCATTATCGAATATATTCAAGGTATGCGTTTAATTAAGGCATATAACATGAGTAGTTCATCATTTAAAAAGTTTACAAACGCAGTAGACGATGAATTTAATATCTGGAAAGAAATGTCTTTGAAGATGGGTCCGCCATATGCGAACTATGTCATTATTATAGAATGTGGCTTACTTCTCATGGTACCTATTGGTGGAATGTGGTTTTTAAACGGTAGTTTAACAGGAAGTGTCTTTATTCTTTTTGCATTTGTAGGCTCATTGTATTTAACAGAATTACGACCTTTACAGGAATTAGGTTCAAACTTTGCACAGGTTTTAAATGCTGTAAAGAAATGCGTAGCCTTTTTAGAAACACCTGTTTTTGGGCAAGGGCAGGCATTTCCGAACAATAATAATATCGAATTAAGAAATGTCAACTACTCTTATGATGGGCAGAAAGAGCATTTAAAGAATGTCAATCTGTCTATTGCTGAAAATGAAAAAATAGCTATCGTAGGTGCTTCAGGTTCAGGGAAAAGCACCATTGTACAGTTGATATCACGTTTTAATGACGTTCAGCAAGGAGAAGTATTGATTGGTAATCGAAATGTGAAGGATATTGACTATGAGGAATTACTGAAAAATATAACAATAGTATTCCAAAAGACCTTTTTATCGAGTGGTACAGTGTTTGAAAATATTGTCATGGGCTCTAATGCCACAATTGATGAGGTAAGGGATGCGGCGAAAAAAGCACAAATAGATGATTTTATTATTTCATTACCAGAGGGTTACGATACGAGAGTAGGAAGTTTTGGAAATAGATTTTCTGGCGGAGAAAAACAGCGAATTGCTATTGCACGTGCCATTTTAAAAAATGCACCAATTTTAATATTAGATGAAGCAACATCTGCAGCAGATCCAGAAAATCAGGCAGAGATTGATCAAGCCATTGCTGAACTTTGTGTTGGTAAGACAGTAATTATCATTGCACACCGTCTTGGTATTATTAAGCATTGTGATCGAGTGGCAATTGTAGAAAATCAAACGCTACAAGCATGTGGAACACATCAAGAAATGCTAGAAGAAAACCCTTCATATAAAAAGATTTGGCAGGATTATAGTAAAGCTAGAGAAATTACGTATGAACTTTAAGATGTTGTACTTGTTTTAAATATTAATGAATGCTGCAACATCTGATGGAAAAAAAGCTAGATAAGACTTCTCTCAAAGTAAAGTGGAGTGAAAAGGTTCTAGATATTCACAAGAAAGGGAAGGGTCTTTCCAGGGAAAGCCCATTTATGAAGGAGACTTAAGTATGGACAAAAAACATGCATTTACAAAAAATGCTTCTTTTTATCTTTCTGTTGTTTTCAATGTCATCGAGGGTATGCTAGCTGGTTTTAATTTTATCGTACTATATTACACGATTAATGCTTTAATAACAGAGCAACTAACGATGAACATGTTAACTCGAATTCTGTCATTGCTAGGCGCTGTTTTTGTTATTCGTTTAATCATCTATGCGTTTGGTTATACGAGAGGGCAAATTGGAGGTGCCCAGATTAGTAGAATTCTTCGCTTGACACTGGGCGATAAAATGAAAAAAATACCGCTTTCCTCCTTTACGAAGGCACAAACAGGAGAGTACATTAATGCAACGACAACAAGTGTCAATAATTATGAAAATATTTTGACTCATAAAATAGGAGATATTATAAAAAATGCTTCATTTACTTTACTGCTAATTGGCTTTGTTTCGACTATTTATATACCTGCTGGGGTAGTTCTGTTATGTTCAGGTTTATTATTAATACCAACACTTTACTTGTCCTTTTTAATGGTAAAAAAATACGGAAACCAGAAGAAAAACATTATGACAAGTAATACAAGTGCTGTAGTTGAGTATATAAATGGTATTCAAACGTTGCGATCATTTGGTTTGGGTGGTGTTAAAAATAATGCAACTACCTCATCAATGAAGGACTATAGTGATGTTAGTTATTTATATGAGATTAAAGTAATTCCAATCGGTACAACATTTAGTATTTTTTGTTGGATGAGTTTACCAACTGTTCTTTATTTAGCAGGACATCAATGGCTGGAAGGGAATTTAGATGCGTCTTCTTTCTTTCTAATTAGCATTACCCCTTTATTTACATGCAAATTATTTGGCACACTTTTTATTGATTTAACCTCTTATAAAAACTTAATGATTGCAAAAAGACAAATTGAAGATGTTATAGACGAGGTGGAGGAGTTACCAAATGATGCTTCTTTTGAACCTGAACAGTGTAGTATAGCTTTTCAAAATGTGAATTTCGCTTACAACCTAGGGGAACCTATACTACGTAATATCAATTTTGAAATTGATTCTTCACAGTTTGTGGCGATTGTTGGACCTTCGGGTTCGGGAAAATCAACTATTTTAAATTTAATAACAAAATACTATGAGCCTGAACGCGGTGATATATTAATCGGTCAGCAAGTTATTCAATCAATTGCTTCTGAAAAAGTATTGCAGAAAATTTCAATAGTCGATCAAGATATATTTTTGTTTAATGATACGATTTTAAATAATATTCGCTATGCAAAGCCAGATGCGACAGAACAAGAAGTTATTAATGCTGCGAAAGAGGCAAATTGCCATGATTTTATTGAGAAATTAGAGTATGGATATGACACAATAGTTGGAGAAAATGGTAATAATTTGTCAGGGGGCGAAAGACAGCGTATATCCATTGCACGTGCCATTTTAAAGGACAGCCCAATACTTTTATTAGATGAAGCGACAGCATCATTAGATATCGAAAATGAGTTGGCTGTAAAAGAAGCGATTAAAAATCTTTTGAAACAGAAAAAAACGGTTGTGATGATTGCCCATACACTTTCCATTATTAAAAATGCAGACAAAATCCTAGTTGTTAATAAAGGACAAATCGTAGAAGAAGGTTCACATCGAAAGCTTATTGCTAAAGAAGGCAAATATGCAGCAATGTGGAAAAAGGAACATCAATTAAGTAGCGTATAACAAATGTATTTTGTAGATGAGAGGATGGGAGCGAAAAGCATGTCTCCACAAATAGATTGGTATTTACATGAGGTTGAACGATATGAGCAATTGGGTTTTTTAAGAAAGAAAACATTAATGGAGGAGCTAGAAATTATCGCTGAACAATTTCCTCATAACATAGCAGTTGTGGAAGGAAATCGACGCCTAACTTATCAAGAACTGCTTCAAGAAATAGAGCAATTATCGACAGGCTTTTTATCATTAGGTTGGCAGCAGGGTGATCGGGTTTTATTACAATTACCAAATACAATTGAGTTTATTACTATATTATTTAGTCTACTAAAAATAGGTGTGCAGCCTGTTCTGATGTTGCCTTCTCATAGAGAAATAGAAATTGATACAGTTGCTAAGATGGTACAGCCAATAGCTTATATATGTTGCAACACTCATCTTGGCTTTCAGTATGAGTGCATGGCTGCACAGATCATCCCCCTGCATAAAAGTATTCGATATATTGTGACGGTTGGTAAATCTACCGTACAGTGGTCAGCAACTTTTACACATGTAACATTAGATCAGCTTAAAGAAAGTAACCATTCATTAGCGGTTAGTGGTTTACCACATTATAGAGATACTGCGTTATATTTATTGTCTGGTGGCACTACAGGTATTCCGAAAATTATTCCGAAAATCCATGAGGCATATGCTTACAATGCACTAACCTCTGCTGAAAAATGTGGAATGAATCCTGAAACTGTATACATGGCAGTATTATCTATTTCGCATGATTATCCGTTATGCTCTCCAGGCATATTAGGCACTCTTTTTACAGGAGGCAAAGTGGTATTATGTCAAACTTCTAGCTTTGATGAAGCATTTCAGGAAATCGAAAAGGAACGTGTGACACATACTTCAATTGTACCAACAATAGCTAGCTTATGGTTAGAAGCTTTTGAATGGTATGAAGAATTGGATATGTCGAGTTTAGCGGTTGTATTAATTGGCGCTGCTCACATAGAGCAAAAAACAGCTGTTCATTTTATGGATAAATTTCAATGTAAAATACAACAAGGATATGGATTAGGTGAAGGAATTACTTGCTTCACAGCATTAAATGATCCTATAGAAATTGTTACGAGCTGTCAAGGGCAAGCGATTTCTTTAGGTGATGAAATAAAGATTATAGATGAGCTAGGGAGAGAAGTTCCCCAAGGTGAGCATGGGGAATTGGTGGCGAAAGGCCCGTATACATTCGGGGGCTACTATCAAGCATTTGCTTTAAATGCTGATATTTTTACAACGGATTATTTTTTACGAACTGGCGATAAAGCACGTATAACGCCAGAGGGGAATATACAAATTGTTGGTAGAGTAAGAGAGCAAATTAATCGTGCAGGTGAAAATGTTATACCTTCTGAAATCGAAAGCTTTCTACGAACGCATGAAATTATAAAAGATGCAGCTGTTATTGGTTTGCCAGACAAAGAGTTGGGAGAAAGCATCTGTGCATTTTTAGTGTCGGATGGAGAAAGAATTGAACGAGATGAAATATGTAGTTATCTAATTCATCTAGGCGCTGCTCAATATAAACTCCCAGATCAAATTATATATGTAGAGCGGTTACCGTTTATAAATGTAGGGAAGGTTGATAAGAACAAATTAAAACAGATTGCTATGGAAAGAGAGGCGTCTATGTATTGAGATTAAAGAATGATCTAGATAAAATCCAAAGTCTAGCGCTGGAAGTCAATCATTTACTCGGTGTTCAGAAGGAAATACATGAGGATCAAAATTTATTAGAGTTAGGCTTAAACTCCTTACAAGTGATGAAATTAGTTGGCAAACTAAAAAAAGCTGGTGTAACAATTACCTTTAAGGAATTAATATCCGAGCCGTATTTAAGTGCTTGGATTAAATTAATAAATAGAGATAATGTATATACAATTAATAATGATAACGAATTATTAGAAAATCAAGATAAAACAGTATCTAATATGTATGAACCTTTTCCATTAACAGATGTGCAGTATGCTTATTGGGTAGGACGGCAAAGCGGTCAATATTTAGGTGGAAATGGCTGCCATGGCTATATGGAAATTGATGGTCAAAATATTGATATAGAGCGGCTTAAAGCAGCATGGGCATTAATAATTCAGCATCATCCTATGCTTCGTGTCAAATATACAGAAGATGGTCAACAGCAAATTTTAATAGAATCACCTTTTACAACTATTGATGTCCACGATTTTACAGCTTGCTCGCAAGTCGAGATTAGCAAAAAGCTAGAAACTATTCGCGCTAATACCTCACACCGGCTATTGGCAATTGATCAAGGGGAAGTAGCTCGCTTACAACTATCTCTATTACCAAATGGTAAAACTCGTCTCCATTTCGATATAGACTTACTTGTAGCTGATGTTCAAAGTTTCCAAATCATTTTAAGTGATTTAGCGGCAGCTTATTCTAGACAGCAAAAACCGAAGGCACCTGAAAATTGGAGCTTTGCAAAATATCTACATGATAAAGCACTAGCAAATTCCAATGAAGAAAGCTACGCAGAGGCTTATTGGAAAAACAGGTTAACAACTTTGCCATTAGGTCCAAAACTACCGTTATCATACAATGCTGAGTTGATACAGCACACCCCTAAATTTACAAGAAGGGAGCATTTTTTAGAAGAACAATCTTGGAGCAAGCTTAAATTTACTGCCTCACGCCATAACGTCACACCTGCAATGGTATTGTTAGCAGCTTATGCATATACATTAAGTAGATGGAGCAGTGAATCTCGTTTTATTATTAATATTCCGTTGTTTAACCGAGATACTTTGTCTGAAGAGCTAGAGCATGTTGTAGCTGATTTTACTACCCTATTATTATTGGAAGTTGATAGTGAAATTCCTCAACATTTTTTAGCATTTATGAAAAGTTTACAACAGCAATTTCATCAAGATTTAAACTATACTGCTTATTCAGGTGTGAAAATTCAACGGGATTTGGCTAAGTATTATCCAGATGAAAAAGTGTTTGCTCCAATAGTTTTTTCATGTAATTTAGGTGTACCACTTATTAATGAAGAGTTTAAAGATGCATTTGGTACTATTCATTATATGATTTCACAAACGCCACAAGTTTGGTTAGATTTCCAAATGTTTGATATGGATGATGGTTTGTTATGTATTTGGGATGGTTTAGATGATTTATTCCCTTCGGGTTTGCTGGATGAAATGTTTGAACTGTTTATCAAAACTATTCATTGGTTAATTGAAGATGAACAGCATTGGCTCCAACAGCCAACTATCGAAACAAAAGCACAAGAAGTAAGACGTCAATTAATTGATAATGCCACAATAGAAGATAATGCTCAATGCTTGCACACGTCTTTCTTCGAAAAGGCAAAGCAACAGCCACAAGCTATAGCGCTTATAGATGGTATAAGTCATAAAGAAGTCAGTTATAAGACGCTGTCATTACAAGCGGAAAAGGTTGCAACGACCCTATTACATAATGGTTTTAAACAAGGTGATCGAGTAGCGATTTCATTGCCAAGGGGATTAGAGCAAATACAAGCGATTTTAGGAGTACTAGCTATTGGAGGTTGTTATGTTCCTGTACATGTGACACAGCCGAGTGACCGTTATAAAAAAATTATTGAGAAGGCAAATGTTTCTTTTATTCTAACAACGGCCTCCTACGAAGAAAAGTACAAAGATATTGAACAAGTACAAGTTATTATGATGGAACAGATCCATCAATTTGGTCATGTGAAGTTGCCAAAAGTAGACGTAAACAGTTCTGCTTATATTATTTTTACATCAGGTTCAACGGGAGAACCAAAAGGTGTAGAAATTAGTCATAAGGCCGCTTGGAATACAATTGCAGATATTAATAAAAAATATGCCATAAGCAAAGAAGATCGTATTCTAGCATTATCATCATTAGATTTTGATTTATCTGTATATGATATATTTGGTCTTTTAAGTGTTGGTGGCAGCCTTGTCCTTATATCAGACGATACAGCTCGAAACGCTGATATTTGGTTAAAGTTATTATGTAATTACCGTATTACATTATGGAATTCCGTACCTGCTTTATTGAAGATGTTTTTAATAGAGGCCGAGAGCGTAAATATGATTTGTCAAAATTTACGTATTGTGATGTTGTCAGGGGATTGGATTAGTGTAGATATTCCTGAAAGACTGTTAAAAATAGCACCGAAAGGGTTATTAGTAGCAATGGGTGGTGCGACAGAAGCGGCAATTTGGTCCAATTATTATGATGTCAATCATCCAATACCAGCAAGTTGGCATTCAATACCTTATGGAAGACCACTGAAAAATCAGTTTTATAGAATTATTGATAGAAATGGGGAAGACTGTCCGAGTTGGAAAGCAGGAGAGCTGTGGATAGGAGGCGCCGGTGTAGCCAAAGGATACGTAGGAGAGCCACAATTAACAACTGAACGCTTTATAGAAGAGAAAGGTACTCGTTGGTATAAAACTGGGGATATCGGTCGATTTTGGAACAACGGTCTTATCGAGTTTTTAGGAAGAAATGATTCACAGGTAAAGGTACGGGGGCACCGTATTGAATTAGGTGAAATCGAAAGTGCTATTAGAAGTTATGAGATAGTTGAGGATGCTGCTGTCACGGTAAGAGGAGAGAAAACCCAATATTTAGCCGCTTATATTGTAAGTAGTTCTGAAAAAGAACAAGCGCAAACTATTAAATATAATAAACCAATGATTGATTGGTCTTATATTATTCAATTAAAAGAGAATGGGTACTTTACTAAAATTCGTAGTGAGAATGAAAATCATTATCGATTATTGAAGGATTATTGTGAATATCTTACTATGGAAACGATTTGTAAAATACTTGCCAAATTAGGGTTTTCGATAGAAAAAGATGTTCGTTACAATATTTTAAAAATAATAGAGCGAGAAAAAGTTAACAGTAGATATCAAAGTTTAATATATCAATGGTTTAGTTTTTTAGAAAAAAACGATTTAGTATCTTGTGAAGGATCTACTATTCATAATAAACAATGCTTAATCGTTAATAGTGAAGAACGGTTTAGTAGTTTAGAGAAAATGCAAACAACATATATAAGGGATTTTATTTCTGACTTTTTCGAAAAAAGCTATGCGCTTTTAACTGGTGAACTAGAGCCTTTAGAATTATTGCTTCATCATAACATACATCCTTTAGAACAATTGATAGAAACTGCGTCTGGTGGAAAAAACCAGCAGGAATTAATAGCGACTCTGATTCAAACTGTTTTAAATAATCGAATAGAACGTCAAGCACCACTCAAAATATTAGAGGTTGGGGTGCGTCATACGAACACACTTCGTATGCTAGCAGAGACTTTTTCAATAGATGAGATTCATTATACCGCTACAGATGAGTCTAACTACTTTTTAAATCGTGCTAAAAAAATAGTAGGTTTACAGCCCAATATCCATTTTAAAGTACTTGATATAAATAAATGTCCAATTTCTCAAGGCTTTATAGATGGAGAATATGATTTGATTGTGGCGTCTCACTCTTTGCATAGAGCAGCCCATATTAGAAATTCACTTAAAGATCTAAAGAAGCTATTAAAGCATGGTGGACTATTCATTAATTTAGAAATGACAGAGAATAATCCTTTGCAATTAGTCAGTACAGCATTTTTAGAAGATGGTTTTACACATTTTAAGGACGAACGGGAAAAGACATGTCTTCCATTACTATCGGAAGAACGTTGGCTTGCTATTTTTAAAGAGGAGGACTTCACAAATATTAAGTTACAGCCTAATGATACAGCCTTTACTCAGTATTTATTTGTAGCTCAAGTTGAAAGACAATCACTTTCAGAATTCCAGCTAGAGCCACTTAAACATTATTTAGAAAAGCGATTACCAAGTTACATGATTCCGCATGTAATTATTCCATTAGAGGAGTTACCTATTACGGCCAATGGCAAGGTGAATCGAGCGGCATTACCAATCCATGAGATTGAGAAAGTCAATTTAGCTACAAAAGAATTTATTGCACCAGCAACCTCAATCGAACTAAGGTTAGCAGAAATATGGACCGAAGTATTAGGGATAGATGCAATTAGCATACGTGATCATTACTTTGAGCTAGGTGGGGATTCATTATTAGCTACTCAGCTGAGTGCAAAAATAAAAGAGAAATTTGCTGTCAAAATAAGCTTAGAAGCAATCTTCAATCAACCTGTGTTTCAACAGATGGCACTGTTATTAGAGGAGTTGGTGCATCAAAAGATAAACGTGGGAACGGAGAAAAAGCTACCAACTTTAGTGCCTAATGAGCAGGATCGTTTCGAGCCATTTCCATTAACAGAAGTTCAACAAGCATATTGGCTAGGTCGTAGTGGTATTTATGCGTACGGTGATGTATCCACCCACTGCTATTTTGAAATGGATTGCCCAGCTCTAAATCATGTAAGAGTGGAACAAATATGGAATCGACTTATACAATATCATGATATGATGAGGGCCGTCATTTTAAATGATGGACAACATCAACAAGTCCAAGAGTTTGTAGAGTATTATTCCATTGCATCGTACAATCTTACAAATCTTTCAATAGAACAGCAAAAAGAACAGCTTACATTAGTACGAAGGGAGATGGAGCATCAAACATTTAACCCAAGTGAGTGGCCATTGTTTGATATTCGAATATCGACTATTAATGAATATAAAACAAGACTACATATTAGTTTTGACAATATTATTTTTGATGGCTTTAGTATGTTCTATTTATTTAAAGAGTGGAAGCGACTATACGATGATTCTTCAGCAAAACTACAAGCGCTTCAAACTACATTCAGAGATTATATATTGGCTTATGAAAAAATTCAGGAGACAGAAATGTATGAGCAGGATATGCAATATTGGCATCAACGTATTGATCATATGTACCCTGCACCAGATTTACCGCTACTTGATTATAAAGAAGATTTATCTAACTGTAAGTTTACTAGATATGAAGAGAAACTATCTTCACAACAATGGCTAGCCTTAAAGCAATTGGCTGCCAAAATGAACTTGTCGCCAGCCTCTTTGTTAATCGCTGCTTATGCTGAAACTTTAGCAAGGTGGAGTAGTCAACCAAAATTTACAATAAATCTTACTCGTTTCCATCGTGTGCTATTCGAACCGGATGTAGAACAGCTTATAGGAGACTTTACATCGCTTAATCTTTTATCTATTGATATGTCAAAAGGAGAATCTTTTCTAGAACGTGCTAGAAATATTCAAAAGCAACTATTACATGATTTAGAGCATCCTTATGTGAGTGGTGTATATGTAGAGCGTGCACTAGCAAAAAAGTGGAATCGTCAAATGGGCATCATGATGCCATTTGTCTTTACAAGTGGATTAGGGCTGGAAAAAAATAATGGGGCTACAACAATGGGTGGCTATTTAGGAGATATTGTATATGGATTATCTCAAACTCCCCAAGTTTGGCTTGATCATCAAGTTTCAGAGCAAAAAGGTGAACTATGGTTAAGCTGGGACGCAATAGAAGAGCTTTTCCCACAGCATTTAGTCCGTGACATGTTTGAAGCATACAGTAGCATTTTAATAGAACTTGCTACGAAGGAAGATTTATGGAAACAACGAATTGGAAGTCTTGTACGTTTACCATCTCAAGAGCAAGTAGGAAAAATTAAAGGGCAGGACACAGCAATATCAAATGAGACGTTATTAAGTCTTGTTGAAAAACAAATAGCTGAAAATCCTACTAATATCGCAGTGTTCTCAGAAGAAAAAACTATTACGTATCAACAGCTAAGTCATTTAAAAAATCATACTGCTCAATCATTACTTGCACGGGATGGTACTAAAGGGAAATTAGTTGCTATTGTTATGGAAAAAGGATGGGAACAAATAGTTGCTACATTGGGGATTATTAAAGCAGGGAAGGCATATTTACCGATTGATTGTACAACGCCAATTGAACGGATGGAATTTCTTTTAAGAGAGGGAGAAGTTCAATCCATAGTAACACAAGCACATTTACTCACACAGCTACCCTTCCTAAATGATTACCATGTGACGGTCGTTGATTCGGAATGGGCACATCAAGAATGCCTAGTCGATAGTCCTGACTTGTTGCCTTCAGATTTAGCGTATGTCATTTATACTTCGGGTTCTACTGGTAAGCCGAAGGGTGTCATGATTGATCATAGAGGTGCAGTAAATACGGTATTAGATATTAATTATCGACTTGCTGTTTGTACGGAGGATCGTATTCTTGCGTTATCTAACCTAACGTTTGATTTATCCGTATATGATATTTTTGGCATACTTGCTGCTGGGGGTGGAATTGTTATACCACAAGATGAGCATGTAAAAGAACCTGCATATTGGAAAAAATTAATACAAAATCATCACATCTCCATTTGGAATACAGTGCCAGCCTTTATGCAAATGTTGACAGAATATAGTAGAAATATAGAGTCTGCTCAATATCCAACACTAAGGGCTGTGTTGTTGAGCGGTGACTGGATTCCATTAAGCTTACCTACAGATGTTTGGGAAATCGCGCCGAAGACACGGATTTTAGGACTAGGTGGTGCGACGGAGGCGTCTATATGGTCAAATATTTTCGATATACAAACAGTAAATAGGAATTGGAAGAGCATACCTTATGGCAAACCTTTAGCAAATCAATATTACTATATATTAAATGATCAAATGGCAGCCTGTCCTGTGAATGTGCCAGGGAATTTGTATATCGGAGGATTGGGACTTGCTATGGGATATTGGAAAAATGAAGAGCGGACAAATGAGCAATTTTTAATTCACCCAATTACAAAAGAACGTCTATATGCTACAGGAGATTTAGGGCGATATTTACCTGATGGCAATATTGAATTTTTAGGAAGAGCAGATTCACAAATTAAATTAAATGGTTATCGGGTTGAAATAGGTGAAATAGATTATCACCTAGCTAGATTGCCTAATGTGAAGGAAGCGGCAACAATTGTTCTCAAACGTAATGGAGCGACATTATTAGTGGCATATGTAGTATTAGAAGATGAACAAAGTGGTCTAGCTATTGAACAAATCAAAAATTTATTGACACAAAAATTACCTAATTACCTGTTACCTACTGTGTACAAAAATATTGATAAAATGCCACTGTCAGAGAACGGGAAAGTTAACCGTAAACTTTTACAACAGTTACCTTTAGATGAGCAAGAGATGTCACCAAAATATAGAGCACCTTTTACAGAGATGCAAAAAGAAATAGCGAAAATTTGGGAAGCAATATTGTCTTATTCGCATCCTGGAATTGATGATGATTTCTTCGCATATGGAGGTAATTCTTTAATGGCCATTCAAATTATCGGAAAAATAAAGGAGAAATTTAATATAGCACTTTCTATTCAAACATTATTCACTCATTCACGTCTTGAACAACTAGCAGCATTCGTTGAGGAAAACAGTGTCACTATGGAGGAAGGTGCTCTATGATACAATATCACCTTTCTCGAATATTTTTTATGATTGTCATTATGGCCTTTATAAGTGGGTGTAGTGAGGATACAAAAATGACCAACCGTCCTTCACTAAAAATAGGTGTGTTGCGTATCGATGATAGTCTCCCTCTTTATGTTGCAGAGAAGGATCAGCTTTTTCAAAAATATGGTGCCGATGTCGAGCTTATAGAGTTTGGCAGTGCCTCTGATCAATCGAAGGCAATGGAGGCTGATGAGCTAGATGGAATGATGACTGATATGATCGTCCAAAATTTAATAAAAAAGGGGGGCATTGATGTTAAAACGATTGCATTAGCATTAGGTGCGACGGAGAAGGAAGGAAGATTTTTAGTCGTTTCTTCTCCACATAGCTCTATTGTTGAACCAAAGCAGCTAGTAGGGCAATCTGTCATGATCTCTGAAAATACAATGATGGATTATTTAATGGAGCAATATGAACGTCATTTAAAATTAGATTCTTCCGAAATAACGAAAATTCATCTTCCGAATCTTTCATTACGTGTAGATACAGTATTAGCTGGAAAAGAAGCGCAAGTGGCCATATTACCTGAGCCATTGGCAAGCTATGCTGTTGCACAAGGTGCAAATATCGTCATTGATGATACAACACTTGGAGAGAACTTGTCTCAATCAGTCATCGTTATGACACAAAAAAACATAACAGAAAATAGAGCTGTAATTGAAAAATTCCTAAGAGGTTACAACGAAGCAATTAAACAGTTAAATCAGCACCCAGAAAAATACTTTGAACTTGCTTTAAAAGTGTCAAACGTACCGGGAATTTTAAAAGGGCATTATACAGTTCCAGTCTTTACTCCTAATCGTGTGCCAGCACAAGAAAATGTCGAGCGTATATCTGATTGGTTAGTTTCTAGAGGATTATTGGACAAAGCTTTTCCATATGAAGAGCTAGTAGAAACGTCATTGGAAGAACGATAAAAGGGGGATATGTCGTGTATAGAATTCAGCATGTTGACTTAGCGTACAAGACAGCCTCAAGTATGGTAACTGTCCTGCAAAACATTAATTTTCATATATCTTCTGGTGAATGTGTAGCTATTGTTGGTGTTTCAGGTAGTGGAAAATCCTCTTTATTAAAAATTGTAGCTGGCTTGGAGAAACCGAGTAATGGAACCGTTTATTTTGATGGTAAAGAATTGAAAGGGCCACAGCAGGAGATAGCGATTATTTTTCAAAATTACGGCTTGTTTCCATGGAAAAGGGTGAAAGATAATATAGCTCTACCTTTAAAGCTTGCCAAACGACCTAAGCAGGAACGGGAAAGAGAGACACAATTTATTTTATCGCAATTGAATATTCACAATCAGCAGTACAGTTATCCTTTTCAACTATCCGGGGGACAGCAGCAACGGGTTGCAATAGGAAGAGCATTAATCCAAAAGCCAAAAGTTTTGTTAATGGACGAGCCATTTTCAGCGTTAGATATTTTAACGAAGGAGCAATTAATACAGACATTGCAGAAAATACGTCATGAAAGAAATTTAACGATACTATTTGTAACACATAACATTGATGAAGCGTTGATGATGAGCGATCGCATAGTCGTATTTCACGCGAATGGAAAAACAATTGCAGGTACTATTGAGAACGATTATCAAATGGATAAGCGCCACAATCCTGCATTCATGTATCGCCAACAACAACGGATTAAACAATTGTTAAAGGGAGAGCCATGTGAAGAAGACATATAGTATAGTTATCGCTGCCATCATCATTATTTCATTATGGCATCTATCTAGTATCGCATTGAATAAAGCTTTTTTACCTACACCTTTTGAAGCGGGACAATCATTTTTAACAGTCGTAATGAACGGTGAATTAACACAACATTTTGTCATCAGTAGTTATAGAGTTGTTATCGGTATATGCTGTGCTCTCTTATTAGCGATTCCTACTGGATTACTTATGGGATGGAATAAAAGTATAGATCTTTTATTAAGTCCTTTATTATATGTGCTTTATCCTATCCCGAAGGTTGTTTTTTTACCGATTATTCTAGTGCTATTTGGGTTAGGGGATGTTCCAAAAATCATGTTAATTGCCTTTGTTCTTTATTTTCAATTGGTGGTAGTAATTCGTGATGCCGCAAAAGGAATTCCTTATGCTCAGAAACAAGTCATTCAATCATTAAATGCTACAAAACTACAAACACTGTGCCATTTGACACTACCCTATTGCTTACCGAGTGTAATGACTTCCTTGCGAGCTTCATTAGGAACAGCATTAGCAATCCTATTTATAGCAGAAACCTTTGCATCATTTAGTGGATTAGGATATTACATTTTAAATCGAATGGATAGTAGAGATTATTTAGCTATGTATGCAGGTGTAATAGGACTAGCTTTATTAGGTGGAGGGCTATATGCCCTTATTAATATCGCAGAAAACACTAGTTGTAGATGGTATAAATTGATGGCAGATAGCAGCGGTAATTAATAAGGAGATTAACTATGGATATACAAGAAAGTATGATACGTTCAACAATTCAAGGCTTTTCTACTTCTTATTTGCTATATACAGCTTGTGAATTAGGGATATTTGAAGCTTTATTCGATGAACGAAAGCATGTAACGCTATTGGCACAGGAATTATCACTTGACGAAGAAATGCTCTTTCGTTTTATGAGACCATTAGTAGCTTTGAATTATATGGAGGAAGAAAATAATTATTTTAAATTACTTCCTTTAGGAGAAAAATTATCAGGACAAGCAAACGATTCATTAAAGGATTTTCTATTATTCACAGGCAGACAGGCAATGCCTTATTGGTCGAAGCTTTGTGAAGCAATGAAAACGAAGAAAATCCCTTATCAATTAGTAGAGCAACAGTCTTATTTTCAAGCGCAAGTACAGCAAAATGAAAAATTTGAAGTGTTTAATAATATGATGAGTAAAACAAGTGAAGGGCTTCAACTAGAAGCATATTTTGCAGAAAAAAAGGATTGGTACTGCATCAAAAAAATTATCGATGTTGGTGGAGGATCTGGAGAGATAATTGCGAAATTTTTGGAATTTTATCGCAATGCTCAAGGAGTTGTAATAGATCTGCAACATGTACAACAAAAGGCAGAAGAAAAATTGGAGCTTTACGGCATCAACAGTCGATGTACATTTCAGGTAGGAGACTTTTTTCAAGAGATACCTAAATCGGGTGATCTTTATATTCTATCGCGGATTCTCCATGATTGGGAGGATGAAGCAGCAATCACAATTTTAAGTAATATCGCTCAAAGTATGGGCCGAAGTTCTGCACTAACTATTATTGAAAAATTATTACCAGAGGTTATTGAAGGAAATGCCTCGCATTTATATATGACGGATTTAAATATTTGGACGATGTGTGGAGGTAAGGAAAGAACACAATCCCAATTTGAGGCGCTATTTCATCAAAGTGGATTAACGATCAAAGCACTTTATCCATTAAAAGAAGATGACTATCTAATAGAAGTTGTGAAAAAGGACTTCGAATATCAGGAGGGAATATTATAATATGAAAAAATTATTAGAGGAGTATAGCGAGCTGGGAGTGAATCTTTGGGTAGAAGATGGAAAATTACATTTTAAGGCTCCAACTGGTGTACTTACAAATGAACGTAAAGAACGATTAAAAGAATATAAAGAGCAACTTCTTGATTATTTACAGAAAGAACAGCAACCAATTATCCATGATACTGAAAAACGCTATGATTCCTTTCCGCTTACTGATATTCAATCAGCCTATTTAGTAGGTAGAAGCAACAATTATCGTTATGGCGGAGTAGGTTGTAAAGTATATGCAGAACTAGTTGGCACTACTTTTGATCCTACACGGCTTGAAAAGGCATGGCACCAAGTCATAAAGCGACATGATATGCTCCGTGCGATAGTGCATCAGGAAGGTTATCAGCAAGTATTAAAAAACGTAGAGCTCCCAGCTATACAAGTTATTGATTTATCAGATGGAATACCTGAAGTAGCCAATCAACGATTATTACATGTAAGAAATGAGCTATCTGTTAAGCAATATGATCCTGATAAATGGCCGTTATATGACCTAATTCTTACACAGCAAAAAAATCGAAGTATTGTTCATCTATCTATTGATATGTTAATTGCTGATTTTGTCAGTATCAATGTATTAATAGCAGAATTAGAACACTATTACTATACAGAAAATACTCCATTACCAGCTTTAGATATTCAATATAGAGATGTCATGATACAACAATATGAACAAAAACAACACCATCATCGCTCAACTGCCTATGAAAAAGCTAAAAATTATTGGACTAGTCGTTTAGAGACTTTCCCAGAGGCGCCAGAGTTACCCGTTCTAAGCGACAAAATTGATAGCAATACAGTTCGTTTTGAACAATTTAATTTCCTGTTACCTAATCATAAATGGAAGTATTTAAGTCAGAAGGCAAAAGATTATCGGCTAACTCCTTCCAGTATTATTTTGACAGCTTTTGCTGAAATTATTGGCTTATGGTCAAAACAATCTCACTATTGTATGAATATAACGATGCTTAATCGACCTAATATTCATGCTCAAATTCATGATGTAATTGGAGATTTTACGACCATCAATCTGTTAGAAATACATGCAAAAAAAGATAGAGCTTTTTATGAGCATGCGGCTGAAATACAACAGCAGCTATGGACAGACTTAGAGTATCGCGATTTTTCAGGAATTGAAGTATTGCGTGAATTAAAGCGACATCGTAATCGTGATGTTATTATACCGGTAGTTTATACAAGTACATTAGGTGCAGATATGAATAGTCACATGTCTGAAAATGAGCCTAAGTTGAAATTAGCATATAAAATTAGTCAAACACCCCAAGTATGGATTGATTGTCAAGTATCTGAACAACAAGATGGAATATTAATAAATTGGGATGTACGTGAAGGTATTTTTCCAAATGGGTTAATCAATGCAGCCTTTCAATTTTTTGTGGATCACTTAACAAAACTTGCAATTAACGAAACAGCATGGACAGAACGTCAATTATTAGGTTTACCTGAAGCAATGCAAAAGGTTAGAAATGAAGTAAATAAAACAACGATTGATTTACCTAAAGGGTTACTCTATGACAATGTGCTAGATGCTATTGCACAATATCCTAAAAATAGAGCTATTTACGTAGATGGTAAATGTTTTACATATGAGGAGCTCGGTCGTTATGTCTATGCCATTCAACAGGCATTGATTAATAAGGGTGTGCGACAGGGGGATTTTGTAGCAATTGATTTACAGAAGGGTATTTGGCAAATTGCTGCTGTAATAGGAACGTTAACAGCAGGTGGCGTGTATTTACCTTTAGATATTGATCAACCGATTGCTCGTAAAAAAAATATAATAAGCGAATCGCAAACCACTTTTATTTTAGGTCATGCTATCCATAGTGATTTATACGAACAAGAATCTCTTTCCTTTATTGGGGTCGAGCAATTAAACACTGCTTTAGAAGCACAGTTAATTCCTGTACGTGTAGATGTAGAACAGCCAGCTTATATTATTCATACGTCTGGCAGTACAGGAAAAGCGAAAGGCGTTATTGTCAGTCATAGAGCAGCACTGAATACAATACTAGATATGAATCATCGTTTCCATGTAACAGAGCATGATCGAGTTGTAGCAATTGCCAATTTAGCTTTTGATTTATCGGTATACGATATTTTTGGATTATTAAGTGTTGGTGGTAGCGTTATATTACCAGAGCATAAACGTCTTAAAGATCCAAAACATTGGTTGGAGCTTTTAACATCTCATCAAGCCACTATTTGGAACTCAGTACCAGCCCAATTGCAACTTCTTCATGCATACATGCAGGATACGACAACAACTCTTCATAAAAAATTACGTTTAGTATTTTTATCTGGAGATTGGATACCTGTTACATTACCAAAACAAATGGCACATTATTTTGAACAAGCGAAATTTATCAGCCTTGGTGGAGCAACAGAAGCAGCAATCTGGTCTATTTATTATCCAATAGATATAAATACTACCTATAAGAACAGTATTCCTTATGGTAAGCCATTAGCAAATCAATATTTTTATGTGTTGAATAAGGAGCTAGAGCTATGCCCTGATTGGACAATTGGTGATTTATATATTGGGGGAGATGGGCTTGCCACTGGCTACCTACAGGATGAAATAAATACTGCAGCAAAATTTATTGTCCATCCTTACACAGGAGAGCGTTTATATGCAACTGGAGATATAGGGAGATTCCTGCCAGATGGTGTGATTGAGTTTTTAGGTAGAGAGGATACTCAAGTAAAAATTAATGGGCATCGGATTGAGTTAAGTGAAATAGAAAGTTCTATGCAACGTATGCAACAGATAGAGCATGCAGCGGTTATTGCAAGTAAAGAATTTAATATTTCAGCATTCGTGCAAGCAAGGAAAAATACAAATCAAGTAAAAACATTGGTTTCTTCAGAAAGATTAGCACCTGTAGTGAAAAAAGCTGGAGATCAAGCAACTCATAATGTAGATCGAGAGCTATTTGCACAATGGTCAACAATTTCAAATTGGACAGCTGTCCTAGATATTATGAAAACATTCCAAGACTTAGATGTTTTTATAGATGATCGAGAGTTTTCTTTAAGTGAAATACAGCAAATAGTCAAAGTACATCCATACTACCATCAGCTACTAAGAAGATGGCTGAATGTTTTATGTAAAGAAAATCTTATTGAGCAAAATCCAGCAACGTCTAACTATTATCTAATCAATAAAGATTTACCATACAATGCTTCTGAAATCTCATGGCTAAAATGGAGAGAAATTGAAGAAAAAATGCAGTATGGAAAAAAGCTTGTGGATTACTTTGAAGATTCAAGTAAGCATCTTTTAGGTCTACTTCGTGGGGAGATTGATTCGTTAGATTTATTTTTCCCAAAAGGAAGCTTTGATATTGCTTTAGCGGCATACAAAGACAACCTAATTAGTCGTTCATTAAATCAAGTTACAATTCAAGCTGTCCATACAATTGTAGATGAATTTAGAAAGGCTTATCCAGATAAACCGTTCCGAATTTTAGAGGTAGGAGCTGGCGTAGGCGGTGTAAGTTTAGAGTTAATACCAACATTAGATCATAAAAATGTAGAATATGTTTTTACAGATTTATCACAATTCTTTTTAAATGAAGCGCGAAAATCGTTTGAACCTTATAAGTGGGTTACATATGGTTTGTATGATATCAATCAATCCTATTGGTCTCAAGGAATTCAAGCATCTTCCTTTGATCTGATTTTATGTAATAATGTTTTACACAACGCTAAGAAAGCTCCACAAGTGTTACAAACCTTTAAGGAAATGACAGTTGAAGGTGGAGCATTAATAGTAGCAGATACGACTGGGGAAAACTATTCACTTCTTACATCAATGGAATTTCATGCTGGTCTAAATGATTTTGAAGATTTTAGAAAAAACAATGATCAAGTATTTTTCAATCGTGAACAGTGGCATGAGTTATTTGTAGCAACAGAGGTGGAGATAGCCGGTGTATATCCTACAAAAAATGATCCATTATCGGCTGCAAATCAGGCAGTATTTGTCGGTCAGTTTATAGGTGAACGTAAGAGACTTTATGCAAGTGAGGTTCAGCAGCATTTAGAAAGACAACTACCAAAATATATGATACCAGCGCATATTGAAGTGCTTTGTGAACTACCGTTATCTGAAAACGGCAAAGTGGATCGAGGTGCATTACAAAGTCGACTAGAAGCATCCAATCCATTTATCGCACAATCCGGTGAATGTCCGCAGGGTGACTTAGAGAAAAGAATTGCAGAAATTTGGGCGAAAGCACTAAATAGAGAAAGTATTTGGCGCAATGAAAACTTCTATCAAGCAGGTGGCGATTCATTACTAGTTGCACAAGTTGTGGCAGCAATGAGAGACACTCTTTCAGAGGTAGGGCACTGGGAGTGGGATCAGTTAATGGTAGAAATTTTACAAACGCCGACAATTGCAGAGATTGCAGAAAAGATAAGTCACTCGCTTGAAAATCATCAAACCGTGCAGGGTGAAACGGCCTCAGATACAAAAACATCTTTCGTTATTTTAGCTGAAGGAGAAGTTGGCGGAAAAATTAAAGTACTATTCCATGATGGAACTGGGACACTAACACCTTACAATCAATTGCTGCCTTATTTAATAGAAGAACCTGCCCGTAAAGATACGATAGTAGGATTTATTTTTGGCGATGAGGCAGATTATTTAGCCTATACACCAGAAACGCTCATTCAAAATTTAGGGCAAAAATATGCACAACAATTGTTAAAGCTAAACGCTTCAAGCTTTGAATTAGTAGGCTACTGTATGGGTGGGCTAATTGCAATTGAAACGGCAAAGGTGTTACTTGCAGAAGGTGTTCAAGTTGAACCAGTCATTACAATAGATACTACGCCTTGTGATGCAAAGCTTCGAAATGATCTATTAATGGAAAGAACATTTGGTTTATTAATAGGTGCTGATCTTGTAAAAAGCGGTCATGATATCGAGGATGAATTACTTAAAAAAGCATTACATGGTTTGATCAAAAAAGAAGCGAATAATATTACAATTGAAGTTTTATGTAATTTAACCGGAGAGTTTGCACCAATTGCACAATGTTATCAAAAGCTTGCTAGTAAGTCTTCTGAACAGAGATTGGTAGATTTATATACTACCGTTCCAGCTTTGCAAGGTGATATTTCAGCATTTCAAAAGCAACGAATGGAAACGTTATATCAAATTTTCTGTCAAAGCTTTAAGGGTGTTGTATCGTATGGAACCGAGCCTTTCATGGGAGATGTAGTTGCATTTAGCTGTAAAGATAAAACATCTTCTTTTTTACCAGTAATGGGAACAAAAAATGAAGAATTTTGGAAGGAGATTACATTTGGGTATTTGAATATCATTCCTATAAATGGTAATCACATTACGTGCTTGCAGGAGCCAAATGTGAAAGAGACCGCTCAATTGCTGCTTAAAGGAGTATGTCATGAACCATCAATTTAAAATTGGAATTATTGGCTACAATGGGACTGTTGGACAAGCAGCTGTACGATATTTAAAAGATAAATATCCACTTCGCTGTGGTAGTAGAAGTGAGCATAAAGAACATTCTCAATCATATAAATTTATGGAATATATGCAGGTAGATATATATGACCAAATAGCGCTAGAGACATTTTGTACAGGTTGTACAATCGTGTTAAATTGTGCAGGCCCTTCGTATAGCATTATTGATAGAGTGGCACAGGCTGCAAAAAAAACTGGAGCCCATTATGTCGATGCATTTGGTGCAGATTTGTTGGAGAAGAAATTTATGCAGCAGGAGTCAACTAATATAATGATTCTTTCAGCAGGAAGTTTTCCCGGTTTATCTGGGATTCTTCCCTGCCTATTAGCCCAGGAAGGATTTGATCAAATAGATAATATAATTGGCTATGCAGGTGGAGAAGAAGCATATAGTAAAGGCGCAGCTGCCGATATAATGCTTAGTTCCATCTATGGTTTTGGTACAGCGAATGCTTTTTATAAGGATGAAAAAATAGTACGTGATATAGCACAGACGGAAAAAATAAATGTAACAATTAATGGTGAGGAAAATGCAGTTTATGCTCAAAGGTATATAACAAATGAAACAATTCGCCTTGCGAAAAAGCTACATATACCTGAAGCACATTGGCATAATATTTATCCAAATAAGGCTGTTTTTTCGCTATTACAACAGGCGTGTATACTATTAGCGATGAAAAATACGCCAGAGCATTTACACCAAATTGTAGATGATTTGATGGCAAAACTAACTATTTTTCCTGTGCGACAAACATGGTACACGCTTGTCATTGAGATGATTGGAAAGTATCAACAACAGCCAATACGACGACAAGCTCAATTACTTTGTCAAAATAGCTTTACGATTAGTGGAATTATTTGTGCACTATCAGTCGAAGCAATTATAGAAGGGATGATTCAGGAAAGTGGGATTTATTGGGCTTGTGACATATTGAATCCTAGTATTGTCATGCGAGAATTGCATGAGCAGTGTGCGATAGAAGATTTCATCATCACTTCACATACAGAAAATGATGTAAGCTTGGAGGAAGGGATATTATGAGGCCTTTAAGAGTAGTCGTTTGTGGTACGAAATTTGGTGCGTATTATTTGCGGGCAATCTTAAATTTACCATCTCATTATAGGCTTGTAGGTATTTTATCTAAGGGGAGTAAACAGTCGCAAGACTTCGCCAATACATTGAATGTTCCACTTTACACAACTGTAGAAGATATAACAAATGAGCAGGTGGATGTTGCATGCGTTGTTGTTAAATCAACTATCGTGGGTGGAGAAGGGACAAGTATAGCACAAGCATTTTTAGAGAAAGGTATACATGTTATACAGGAGCATCCTGTTCATGAAGATGACTATGTAAAGCTAATTAAAAGTGCGAAAGTAGGTAATTGTAAGTATCACTTAAATAGTTTTTATCCAAATGTAGATGCCGTACATGCCTTTTTACAAACGGCGAAAACATTAAGAGAAGCTAGTGATATTATTTATTTAGAGGCGGCTTGTAGTATCCAAGTATTATTTCCAATGTTAGATATTATAGGGCAAGCCCTTGGTAGTTTACAAACCTGTATACTTGAACCAGTTAATAATCCTACAGAGCATGATCCTTTTTATACGCTATCTGGAAAAATGCGGGATATCCCTGTGACGTTACGTGTTTTCAATCAAATGGACTTAGCTAATCCAGAAAGTAACATTTATTTATTGCACAGAGTGACCTTGGGAACGAATAGAGGGACATTGTATTTGCCGGACCCTCATGGTTCAGTGCATTGGATGCCGTGCATGAGTTCATCATTAAACGAGTCGGCTTTATTAAATAAGAGAATAGACAATCAATTTTTAAGCTACCCCGTAGAGGAAATTGTTTTTACTGCGCAAAACAATAGCTTCGAAGATTTATATAAAAAGATATGGCCTAAAAGCGTCGAACGCTCACTTCTAACATTTTATGAAGATATTCGGAGTCGTACTTACTTTGACCGAACAACACAATACTATTTAACAGCTTGTAAATTATGGAATGATATTGGCAAAAAAATAGGGCCCTCTCAAAAAGTTTGCATTAGGGAACGAGAACCATTAAGAATGAAGGATTTGAAGGAGGATGAAGAATGGGTGTGATGGATGTTAAAAGATGGTTCCCTTTTGTGGACGAGTTAGATTACGAACATAGTAATAAGCTTTTCTGCTTCCATCATGCTGGAGGCAGTGCAGCTGCCTTTAGAAATTGGAAAACATGGGAGCAGAACTTAGCTGTATTTCCGATAGAGCTACCTGGTAAATCAACAAGAATAAAAGAACAGTATATTACAGATTATCTTTATGTGATGCCACAAATTGCAGAAGCAATTCACAAAGTAACACATCAAACGCAAATATATTTTTATGGCCATAGCATGGGAGCTATTCTTGCTTTTAAAACAGCCTGTTTGCTAGAAGAAAAATATAAGAAAAAAGTGAATTTATTAATAGTAGCCGGTCGCCATGCACCTCAAGATCATTTCCCTGATGACTATCAAACATATATGGATGATAGTGAACTAGTTAAAGAATTAATACGAGTAGGGGGTACCCCCAAAGAGCTGTTGGAAAATAAAGAGGTTTTACAATATATTCTACCTATTGTGAAAAATGATTATCGTTTAAATGAGTCTTTTGATTATCGTAATGAATTATTTCATGGTCCGATTGTTGCTCATTGCGGAACTAATGATCCAGACGCATCAGCAAGCGTTATGAAAAATTGGGGAAATGTGACGGCAAATTCCTTTCATTTGAAAGAGTTTTTAGGAAATCACTTTTTCCCATATGAAAATAAACAGGATTATTATAAGGCTTTAGAGCAGGCCTGTATGCAGAGTTCTACTAAGATTTTTATTTAGTAAAAAATACTTTAAAAATGAGGGTATCTTAAAATTAGAGATACCCCGTTTTGTATTCATATAAAGTATCTATTTATTTTGTAAAAGCTGTAATATATCTTTACCAATTTGACCAGGGTTTGACGCCAATATAGGAGAGCGATAATTTGATAAAACAACGACACCTGTTTGTTGCGTTTTATTAAACCCTAGATAACTAGAAAAAGCTTTCGTCGAACCGTTATGCCAAATGATATTGTCCTCAAGAAGCCATCCTAGACCAATACCCATATGTTCCGAAAAAGTTTCAGTAGCTTGATGTGATAATGTATAACCTAAATTTTCATCACTTAAATGTACTTTCATAAATTTTAAAAGATCATTGACAGTTGAACGGACTGCCCCTGCTGCCATAAAGTCATTCATTTCGAGCGGAGGCTTTTTATGTCCAAGAATCGTGTATCCTTGCAATACTGCCTCAGCTTGATCAGAAGGGATAGAGATAAATGTATTTGGCATATCTAAAGGATCTGTTAATCTTTGTTTGATAGCTGTTTCATAATCAGTATGAAGCGTATCGGCTAAAATATATCCTAAAAGTCCCATTCCTACATTAGAATATCTAAATTTAACTTTTGGCTCGTCTGTGTGCGTTTTAAAATAATGTATAGTCTCGTCCAGTGAATATTGACAAAAAGGATCGCGGGGTGTTTGTGCGTCAAAAAGATTGGAAATGTTCTTCAGCACACCTAATCCCGGTAGTCCAGAAGTATGATTTGCTAAACGTTTGAGTGTAACAGGGTGATTATCGGGAATTTCAGAAAAGTATTTGCCAATAGAATCTTCTACATGTACTTTTCCCTCCTGAATCATTTCCCCTAATATGGATGTAGTAAAAACTTTAGAAATCGAACCAACTTCATATATATAAGGCTTTTCTTCCAGCATAAAATTCGAGCCACCGAAAGTAAAAGTAGCTTCTTGGTCTTGAGAAATGATACCGATGGATAAAGCAACATTTGGACGGGTTTTTATATAGGGATAAGCAATTTTAAATATGTCCTTTTTTAAATCATGTAAATCCACAATAATACCTCCATTAAGAACGCTTATTTTTTTCCTGCTCCTCTGAAATAATAAAATGTAATTTCGAAAGTAAATCCTTTAATTGTAACAAGTCCTCTCTATTGAGCTTTGTATAATATTTATAAATAATAGCAAGCTCAATTTCCTCCTGTTTTTGAAAATAAAGATGTCCTCGTTCATCTAGCTCTATAATAACCTCTCTACGATCCTTTTTACTCATGGTTCTTTTTATATAACCTTCTTGCTCCAGCCTATTTACTAGTTGGCTAACAGCACTTGCAGATGTACCCATTAACTTTGCTAATTCATAGGTTTGAAGGGGACCCTTTGTTTGAAGTAGACTTAAAAATACTGCTTGTTTTGTAGTTAATGTTTCATCCAGCAATGAGGAAAATTCTTCGGTTAACTTTAAATTGGTTTCATAATCAACTCGATTAATCTCCTTAATAAGATGTACCAATTCCTTATCCATTCGTTTTACCACCTAAATAATTAATATGTATTAATTATAAATATGTATTAACAATAATGCAATTTTCTTAAATATGCGATTGTAGTTGAAATATGCATAAATATTCGATTGTTCGCATTTTTGACACATCGGAAGATAAAATTCTAATTTTTTAAAATAAACATAAAAATTCAGTTGATTTTATATTTATGCATTTGTTATACTAATCCCAACAGCAACTAAACAAGGAGCGAAGGCTATGAAATTACTCGAGGAAGTACAGTTGAAGTTAGTGTCTAGCTTAAAAGGTAAGGACCTATTAACCTTGCTAGACTATACAAGTGAAGAGGTTCAGCAGTTAGTTGAATTAGCGACACAGCTGAAAATGATTACTAAAGAAGGGAAATGTCCGAAGCTGCTAGAAGGTAAGACACTCGGTATGATTTTTGAAAAACATTCAACTCGTACTCGTATTTCATTTGAAGTAGGTATGAACCAATTGGGCGGCAAAGGTATGTTTATGCATGCACGTGATTTACAGATTGGTCGCGGAGAATCGATTTATGATACAGCACATGTGTTATCAGGTTATTTAGATGGGATTATGATTCGCGCAAATTCTCATGCAATGGTGAAGGAGCTTGCAGAGCATGCATCTATACCGGTTATCAATGGCTTAACGGATATTTATCATCCATGCCAAGCTTTAGCGGATTTAGAAACGATCGCTGAAAATAAAGGTCATCTAAAAGGACTAAAAATTGCATATGTTGGAGATGGCAACAACGTGGCGCACTCATTAGTAGTCGCTTCTGCTCATGTAGGAATGAACGTGGCAGTAGCAACACCAGTTGGCTATGAATGTGATGCAGATGTTATCGCAAAAGCACAGGCTATCGCAGAAGCAAATGGTAGTACTATTATAATTACAAACGATCCTATAGATGCAGTTATAAACGCGGATGTAGTATACGCTGATGTATGGACGTCGATGGGGCAAGAAGAGGAAACTGCAAAACGTCTAGAAGATTTTGCAGGTTATCAAATTAATGATGAACTTGTCGCATACGCAAAACCGAATTATATGTTCTTGCACTGTTTACCAGCTCATCGTGAAGAAGAAGTAGCGTCATCTGTTATTGATGGCCCAAATTCCTACATCTTTGAGCAAGCAGAAAATAGACTCCATGCCCAAAAAGCAGTGCTAGCATCAATTCTAGCTTAATGCAATGAAGTGAACTTTTCGAGCAAGCTAAGCGCTCGAAAACTGACGCCAAGTATTATACTTCTCAGTTAGAGAAATACTATATAGATAGAGTTCATATTGACAACAGGGGGTGTCAATGTGAATGGCATAACAGTGGTTGCAGACAGAGGGATGTAAGCCACGCGTGATGTATGTTATCAAGATGGATGACCACATCGCTACATAATAAAGTAACCTGGGAGACGCTAGGTTACTTTTTTTCTTGTTGCACTGCCTTTCGTGGGTATTTACTTAATTCAGATACATAAGTAAAATATAATACCTAGTTTTCCAATCTTTTATAGAGAATTAAGACAATTATCTATATAATAGGATAAATAAGTAATTTGAGGAGGTCATCAGATGAATATTGACCATATCGAAGCATTTTTATATGTAGTGCATTATAAAAGTATTCATAAGGCCGCAAATGCATTGTTTTTATCTCAACCGACTGTAACGGCGCGTATTAAATCATTGGAACGAGAGTTAAATGTAGAGTTATTTCATCGCGATGGGCGAAGTGTAATATTATCGGATAAAGGCAAGGATTTTGTACCGTTTGCGACACAGATTGTGCAAACCTTCGAACGGGGAAAGAAACAATTAGAGGAAACGAAGGAGTCTGACGAGGTGTGCATTGGTACAAATGGAGTCACAGCACAATATTTTTTAGCTTATGCATTGCCAAAATGGAAGGAAGATTTTCCTCATTTGCGCTTTCAGATTATCACAGGTTCAACAGCAGTGATTTTAGAGAAATTGCAAAGTCATCAAATCCATCTTGGACTAATTCAATACGTACATAGAGAAGGAATTTGCAATGAGCTATTGCTAAGTAATGCTGTTAAACTTGTGATGCATCGCGAGCACCCCTTTATACAACAAAATCTAATGAAAGCAAAGGAACTGGCACAACAGAAAATGGTGTTTTTTGAATGTGGGGCTTTTGATTGGAATTATGTGCATAAAATGTTTGAGGTAGAGGGCGTATCAGCAAATATTGAAGTGCGAACAGATCATTTAGAAGTAGCGAAAGAATTTATTCGTACGAAAGAGTATATGAGCTTCTTACCACACCTTTGTGTAAAAAAGGAGCTTGAAAGTGGGGAATTTGTTGAGATTGATGTTAAGCATTTACTGGATATGAATCAACATATTTTTTTAACGTATAAAAATAAAGAGACGCTGGCACCAGCCTTTTTGAAAACAATATTTGATACAGCTGTGGAATTCGAAAGTATTCAAGAAAATTCGAATTGATAAAATATTTTATAAGAAAGTAAATTTTTTTCTATTATGTAGCCTATTGCAAATTGGATAAATGAACTGTATTATCTTCCTCAATCCTATTTTATTTATAGAAACTATAAATAAAGTATTTTTTTAATCATAAAACATACTTAACCACTATGTTTAGTAAAAATAAAATTTGAGGAGGAACAAATATGGTGAGACAGGACAAAATTCGATTCGGGGCTATTATTCATGGTGTAGGTGGCAATATTTCAGGTTGGCGACATCCTAAGGTGGCTAGCAATCAAAGTGTAAGCTTGCCTTTTTATATTCAGCAGGCACAAAAGGCAGAGCAGGGGAAATTTGATGTTGCTTTTATTGCAGATGGTTTGTTCATCAATGAAAAATCTATTCCCCATTTTTTAAATCGTTTCGAGCCAATAACTATTCTTTCGGCGCTAGCAGTAGCAACTAAAAACATCGGGTTAGTGGGTACTGTATCAACCTCCTATAGCGAACCATTTACAGTTGCACGCCAATTTGCCTCTTTGGATCATATTAGCGGGGGGCGTGCAGGGTGGAATGTCGTAACGACACCATTAGAAAGCACTGCCTTGAACTATAATAAAACAATTGAGCAGCATCCTAGTCACGCAGAGCGCTATCAAATTGCTGAAGAATATTTAGAAGTAGCAAAGGGCTTGTGGGATTCCTGGGAAGATGATGCTTTCGTTGCAGATGTAGAAAATGATGTATTTTTCAATCCTGATAAGTTGCACACATTAAATCATCAGGGTAACTATTTTTCAGTACAAGGTCCGCTAAATATTGCACGCTCTAAGCAGGGGCAGCCCGTTATTTTCCAAGCGGGTTCTTCAGATGCAGGTATTCGATTAGCAGCAAAGGATGCAGACGCGATTTTTACGCACGGTGCGTCGTTAGAAGAGTCACAGAAATTTTATAAAAGGGTAAAGACTGAGGTCGCGGCGTTTGGACGCAATCCAGATGAAGTTAAAATTTTCCCAGGAATCTCTCCGATTATTGGAGATACGCTTGAGGAAGCGGAAGCGAAGTATCAGGAAATCGTTGAGCTTGTTTCGATAGAGCGTGCACTTGCGTATCTTGGTCGATATTTCGATCATCATGATTTTACACAATATGATGTAGATGCTCCGTTCCCAGAGCTTGGTGATATTGGAGCGAACAGTTTTAGAAGTACGACTGATTATATTAAAAAATATGCCAAGCAAGAAGGGCTAACATTGCGACAAGTTGCATTACGAGAAGCAACCCCAAAAACAGCATTCTTTGGTACAGCAGAGCAAGTTGCTGACCTCGTGCAGGAATGGTTTGAGCAAGAGGCGGCTGATGGCTTTATTATAGGCGTTACTGTACCTGGAGCATTGGAGGACTTTGTTGATAAGGTTGTGCCAATTTTACAAGCAAGAGGGCTATACCGTGAAGAATATGAGGCAGACACATTACGAGGTAACTTAGGTTTGCCATTTAAAGAAAGCCATTATGTCAAACAGTCTGTCTAAAAACCTAGTAAATATATAAGAATAAGTGTAATTAAGGAGGCAATGTATGAGCTATTCATTAGGCATATTAGATCAAAGCCCTATTATTGAGGATGCAACAAACGAGCAGACTTTACAAAAAACAGTGGCTCTAGCACAAAAAGCAGAGCAATTGGGCTACTCACGTTTTTGGGTGTCAGAGCACCATAGTACAGATACATTAGCGGGGTCATCTCCAGAGGTATTAGTATCTTACCTCCTTGCTAAAACAAAGTCTATCAATATTGGGTCGGGTGGAGTGATGCTACAGCACTACAGCCCTTACAAGGTAGCAGAAAATTTCCACGTTCTCGCATCGTTGGAGCCAGGGCGAGTTGATTTAGGCATAGGGAAAGCACCGGGTGGTTTACCCCTCTCTACGAAGGCGTTGCAATATGGCACGCTCAATAAAGGCGAAGATTTTGAGGAAAGATTAACATTTTTACAGCAATTAATTGAACAAACAGTACCAGCAGAGCACGAGTTATATGGAATACAGGCAACACCGATTCCAAAGGTAAAGCCAGCATTGTTTTTACTTGGGGCAAGTCCTCAAAGTGCCGCTCTTGCAGGCACACTAGGCATTGCGTTTGTCTTTGCGCGATTTATTAATAGTGATAACGACGTATTAGCACAAGCAGCTACAGCCTATCGCAAGCATCATCCAAACGGTCATTTTGCCGTTTCCATCGCAGCCCTTGCAGCCCCTACAAAAGAGGAGGCGAAAGAGCTTATTGGTGATCAAAAAATTACGAAGGTTCATTTAGCAAGTGGCAAAAGCCTAACATTACAATCGGTAGAGCTAGCAGAGAAATTTGGTCAGGAATCTGGAGAAACATTTACGGTAAAGCAATATGATGCAGATATTTTATATGGTACTCCGGAAGATATTAAAACGATATTAAATGACTATCATGTGCGCTATCAAATTGATGAGTTTATTTTGCATACGCCTGTATTGAAGGAATTTGAACGGGAAAGATCATTTGAGCTATTAAGTCCAATCAATTTACATTTGCAACAAAAAGAAGCGGTAAGCTAAGGAGGAAATAAACATGGCAAAAAATATAGAAGTAATTGTTTGGTCAAAGCAAGGCTGTAGTTATTGTGATGAAGTGAAAACATATTTACCTTCTTTCAGCGGGTATTCAAACACCCGCTGAAAGAAGGTAAAGCCCCCGGCGGATGTCACGGAATCGAAAAGGAGTTCTTAAAGGATGTTAGCCTAAAACCATCGCATCCATGCGATAACGGCTAACTGACCTGCATCGTGCAGGCCTAAGCACAAAGCCGATTCCGGACGCAATTATGCCGAGGCATAATTGATAACAACAAGGAATTTCTTACAAAACAGTGGATGTAACACATAATGACGCATTCCGTGACATCTTAGAAGCAAAATATGGTGTCCGTTATGTTCCGGTTGTCGAAATTGGATCAAATGGTGTCTTTAAAGCAGTAACAGAGATTGGATTGGAGCATTTAAAAGCAGCACTTGCTGTTGATATATCGTCGCATGCATAAGAAGAGAGGGATTTTATGAAAAAATTATCGTTTTATTTACTATTATTGCTAGCTTTACTTTTAACAGCTTGTACAAGTACGGAAAAGTCCGAAGGTGATACTAATGAAAATAATGCAGCACAAGGTGGAAAGGGCGTTCAAAAAATTATTGTTGGTACAGGAACCCAATTTCCAAATATCTGCTTCATTGATGACAAGGGGAATTTAACCGGTTATGATGTGGAGCTTGTTCGCGCCATTGATGAGAAGCTACCAGAATATGAGTTTGAATTTAAAACAATGGAATTTTCAAATTTATTACTAAGTTTAGAGACAAGGAAAATTGACTTTATTGCCCATCAAATGGAAGTCAATAGTGAACGAGAAGAGAAATTCCTCTTTAATAAAGAGCCTTATAATGTATTCCCATTAAAAGTAACAGTCAATGCAAAAAACGATTTTATTCAATCCATTGATGATTTGAAGGGGAAAAACGTTAGTGTTTCACCAACTAGTAACTCTGCTGTCTATATAGAGAAATACAATAAGGAACATAATTTAGGTGCTAATATTGTCTATTCGTCAGGCTCGGTTGATGTTCATAATCAACTTGCAACAGGTCGAATCGATGCAATCATTACAACACCATTTGCAGTAAAGTACTATAACGAAAGCAATAAGGCACAGGAGAAGGTAGTAGGAGATGCTTTATTAAATTCAAAAGTTTACTTCCTATTAAATAAAGACGAGGCTGTCTTACAGGAGCGACTTGATGATGCTATTCGAGAATTGAGGGCAGAAGGCGTCATTAGTAAGCTAAGTAAGAAATGGCTTGGTGACGATTATACGGTAGACTTCTAAATGAATAGGAGAGGGAGAAAGAAGTATGGCTAATGACTTTGACTTCACGCTAATCGCAAAAGTACTTCCAATATTGCTTCAGTATTTACCAGTAACACTCGAAATTTTAGTGTTCGCAACCTTTTTTGGTATGCTGCTTGGTATAGTAATCGCTATACCAAAGCTGCTACACATACCTGTTTTGAAGCAAATTATAACGATTTATATTTCGTTTATTCGAGGTACTCCGATTTTAGTGCAATTGTTTTTAGTATTTTATGGTATACCAGCGTTATTAAAGCTTGTGCATATTGATGTAACAAGAATGGATGCTATGTACTTCGTAATTATTACTTATATGTTGAGCAATGCTGCATCGTTTGCTGAGATTTTTAGAGCGGCTATTTTAACAGTTGATCGCGGACAAATGGAGGCAGCTTATTCAGTTGGATTAAATGGAATACAGTCCTTTCTACGTATTGTTCTCCCTCAGGCGATTCGTGTTGCCTTTCCAAATATGACAAATACGATGATTAGTTCATTAAAGGATACCTCTTTAGCATTTTCAATTGGTGTCATGGATATGGTGGGACGTGGAGAAACACTTATTGCTTCAACGACAAGAGCGCTGGAGATATATTTGGCGCTGTCCATCGTTTATTATGTCATTGTTATGCTGTTAGAAAAGGGTTTAAAGCGAAATGAACGATATCTTAATCGATATATGCCAAAGGAAGCTGCATCTAGCTAGGGGGATATGCTATGACGATAGATTTTGCTTTTATTTTTGAAGCTTTAATAGAAATTAGTAAAGTATTGCCGTTAACTTTGTTCATGGCAGTTACGCCTGTCTTATTGGGCATATTAATCGGCATAATAGTTGCTTTTGTGCGGATACAACAAACGAAAATTCTAGCACCATTGTTGAATTTTTACGTATCTTTTTTTAGAGGAACACCAATCATTATGCATATTATGCTTGTTTATTTTGGCATACCAATTGTGGTTGATGTCATTGCAAAAGCTTTCAAGTTAGAGTTTCAATCAAGCTCTATTCCCATTTTATTTTTTGTTATTTTGGCTTTGACGCTAAGTGCAGGAGCTTATGCCTCCGAAATAATTCGGTCCGGTATTTTAAGTGTACCTAAGGGACAGCTAGAGGCAGCTTATGCAGTCGGTTTAACATTTTCACAGGCGATGCGACGTTATATTTTACCGCAAGCATTTAGTAAATCCATTCCTAACTTCACAAATGTCTTTATAGGTTTCTTACATGCAACGTCACTAGCTTTTTTTCTTTCAGTTAAAGAGTTAACAGGAGTCGCGAATATCATTGCTTCGATTAATTTGAAATTTCTGGAGGCATTTATCGCTGTTGGGTTAATTTATTGGGGTGTTTCAGCTATCGTTGAATGGTTGGCACATCGTATTGAAAAAAGAGTAACTGCCTATAGTAAGGGTGCATTTAAATAGAGTTGATTAAATAGAAAGGGGATAGAACGATGACAGTAGCTGAAATAGTGATTGAGCATTTGAAAGAGGAAGACTATGCAAGTTATTTAGAGGTTCTAGTAGAGAGTTACGCACAATATGAAAAAGAATATGAAAACCCAGAGGACTGGGGTTCATACCTAAGTGATATTCGGGCATCTGTTGGTAATCCTAATGCAGAAACAATTTTAGTGGCAAAGCGTGGCGATGAGATTTTAGGGGGACTGCAATTATTTACAGATTCTGAAAAAGCGTATGGTTTGCCAGAGCTTAACATACAGTCTACCATTGTGCGCTTACTTGGCGTACATCCTAAAGGAAGAGGGCTAGGTGTTGCTAAAAAATTATTGCACGAAAGCTTCGCCTTTGCACGCAATCGTCAGGATCAAGCATTATATTTGCACTCAGGTGATATTATGCAGGCCGCTATTAATCTTTACTTATCGCTGGGCTTTGTAAGAGATGAATCAAAGGAATTTTATAAAGGACAGAAGCTAGTAAAAAGCTTCCGCTATGATTTATAAATAAAGCATAGTAAGTTGTTTATTAAGCGTAATTTCTCGTTTATATGCCATAGGAAAAGGATTTATTGGCCCCTTTTTCTATGGCATTTGCTTTTAAATCAGAGCTTGTGAAATTTTTCCAAAGGCTAAGTATGGGAAAAAGCCTTCAAGGAATCGCTCAGTTGCTGGCATAAAGTAAGAGCCGAAATGGAAATCAGGATCTAATGTCGTAATGATCCATGTTCCGCCGGTAGAGGCGGTATCAATATATAAAACTGCACCACCATCTTCCGTTGTTATTAAAATATCTGCATTCTCAGGAGGCCAGAAAACTCCATGTTGATGCCATGTGCAGTCAGCAAGTGTTAAATAACCGTTAAACAGAGGATGTTCTGGTTTTTGTAATACTAGACCACTTGAAGCATCTTTTTCAAGCCACCACCAAAAATTTGTTGGTCGTTCTTCCCACTGTTGTGCAGGTAGCCAATTCCATGGCTGTGGTCCAAATGCAACTACAATTCCACCTTTTTCAGCAAACGAGTGTATTTTTGACACGCTAGCGAGTAAAAGTTTGTTGTTTAATTGAGAGGGAACAATCAGTACATCTAAGTCGTCGATGTCCGTTTCTAGGAAATCATGGTGATAAATTAATTTTTTTATATATTGATTGAATTTTGGTTCATGAAATGTACGATAATGTGACTCATTACCACTATATATAACACCGATTCTTCTCATAGTTCTGTGCTCTCCTTTAATGATTGTACTTCTGCTTCAAGCCATGTTAAAAATTGTGGGCGAATAAGGTCAGTTGATTTGTTTTCATTAGCATAGCCCAGTAAATCACGTCCTGCATGGACTAAAATAGTACCTTTTGTTGTAGTACGATCTACATATGTAACGGCTTTACCGTTTGAAAAAGTAAGTAATATATCTGCATCTTCTGGTGCATGATGAAAACCACGTGCAAAAAAGCCAGCAACTCCTTTTTTAAATGTCATATCTTCAGTAGTTACATCTTGAAAAATAGCTGAATCTGCAGTTGGAAAAACCTCATAGTCTTTATAATTACGAATAAGCTGTGGCATGAATGGACCACAACCTGGTAGCCATTCACGGAATAGATGGCCACAATACACTACGATTTTCTTCTCTTCCAAAAAGGCAGCAATCTTCTCACGTTGACTGTACAAAAATTCTTGATCAATAAAATTGGGTATTAGGATAACATCCACTTTTTCTAATTTTGCGTATGCAAAATCATATTGATCAATTATTTTTGCCTCATTACCTGTATCTTTTTGCATACGACCATTCACACCGAAAGCATGTCCAGGGTCTAGTTTTAGTATCGAAATTGGGACACTCATATTGATTCCTCCAAAAATAAAAGTTAAGTAATAAATTATATTGAAAAAATATTTTATGCTCTTTGAATAATGTGCAATATTTTCTTAATATATTGGAAACAAAAGGAAGTGCATAAAACTAGTTTGACAATGATAATCATTATCACTATACTGTAGTATGTATTTAGATGCAAATGATAATCATTATCAATGAAATTAAGATAGAAAGAAGGGTTCTCTTTGAAACCAATTGCTTATGTTGGTATTGATATACAATTTTCGAGACTGACAGATGAGGATCGAAGGCGAGGATTAACGTTTTTATATTTATATGATTTACCGTATACCGATTTGCGTGCCTATGCAGGCTTAATTATTACTAATTTAGTAGAAGAGCAATTTTTATTAGATCATAAAAATGTTTTGGATCAATATTTGTCTCAGGGTGGCGTTATTTTTTCACTTACAGAGACATCATTACCTTGGTTAGCGGGAGTTCCTAACTGGAAACGTTCTCCGATTCCATTAAAGGATCGTGAAATAATTATAAAAGAGCCTATACATCCATTGTTTGTAGGTATTGATGCATATGACATTAACTACCGTAAAGGAGTTAGAGGATTTTTTTCTCGTGGTTATTTTGAAAAAACTCCATTACATGCTGAGGTACTTGTGACGGATCAAAGTGGTGCAACTATCATTTATGTGGATCGTGATTCGACCAATGGCACAATTTTTGCTGGTGCAGGGACGGATATCTATCGAGTATTTATTAATGAAGAAAATTCCTCTCGTTATTTAAGTTTGCAAATGCTTTCTTGTATCCGAGAAGAGTACGAGCGCAATCAAGTGAATGGAGTGAAGGAATAATGATTGGTATCGTAACAAATGGATTACCCTTTCAAAAGCGATTTTTTGCAGAGCAGGAATTTCATTATTTATATGATGATATTTTACATATTCGTGAATTGCATCGATATAATTTAGAAAATTATGACATTTTGATTTTATCATGTCGTCTAGATATTCCTCATTTGAAGCGTTATCAATCTCAACTTCTCACATTTATTGAATCAGGTAAGCGACTCATTATGTTTGGTGAGATTTTAGATAATTGGTTTCCTACAATCGATTGGGAGGATTCGGAAGTTAATTTTAGCTGGTGGGTGCGCGACGGTGGCGATTTACCAATGAGTGAGCAAAATATAACACATCCATTATTTAAATTTATAACGCTTGGTGATATGAAGTGGCATTATCATGGTTCATTTTTACCACCAGCTGGTGCTCAATCATTACTCGATATTCCAGGCGGTCGCTCTCTATTTTATATCGACAATGTAAGTTTTAAAGGCGAATTAGTTGTCACAACGCTTGATCCAATGTTTCATATTGGGCTTGGTTTTATCGATCAGTCGAAGCCCTTTTTACATGGAATAGCAAAATGGTTAAGAGAGGAAGAAAATAAATGAAAAAATATGGTTATTTAGCAACGTTAGCATTAACTGCAATGCTAGCAGCCTGTGGCAATCAAGATGGAGGATCAGCATCTAATCAATCTGCTGAAACTTCAAAATCGGAGGTTCAGACAACAGCGGAGGAAAAAATTGTGACGGATCAGCTTGGGCGTGAAGTAAAAGTACCAGGCACAATTGAGCGTGTCGTGACAGGGGGTATTTTACCTTATTTCTCCACATGGTATGTCGCTACAAACTCAACGAAAGAAATTGTTGGTATGCACCCAAATTCGTATAATGCCGCGAAAAATTCAATTTTAGCAAAAATCTCACCAGATGTTTTAAAAGCAGAAACATCCTTTGTACAAAACGGGGAAGTAAATGTAGAAGAATTAATGAAAATAAATCCTCAGCTCTACGTAGAAATTGCAACAGATGAGAATTCAATTAACAAAATCTCTGAAGCAGGAATTCCTGTTGTTGCTGTAAAAGCTATTGATGCAGCAGCTGCTGAGCCTCTAGCAACATTTAATAGTTGGTTGACTTTAACGAGTCAAATAACAGGAACAACTGATCGTGCTGACCACTTCTTAGATGAAGGTAAAAAAGTACAGTCCGAACTTAATGCTAAATTGAAGGATGTTGTCACACAGGACAAGCCACGAGCGATGATTTTACATATGCATAATGATAAATCAATTACTGTCGGTGGTAGAAATTTCTTTGGAAATCAATGGCTTAATGCAACTGGAGCTATAGATGTAGCTGAAAATGATGTAGACGGAAGAAAAGAAGTAAATATGGAGCAAATCTATGCTTGGAATCCAGATATCATTTATATCACCAACTTTACTGAAACGCAGCCAGAGGACTTACTTGAAAACAAGGTGAGTGGACAGGATTGGAGTCAAGTGAAGGCTGTTCAAGAGGGCAAAGTTTATAAAATTCCATTAGGTATTTATCGCTGGTTCCCACCAAGTGGCGATGCGCCATTAATGCTAAAATGGATGGCACAAAAAAATCATCCAACATTATTTGATTATAAAATAGAAGATGAGATTAAAGCGTATTACAAGGACTTCTACGAATTCGATATTTCGGATGATGAAATCCATTCTATCTTAAATCCTTCTTCAGATGCAGCAAAATATTAAGGGTGATTGTAATTATGAAGAAATGGAAAATTGCGCTTTTATGGTTGCTACCGATTTTGGTAGCAATCGTTTCTCTTGGGATTGGTCGATTTGAAGTAGGTTTAGAGCAGATCATTAAAATACTGGCTTCTAAAGTAATTACTGTCGAGCAGACATGGACGCAGATGGAAGAAACTGTAGTTCTGAATATTCGTTTGCCAAGAATTTTACTAGCTTTACTAATTGGTGGTGGTTTATCTATTGCAGGTGCGGGATTCGGGGCTTCACTTGGGATATTATTATTTGGTCAAAATATTTATGCGCAAATGTTGGCACTTATCTTTGGATTAGGAGCGATTGGTTTTACGTATTTAATTGCTGGTGCAAAAAAGAATGCCCCTATTTTTATGTTTGTGTTAGCTGGTGTTGTGACTTCCGCACTTTTTAATGCATTAATATCGTTAACAAAATTTGTGGCCGATCCGGAGGAAAAATTACCGGCAATTACTTACTGGTTAATGGGAAGTCTTAGCACGGCAACCTACAAGGATTTATTTATTGGTGGTCCGCTAATTTTAATTGGAATCATATTACTGTATTTACTACGATGGAGGTTAAATATTTTAACATTGCCTGAAGATGAAGCAAAGTCAATGGGAATTCCAGTTACACGTTTAAAATGGTTAGTCATTTTCGGAGCAACTTTAATTACAGCTGCATCCGTAGCTGTTGCTGGTATTGTTGGTTGGGTTGGTTTAATTATTCCACATGTTGCACGTATGCTTGTCGGAAATAATAATCAATTTGTATTACCGATATCTGTGGCTATTGGTAGTGTTTATCTATTAATAATTGATGATTTAGCTCGTTCATTAACAGCAACGGAAATACCTTTATCTATTTTAACAGCAATTATTGGAGCGCCTTTCTTTGCTTATTTATTACGCCGTTCAGGAGGTGGCTGGGCATGAAAATTGAAGTTATAAACGGTAATTATCATTATGAAAGAAGAAGAAAAAAATTACCTGATTTATATGCACAAGACATCAATTTCTCATTGGAGCCTGGTGAAATAATGGCTATTCTAGGTCCGAACGGAGCAGGGAAAACGACGATGTTAAAATGTATAACAGGGTTACTTGAATGGAAAAAAGGAAAGACTTTAATCGACGACAAACCACTTGCAACATTAAATCGTAAAGAACTATGGAAACGTGTTGGTTATGTACCTCAAGCACATAAAATGGTATTTGGATTTTCAGTAGAAGAGCTTGTCGTAATGGGAAGGGCTCCGTATATTAGCACGCTAGCCCAGCCATCTGTGAAGGATTTGGAAGCCGCTCATCAAGCACTGAAGACGATTGATATTTTACATCTTGCTAAAAAATCATGCAATGAAATTAGCGGTGGTGAGTTGCAGTTAGCTTTAATCGCAAGAACTCTTGTTTCTGAGCCAGAAGTTTTGATTTTAGATGAACCAGAGTCGCATTTGGATATTCAAAAACAAATAGTTATTTTACAAACTATTAAGCGTTTATCAAAGGAACGTGGTATTTCTTGCATCATCAATACCCATTATCCAAATCATGCATTTTATCTAGCAGATCGAGTCTTAATGACAGCAAAAGAAAAAGGGGTCATTTACGGTAACGTACAGGAAGTAATGACAGAAGCAAGGATGAAGGAATTTTTTAATATTGAATTGAAGAAAATTATCTTTGAAGAAGAAGATTATCTGGTCGAAACGATGATACCACGTGCTCTTGGTACGGAGCGTAACAGTCGTTATGATAATCTACAATAATAAACACGGTCTCTCCATTCATGGTGAGATCGTGTTTATATTTAAGTATCTACATTACATGCTGAAAATTTTCCCTGGATTCATAATATTATGTGGATCAAGTGCTGCCTTTATGCTCTTCATCACTAATAGAGATGTTCCGTGCTCTGTAGACTGATATTTCATTTTTCCAATACCAACACCATGTTCACCAGTACAAGTGCCACCACGCAGTAAAGCAAAGTGCACAATATGTTCATTGAAACGATTGGCTTTTGCTTGATCCTCGACATCGTTTGGATCTAACATTAGCAAAGCATGGAAGTTACCGTCTCCAACATGACCTACAATTCCGCCTGGAAGACCAACTTCCTCAAGCTGTTCACGTGCATATATTACGGATTCAGCAAGCATAGATATCGGCACACAAACATCAGTCGACATAAGCTTTTTCCCTGGATAGGCATGGATATATGCATAGGCCAATGAATGACGCGCCTCCCAGAGCTTATTCCGTGCTGCATTGTCTTGTTCAAATTCAACAGTAAGACAGCCAAAGTCCTCAAAAATTTCTCTAGCGAATTCTATATCAGCATGCATACCTGCTTCATTTCCGTGAAATTCTAAAAATAGTGTTGGTTTTTCATCATAGAATGTTTCATTATAAATATTTGCTTGTTTGATAGAGGCTTCATCGACCAGCTCAACACGGCCAATTGAAATGCCCGCTTGTAACAATGCGGTTACTGTACTGACAGCATCGCCAACTGTCGCAAAAACTGCACGTCCCGCCGTTACAAATTCGGGTATACCATAGACTTGTAAAGTTAATTCTGTAAAGCAACCTAGCGTACCCTCAGAGCCAACGAAAAGGCCATTCAAGTGATAACCAGAAGAAGATTTTGCTGCTAAGCTACCGGTATGAATGACTGAACCGTCTGCGAGTACAACCTCTAAATCTCGTACTTGATCGCGCATAACACCATAACGCACTGCTGTTGTACCGCTGGCATTAGTTGCGGCCATTCCACCAAGTGTAGCATCAGCACCAGGGTCAACTGTGAATTGAAGTCCATGTTTTTTTAATTCTTTATTCAATTGGGCACGTGTTACACCCGGTTGTACTTTCACAAGCAGGTCATCTGGTCGAATTTCTAAAATAGCATTCATTTCAGAGAAATCGATAGAAATGCCATTTGCAATGGGAATTGCATTTCCTTCCAAGCTTGAGCCAACACCAAAAGGTACGACTGGTACACGTTCCGTATGCGCAATTCTCAAGATGGCACTGACATCGCCCGTGGAACGAGGAAAGACAACGATATCTGGTAAGCTCATTGTATGATGAGATTCGTCCCTTCCATGTAGCTGTCGCACCGTTTCGTTTGTTGACACCTGTTCTTCAGTTAAAACCTTTTTTAGTTGATTTACTATTAATTCTACAGCAACAGTCATTCCAATCCCTCCTAATTTTCTGATAAGTTAAACTTTATCATGCATTTATTGGAAATGGAATGAACTGTCTATAAAAAATTAGTGAGCAAAGGCTTTTTCAAGTTTTTGAACAAATGCATCCTGCTCAGTAGAACTAGATTGCTGCCACCATTTTTCGAAAAACACACCAAGCCCTGGAAGTAAATGCTCTTCACCACGGCTAATTGCGTCTTCGACAATATCCTTAAATTCGGCCGCTGATTGACCATGTACGTTTGTCGTAATCGCATCTCTTATTTGAAAATTCATCTATTTCGCCTCCTTAATAGTAATTTGTCCAACCTTTTAAGAAATATGTATAGAATTACAGTTAAAAGGTATGATTTTTGAAATATCATATTGTTGTTATGTATAAATATTAAAAAGGACTTATAAAAACTTTCTCATCATATTGACAAAAGGGCTGTTCGACATCCTCGTAGTATAATAACTAAGATAGAGGCACCTAGGAATAATGGATTGTGCACAGTCGATAGGACAATAGGATGACAACACAGCATAATAAACAGTTATCACCTGACCAACCATTTGATGAAGTATTAGAATTAGTCCAGCCGATGATAACGTCGATTTTGTTAAGGTGCCACATTTATAAGGATTTTGAGTATTATCGTCATATAGCATCCATAGCCGTGTGGGAGGCTTGGCGTAAAGCAGATCAATCAAAAGGGCTGTTTTCTGCTTATATTTATACAACCGTTAAAGGAAAAATTTTAAAAGAGCTTTCAAAGGAAAAGAGCTTTGAAAATATGAACACACCTATGGATAATGAAACGATAAATTATATTCGAGATCATGAAATGATTGAAAGAAGTCCAGTTCTTATAGAATGTATTATGTCTCATTTAAAATTTGAAGAAAGAAAAATTTTACTACTTTTTTATGTAGAAGGTTATAGTTATTTGGAAATAGCTAAAGAACTAGGTTTATCTGTGGACGCTGTTAAAAAAAGACGCACAAGAATAATGATTAAACTTCGCGAGTTGTTATATTCTACAGACGAATAGAGCGTTAAAGCATTAAAGGTATGCTAATTTCAAAAAAAATGAATATTGGCATACTTTTTATATTTGCATACAAATTCCAATAAAAATGCTATGATTTGTAATAAGTCAAAAAAAAATACAATTTTTAATTTGATTTTTCCTTTAGATAGATCATATTGCCTATCTAATTTGATATATATTGGTACGGAGGGTTTCTGTTGGAGACAAGGTTGAATCAATTAGAGATAGAAAAGAAAGAGATTTGGTATATAGTATTGCCACTATTGCTAGTCATGCCACTATTAGGTTTAAGTAATCAGGTATTTGGATCTTTTAAGGAAGAAAGTTACATTTGTTTGAATTTGATTATACAAGTACTAATTATTGTTTTTACAATGGCAATTGCTATTCAATCTTGGCTCGTTTTTTCACACATATTATCGAATCAAACATTATACATAGGTAATTTATTTTTTATCATCGCTTTGTTTGAATTAGTGAACTTGGTTATCGCTCAAAATCCAATGGCTGAAACATTATATTTGGAAATATGGTTGGATTTAATAATGCGTTTATGCTTATCAATCGGTTTTCTCTTTATTATTTTAAAGCCAAAAAAACGCTTAACGATGAATGATCGTAATTATACATATAGCAGTTCCTTATTATTTGTACTACTGAGCCTTTTTCTAGTGTATTTCTCTTCAAAAAATTTTTTACTTGAAGAACAATTGTTACTTAAAGCAAACGCTATTGTTCATTTATTGTCTGCTGTCTTACAAGGTGTAACGATAGTGATTTTAAGTAAATATAAAAAAAGGTTGCCTAAACGAGTTATGTGGCTTATTAGCGCAGCAGTTTATTTAATTATTAGTGATATTTTCTTTGCATTCATCAAAGATTTGAAATCAATTTGGGGCTTTTCAGCATTAATTTATCAATTTTTAGCCTTCTACTTTTTCCTAAAAGCAATCTACTATACAACTGTTGAAAGACCATATCAGCAACTTTTAAAAACAAAGCGAGATCTTGAGCATTCACAGCAGGAGCTCCATTTTCAAGCTTATCATGATGATATTACTAAGCTTCCAAATGAACATTTATTATTGAAAACCTTAAAAGAGGATTTACATGATAATAGTCGTCAAAAAGCAATCATTGCAATAGAGATTGATCGCCTTGCTGGTATCCGCTCATCTATAGGTATTAGCTATTCTAATACAATGATGAAGCTCGTGGCTGCGAGAATTCAAGCCATATTACCTCCTCATTATTTTGCTACAAAGCTTCGTGAGGGGCAGTTTATTATTTATATAAATCATGTGAAGACAAGAGAAGAGTTGCTACAATTTTGCTTGAACTTGAAGAGTGCTATGGAAAAACCATTACAAGTACAACTATTTTCACTCAATGGGAATCTTAATATTGGAATTGCGATGCATGAAGAAGATTGCTCAGGTGAAGAGCTTTTAATGCATGCTCAATTAGCGATGCGGGAAGCGAGTCAAATACCTCAAAGATTTCTTTTTTATAAGCCATATATGTCAAATGGCCTTGCTGATCGTTTATTGATTGAGCAAGAACTCCATAAAGCATTAGCTAATGAAGAATTTTACTTGGATTTTCAGCCTCAAGTAAATTTAAAAACGGGTAAAATTGAATCGGTGGAAGCGCTAGTACGTTGGCGTCATCCAACTCGTGGTTTTGTTTCACCTGAATTGTTTATCCCAATTGCAGAAGAATCTGGCCTTATTATTCCATTAGGGAAATGGATTTTAGAGACGGCATGCTTTCAAGCGAATGCATGGAAAGAGCAAGGATTGCCACCAATGAAGGTTGCCGTAAATTTGTCGCTTGGACAATTATTCCAGCAAGATTTAGTGCAAATGGTGCAAGAGATTTTAAAAGGAACAAATTTAGAACCAAAATATTTACAATTAGAAATTACGGAAAGTATGACGATGAATATCGATCAAATGACACAACTACTTCATGAATTAAAGGCAATTGGAATTCAAATTGCTGTTGATGACTTTGGGACAGGGTATTCGTCGCTTTCTTATTTAAAAGATTTTCCGATCGATTGCTTAAAAATTGACCGGGCATTCGTTCGAAATATTCAGCATAATCCAAATGATGAAGCACTCGTTTCCATGATTTTATCAATGGCGAAGCATTTGAGATTAAAGGTTGTTGCTGAAGGAATTGAAGAAGTGGAGCAGCTTGCTTTTCTTATTGACGGTGACTGCGATTATATTCAGGGCTATTTATTTAGTAAGCCGATTTCTGCTGAACAGATATCCAATAACTTCACAGAGTTACACAATCGAGCAAGTGATATTTTAACAGAGTTTAAATACGAAGAGGATTACATAATTTAAAGTTGGGATTATCAGAGATGAGAAGTTGAGCGATGGATAGAAAGGCAAAAGCGACGGAAAGAAGAGTCAAAGTGACGGATAGAGCAGCCAAAATCGTGGATAGAACCATCAAAGTGGCGGATAGAAGTTAGAATGATGAAGTGTTTGATTGGAGTGGAGGCAGGTCGACTCCTTAGGGATCATTGAACGCCCCCCTCAGTAAAGCAATAATAGTTTTTCAACAACATAAAATCTGCTTACTTCATCACTGAAAGTAAGCAGATTTTTATTTGATGTTAAAATTTGAGGTAATCCCTTAGTTTAATGTACGAGGTACTCTTCTTTTAATTCTCCTATGTCCACTTCGGATCGTTCCTCTAAAGAACGACGTAAATGGACAGTTGCAGTTTTACCATCATCATGAAGTTTGTCAATCCAAATAGATACGCCATTATAGCTTACTTCATATTCTTTTGGTGAGGCGACAATTTCTTGTGCACGTGTATGATCCACTTGAAGGCCTCCTTATTTTTTGGTCTTGCCTTCTTTAGTGACTGAATTAATCATGTTCATAAACTCTTGAGAAAATTCTTCACTAGCTTTTTCACTAACTTTGTTTGGCGCTATTTTTTGGTTTTTTGGCGTTTGAGGCAATGACCCTTTGTTGGCGCTTTGACCTTGCTTATTGTCTCTTCCCATGTTTAGTTTCTCCTTTCGTTTTGATATTTCTTAATATGGCTCTGAATTGATTTTTTATCATGGGAAAAACTAGGGAAGATAAGAATTTATTGTAGAAATGTTTAGAACTTTTTGGGTTAATAGCTCATCTGTAAATGTACATATTAAGCAAAAAAGGTGTTACTTTTTAGCTTAATTGCCAAAACCGTCAAAATCAACGTTCTTTTGGCACAAGTGGCGTCGGAACGGAATTCACCCTCGTGTTAATGCTGAGACTTTATTTATAATGAAACCTTTTTGATGGAAAAATCATTATTTAATAACGCCCAGTTTTGTGGGAAAGGAAAACCTAATGCCCAATAGCTAATACCTCGAAGATTATATTCCTTCGTCATGTCAAACTTAGCTTGTGCACTTCTAGCGTCTTCAAACCATACCTCATGATTTTTACCTTGTTCATCAACATAACGGAAATACGGTGACTGTGCGGTCCTATCATATTGAATGGTTGCGCCATGTTTTATTGCTCTGTTAAGGGCTTCTTGAGAGCTGAATGTTTCTGCCTCCTGACCTTTAACATGCGGTAGAAGCCAATCGCGAGCATAAATTTGAAAGCCTAAAAATATTTTGTTAGCAGGCATAACTGATAAAGCATATTCCACAACTTTTCTCATCTCGTTAATGGGTGAAATGGCTTGTGGTGGACCAAGTCGGTATCCCCACTCATATGTCATTAAAATTACAAAGTCTGCAATTCTTCCGTGTGCTTCATAATCATGTGCCTCATATAAAGTTCCCGCCTGCGTTGCGCTTGTTTTTGGAGCAAGTGCTGTTGATACTAGGAATCCTTTTGGATGAAGACGATCAACAGCTAATTGGAGGAAAGTATTGTAATTCTCTCGATCTGCTGGAAGAACGTTTTCAAAATCAACGTTTAGAACTTTATAGCCCTTTTCCTGCATCACTTGCAAAGTATTGTTGATAACCTTCTCCCGTAATTCTGCACTAGATAAAATAACATGTGATAAGTTGGAACCAGCTTCTGTGGAAGAGAAATTCGTAAGTGTCAGCATAGGTGTAATGTTTTTGGCAATAGCTGCATCGATCATTTCTTTATCCTTTATAGACTGTAGTGTTCCATCCTCTTTCATCATATAAGCAAAGGGACTAAAATAAGTTAGTAAATGACCAATCGCGTTAATCGACTGTACAGCTTCTTTAGGCTCTTGATACGTATAAGCATTTACTTCAATGGAAAGCTTTGCTCTCGGAATAATCAAATGCGCACCAGCATAAATCATGTTTGGATCAGAAATTCCATTTTCTAAAACAATTGCTTGAACAGTAGTTCCATATTGTGTAGCAATTTGCGATAGGGTTTCTCCTGGCAGCACAATATGCGTAGTAGGTGGAATAATTATTCTAGTTCCAGGTGTTAAAACATCTGGATTTGTTAAATGATTTTCTGTGATAATCGATTGCATAGTCACCCCGTAATGTTGGGAGATCGACCATAAGGTGTCACCCCTTTTTACAATATGAGTTGTGTAAGGAGAAGGGATAACGAGTGATTGTCCGATTACTAATTGATTTGGATTAGATAAAGCGTTTAATTCGATAATGGAATTGATAGGTACTGAATAGCTGTTTGCAATTTGCCAAAGTGTTTCACCAGCGCTCACCACATGAATAATCATTAGGACACCTCCTTAGTGGTTTCAATATAGCATCATATGTATGAATAAAGAGAATGAGCATTTATCTTTCATTTTTAAGCGATAAAAATTTCAATCTTCATATTCTTTCCAAGTGATATGCATAGGATAAAACATATGCAATGCATCATTTGAGAGAGGAGCTGTATGTTGAAGAAAGTAAAGCTCACAGGGAGAATTGTTACCCCTAAAGATCCGGACTATGAGCAAGCAAGAACAAATAATAACTTAAATGATCCCAAATTTCCGAGTATCATTGTATTTTGTCAAAATACAAAAGACGTTATCAACGCATTAAGATGGGCGAGAGAAAATAATGAACCATTTCGAATCAGAAGTGGGAGACATAACTATGAAAATTATTCATTATTAAATGAAGGTATTGTTATAGATGTTAGTGATATGAATGACATAACAATGAACCGGAAAGATATGACAGCGAGAATTGAAGCAGGCGCTAATTTAGGAAAAGTGTATCGGGTATTATGGGAAAATGGTTTTACAATCCCGGCAGGAACTGAAGGTAGTGTAGGGGTTGTTGGTTTGACGCTTGGTGGCGGAATTGGCATGCTATCGCGTCCATTTGGGCTAACATGTGACAATTTACTTGAACTTGAAATGGTTGTTGCAAGTGGTCATGAAGGCGCAGAAGTAATCCAAGCTAACAAGCAGAAAAATAGTGATTTATTTTGGGCAAGTTGTGGCGGGGGCGGAGGGAATTTTGGCATCGTTACAGCTCTTACATTTAAACTACATCCTATTTCTAATGTATCGATTTTCTCCATTACATGGGGATGGGAAGATTTTGAACGAGCCTTTGACGCATGGCAAAAATGGGCACCATATACAGATGAACGCTTGACCTCACAGATTGAGCTTAAATCTAAGGAAGTGGGTGAAATTGTTGCTCAAGGTGAGTTTATAGGTACAGCATCTGAGTTAAAGAAACTACTCCGTCCTATAAGGAAAACAGGTTCGCCAACGAATATATGGATAAAGGAAGTACCGTATATTAAAGCTGTAGAATTTTTTGACTTACCGAGCGGCAACAAACCAGCCCTTCGTAAAAGATCTGGATCCTTTATTGAAAGGCTATTCCCTCATGCTGCTATTGTAAAAATGAAAGAATTTTTAACGAACGCTCCAAATAGAGATACGACCATTTGGCAGCAATCCCTTAGAGGTGCGGTTAGTCAAATTGCGTCAAGTCGAACAGCTTACTATTATAGAAATGCTTTAATTGCCCAGGAGTATAATACTTCATGGAAAAAGCCTAAAGAAGAAGAAAGAAATATTCAGTGGGTGGAGAATTTAAGAAGGGCTTTGTCACCTTACACTACTGGTGATTATGTGAATTTCCCAGATCGTTTTATAAATGATTGGCCAACTGCCTATTATGGTCGTAACCTTAGAATGCTTAGAGAAGTAAAGGGAAAATACGATCCGTTTAATGTATTTAATTTCCCTCAAAGTATTCCGCCAAATAAAAAATGGCTTTAAATTAATACAAAAAAGAAAGAGCAGGATGCAAACATTACTGCTCTTTTCTTCCGCATTAACTGCTTATAAAAGCCCGGTTGGTGAAGACTATTTTTCTGCAAGTATTTTATTGATCGCGGGAATATCAGCGGGAGCAAAATTAAGATTTAGGAGTTCATTTCGAGGGACCCATTTAATTTCAGTATGTTCTAGCAGGACCGGCTCTCCCTTTGTTATCGACGCTTTAAATGTCTCTAAGCGTACAATAAATTTTTCGTATTCATAAATGGTATCCTCAACCTTTTCCCCAACTTGTATAGAGCAATTAAATTCCTCTAATATTTCACGAGTTAAAGCTTGTTCAGGCGATTCACCCTCTTCGATTTTACCACCAGGGAATTCCCAATAATTTGCTAGCACCATATTAGGATTTCTTAACGCACAAAAAATTTCGTGCTTATCATTTTCAATAATTGCACCTACTACATGTACATTTTTTTTCATTTATTTTCACCCTTAAGTTTATTTATGAATCTTAGCCATCCCAAAAATGGGGAATGTATTGAATTTCTAAAATATTGAAAATTATAACATGTATTTCTGAATTTCCCCATTATCTAGTGGGTAATAATTTGTCTCATATCGTGGGGTTGATTTCCGTTCCGACTGGGCGCATCAAATGAGCCAATTATTGGTCAACAGTAAATAACAATTAAACTGTTTTTTTGCATGACTATGTAATTTATCGTTTTCTACTGTATAATAATGAACAATATATAGGAAAAAGGCGGTACGAGGTACGATGAAAAGAATTGAATCTACGCAAAATGCGTTAGTGAAATATTGGAAGAAGCTTGCGACAACACGTAAAGAGCGTGAAAGATCTGGAGAATTCATAGTAGAGGGATTCCATTTGGTAGAGGAAGCATTAAAAAATAACGAGCAGGTGCTACAGCTAATTGTACGTGAAGGTGTAGATTTACCAATGCTTTGGCCGATTGATAATGTAGCCGTGGTTGAAGTAACAGCGGCTGTTGCCAAGGAGTTTGCTGAAACGGAGACATCTCAAGGTGTATTTGCAGTTTGTAAGCAACCTTTGTTAGAAGAAGATGTAACGGCTTCGTGGCGCAAGGTGCTACTAATTGATGCCGTCCAAGATCCAGGGAATATTGGGACGATGATTCGTACTGCGGATGCAGCTGGTTTGGATGCAGTCATACTCGGCAAGGGCTGTGCTGATCTATATAATCCTAAAACGCTTCGCTCTGCACAAGGCTCACATTTCCATATTCCTGTCCTTCGTGGTGATTTAGAGGAATGGATTGAGCAGCTACAGGACAATGGTGTACCAGTATTTGGAACTGCTTTAGAGGAGGATGCAGTAGTTTATAGTGATATTGAGCATACTGGTGCATTCGCTATAATGATGGGGAATGAAGGTAGTGGCATTCATCCACAACTACTTTCAATGACAGATCAAAATATTATTATTCCAATTTTGGGACAAACGGAGTCTTTAAACGTAGCAGTAGCAACAGGAATCGTTTTATATGGATTTGTTAAGTAGTTAATAAAAGCAATCACAACTGTAATTGCAAGAATATGGTAAAATCGTTAAAATTGCGGCTCATCACCATAACGTGTGGTTGATTTCCGTTCCGACTGGGCGCTTAGTTGTTGCTGTCGCTACGCTTTCGCACAGATAAAACAATTGCTGCCGCTTCGCTTTCGCACAGAGCAAAGCTTCCTGGGGGCGTCCGATGAGCCGCTTCGCTCGCGCTGCTCCTCCAGGGTCTCGGGCCAACAGATGTTTTTTGCGCGAAAGCGAAGCGGCAGCGGCACCGATGTTGGTCACGAAGGCGTTATCACAGGATGTGATGGTTTTAGCCTTCGTTCCTCTATTGCTGATCCCCAAGGAGTCGCCCAGCCTCCACTCCAATCAACTAATATATGGAATGTGTTTTAACAAATGTCATCTGCAACTTTTGGTGATGAGCCTAAAACTGCCGATAGAACCATCAATATCGATGGCAATAGGCACATGGCTCTTGATTTGAATTGGTATAGTATTGTATAATCACATGTAAAATGTATACATGAATACTAAAATGCTTTGACCGGGAAGTAGTAAAGATTGTGAATGGACGACAGGGAGCGCAGGCGGAGATTGAGAGCCAGTGCCGTACCAATGCAGTTTTGAATTCACCCCGAGAGCAGCTACCGGGACCAGCGAAATGCTGTAAAGGTATGCCGGCTTTAATCTAGTCGTTATGTCAATGAAGTGATTGCTAGGAGTTTGCCTTGCAATAACTAGGGTGGTACCGCGAAAATGTCCTCGTCCCTTTTTTAGGGGCGAGTTTTTTTATGCCATCATTTGGCATTTATCTTCATTCAGCAGAAGACTCCCACCATTAATGGTGGTGAGATAAATGCGGATGTGGTTCCTTTTCAGTGGGTGTCCAAATACTTACTGAATGAAGATAAAGCCTCCGGCGGATGTCACGGATTTTCAAAGGAATGAATTGTGCCGGCACAATTCAAAATCCGGACGCAATTACGCCAAGGCGAAATTGATTTAATCAAGGAGGGTTTATTACATGGAAGAGCAATTAAAGCAATTAGAGCAAGAAGCATTTGCTAAAATTGAAGCGGCAGCAAATTTAAAGGAATTAAATGATGTGCGAGTAGCATATCTAGGAAAAAAAGGACCTATCACTGATTTATTAAAAGGTATGGGGAAATTATCAGCAGAGGAACGCCCAAAAATGGGTGCTTTAGTCAATACTGTTCGTGAAAATGTAACTGCTGTGTTAGAGGAAAAAGTAACTGTACTAGAGGAAGCGGCCATTGCTGAAAAATTAGCAAGTGAGTCGATTGATGTCACTTTACCTGGTCGTGAAATTAAAGTTGGGAATCGTCATCCATTAACACGTGTTATTGAAGAAATTGAAGATTTATTTATCGGTATGGGCTATGAAATTGCAGAAGGTCCAGAAGTGGAAAAGGATTATTATAACTTCGAAGCACTGAACTTACCGAAGGGACACCCTGCTCGTGATATGCAGGATTCGTTCTATATTTCCGAGGAAATATTACTACGTACACAGACATCACCTGTTCAAGCTCGCACTATGGAGGCAAAAAAAGGTGAATCAATTCGCATTATTTGCCCAGGGAAAGTATTCCGTCGAGACAACGATGATGCTACACACTCGCACCAATTCATGCAAATTGAAGGGTTAGTGATTGGTGAAAATATTCGCATGAGTGACCTTAAAGGTACGCTTGATACATTAGCGAAAAAAATGTTCGGTGCAGACCGCGAAATTCGACTACGACCAAGCTTCTTCCCATTCACAGAGCCATCTGTTGAAATGGATATTTCTTGCTTCAAATGTGGTGGTTCAGGCTGTAACATTTGTAAAGGAACAGGTTGGATTGAAATTTTAGGCGCTGGTATGGTACATCCAAGAGTACTAGAAATGTCTGGCTATGATCCGAAGAAAGTGTCAGGCTTTGCATTCGGTATTGGTGCTGAACGTATCGCAATGTTGAAATATGGTGTCGACGATATTCGTCATTTCTATACAAATGACTCACGTTTCTTATCACAATTTGAGCGAACAGAGGCGTAAGGGGGATAAAAGATGTTAGTATCATTAGAATGGTTAAAAGATTATGTAAATACACAAGATTTAGCGACTGAGGAGTTAGCTGAAAAAATTACGCGTTCTGGAATTGAAGTAGATGCAGTAATTGACCGTGCTAACGGTATGGATAAAGTTGTTGTCGGCTATGTCGTATCAAAAGAGAAACATCCTGAAGCAGATAAATTAAATATTTGCCAAGTGGATGTCGGTGAAGCTGAACCACAACAAATTATTTGTGGTGCTCCAAACGTTGATGCTGGTCAAAAAGTTATTGTCGCTCGTCCAGGTGCACATTTACCAGGCGGCATTAAAATAAAAAAAGCAAAACTTCGTGGACATGAATCAAACGGTATGATTTGTTCATTACAAGAGTTAGGAATCGAAGGGAAACTTGTTCCTAAAGCTTATTCTGAAGGTATTTATGTGCTTCCTGCTGATGCTGAGGTTGGCTCGGATGCCCTTGCTATTTTAGGTCTACGTGACACAGTATTAGAGCTTGGTTTAACACCAAACCGCTCAGATGCGCTGTCAATGCTAGGCGTGGCGTACGAAGTTGGTGCAATTCTATCTGAAGAAGTAAAGTATCCAGAAATCGCCTACAGCACATCTTCTGAAAAAGCAAAAGACATGTTAAAGCTTCGCGTAGAAGATTTACAAGCAAACCCAATGTATGTAGCAAAAGTTGTGAAAAACGTAAAAATCGCGGAATCACCGATGTGGCTACAAAATCGCTTAATGGCGGCAGGCGTACGCCCACACAATAATGTTGTCGATGTAACGAACTACATTTTAATGGAATACGGCCAACCGCTTCATGCCTTTGACTACGATAGCCTAGCTACAGGTGAAATTGTAGTGCGTAAAGCAACAGAGGGCGAAAAAATTACAACTTTAGATGATCAAGAGCGTACATTAAAAGCAACAGATTTAGTCATTACAAATGGCAAAGAGCCAGTAGCTATCGCAGGTGTAATGGGTGGTGCAAACTCTGAAGTAAATGATTCTACAACAACGGTTGTCATCGAATCTGCTTACTTCGACGGTTTAACTGTACGTCAAACATCGCGTCATCTTGGACTTCGTTCAGATGCTTCTGCTCGTTTTGAAAAGGGTGTTGACCCTAACCGTGTGTTACCTGCTGCAGAACGTGCTGCAGCACTACTAGCTGAACTAGCTGGTGGTGAAGTGTTAGAGGGAACATGCATCGTGGATGAACTAGATAAATCACCAGCACGTGTTGTCGTTTCTCCAGATTTTATTAATGAACGTTTGGGCATGAAAATTTCATTAGAAGAGATGCTGTCTATTTTAGAGCGTCTTAAATTTGGCGTAGAAGCAGCAAATGGTTTACTAATCGTTGATGCATCAACACGCCGTCAAGATATTAAAATTGAAGAAGATATCGTAGAGGAAATTGCTCGACTATACGGCTATGATGAAATCCCGATGACTTTACCAGAGGGAGCAAACCAAGTTGGCCGTCTAACACCGTATCAAGCAAATCGCCGTGTAGTTCGTAATTACATGGAAGGGGCAGGTCTTTACCAAGCTGTCACTTACTCATTAACTTCAGAGGCATTGTCACAACGTTTTGCATTGAAAGCTGAGTCAGTAACACGTTTACTAATGCCGATGAGCGAGGACCGTTCAACACTACGTCAAAGTCTTATCCCGCATTTAATTGAAGCTGCTGCTTATAATGTTGCGCGTAAGGCTGACAATGTGGCATTGTATGAAATTGGTTCCGTATTCCTTGGTCAATCAGAAGAGGGGCTACCAGATGAGGAAGAGAATGTGGCAGCAGTAGTAACAGGAAAATGGCTTGACCATGCTTGGCAAGGTGAGAAAAAAGCAGTAGATTTCTTCGTCTTAAAAGGCATTGTAGAAGGTGTTATAGGTAAGCTTGGTTTAGAGGATCGTATTTCATTTGTGAAAGCGGAAGTAGATGGATTACACCCAGGACGTACTGCTAGCATTCTTTTAGACGGTGAACAAGTCGGCATTATCGGTGGATTACATCCAGCAGAACAAAAAACATGGGGTGTAAAAGACACATATGTAATGGAAATGAATCTAGTTACATTATTAAATGCTACTGCAAAAGAAGCACCTCTTGCTTATACACCAGTGCCTCGCTTCCCAGCAATGTCTCGTGATATCGCACTTATCATGGACCGTACAACAACAGCTGGAGAGGTTATTGCTGCGATTCGCTCAGCAAGTGTGAAATTATTGAAAGACGTTCGTGTATTCGACGTATTTGAAGGTGAAAAAATGGAGGCTGGTAAAAAATCAGTGGCATTCTCCCTAACATACTTCGATCCAGAACGTACATTAACAGATGAAGAGGTTGTTGCAGCACATAACAAAGTGTTAAAAGCTATTGCAACAATTGAAGGCACAGAAGTACGCTAATTTAATAATAATTTTGTAAGCTGTCTCGTAGTGAGGCAGCTTTTTGTTTTGTTAACATCATACAACTGCTACAAGTAGTTTTTGCAGAAAGTGTGAGAGAAGTAAGGCACGGGAGAGAAGATACTCTAAGCTAATTCTCAATTTAAGTTTTTCATCAATATTTAGAAATAACAAAAAATAAAATTTTCATCTATATTATGTGTATAGTAAGTTTTGGATAGAAAAATTTACTATGGGGTGGTAGTTATTATGAAAAATCATCGAAAAAGAAGAGGCTTTTCCGTGCGAGCCCGATTAATATGGGCGTTTACTTTGACACTTTTAATCCCCAGCATTGCTATTGGTACGTTTTCATATTTGAAGGCTTCTGATCAATATTATAAGGAATTAAGTAAAAGCTCACGCGAAAATGTCGATTTATTAAATACACTAATTTCAAATGAGATATCACCTATTCAAAGTGATGTGGAGTATTTAGCTGCTTCTTTTAATAAGAATGTGCAAGATGCAGATGCTTTAAAGGAATTAGAAAAATATAATGCTTTACATAGCAATGTCTCTGTTGTCAATTTGGCAATTGAGGGGCACAAATTTATGCGTGAACCACAAGCTGAATCCTCAACTGATTATGATCCATTTACGCGACCATGGTACTTAACGGCTATTGAATCACCTGGCAAAAACGTTATGATTGATCCATATAAATCAACGATTACAGGTGAATTAATATTAGCAGTATCAGCTGGTTTACAGGATCGTTCAGGAGTTATTTCTATTGGTCTAAATTTAGACGGAATTTCCGAGCTAGTGAATTCAGTGGAAATAGGTGATAATGGCTATGCTACATTAGTAAATGCCAATAATCTTATTATTGCTGATCCACAGTTAGAGGTAGGATCGGAGCTCAAAAAGTCATATATAGAAAAGATGCAAGGAAAAGAAGATGGTAGTTTTACCATTAAGGAAGATGGAAAAGAGTATCAAGTGTTTTTTACTACCAATAAACTAACAGGTTGGAAAATTGTTGGTACTATGGATTTAGCAGATGTAGCAACTGTCACAAAACCAATTTTAACAAACACTATGACAGTCATTGTTATTGCTCTTATCATATTTGGAATCATTGGTGCCTTCATTATAAGATCAATCATTCGCCCATTACAAAAGTTGTCAACAGTAGCTGAGCAGGTAGGAGACGGTGATTTACGTAATTTAATTGAAATTAAAAGACATGATGAGATAGGTAAGTTGGCGGATATATTCAATAAAATGATTCTATCTTTACGTGGTGTAGTTGGTAACATAGGTGAGGAATCAAATCAGTTAGCTGCATCATCGGAGGAACTTACAGCCAGTACATCAGAAAATAAACGAGCTACATCGCAAATTGTTGATTCCATTCAAACATTTGCTGAAACGGTTGATTTGCAAGCCGAAACAATTAATGATAGTACTAACGCTGTACTTGAAATGTCTTCATCCATTCAGCAAATTGCAGTAAAGTCCGATACCGTTAATGAGATGTCGAATAAAGCAATGGAGGCTGTTGTGATAGGAGACAAAACTATTCAAACAGCAATTGGCCAAATGAAAATGATTCAAAGTACTGTCCAAGCACTTGAAAACACCGTACAAACACTAAGTGAACGTTCTAATGAAATCGGACGTATTGTAGAGGCAATTACGCAAATTGCTGATCAAACAAATCTTTTAGCTTTAAATGCTGCAATTGAAGCTGCTCGTGCAGGTGAGCATGGAAAAGGTTTTGCAGTTGTTGCTGATGAGGTGCGAAAACTTGCTGAGCAATCTGCACAATCAACAATGCAAATAAAAGATATCATTGATTATATTCAAGCTGATACAAAACTAGCGGTTGAATCAATGGCTGCTGGTTCAACTGAGGTCGTAAAGGGAATTGATGTAACAAATATGGCAGGAAAGTCATTCAAAGAAATTAGTGATAATGTACAAAGCGTAACCTATGAAATAGGACAAATTTCAGAGACAGCAAAAGTTATTTCTGAACACTCCAATCAAGTGGCAATGGGAATTGAAAGTGTGCTTCAGCGAACAAATGAAAATACAGCAAGTGCACAAAATATTTCAGCCGCAACAGAGGAACAGCTTGCTTCTATGGAAGAAATCGCTGCATCGGCTGAAGCCCTTGCTAAAATGTCTGAAAATCTACAACAAACCATTAGACAGTTTAAATATTAAGCTAAACAAAAATCTGATTATAATAAGTTTTTGATATAAAGAATTTCGCTAACTACAGTAGAGAGCAAGTTGTATAACTTGTAATCTGCTGGAGTATAGCGAAATTTTTTTATTGTCTAGAAGACCAATTTTATTTCATCTTTTTAGCTTTCTCAGTATTCGCAAAATGCCATTTCGTAATGGAACGTAAAAATTCCTCACCTTGCTTTCGCCAAATTCGTGCTGCTAACTGATCTACTTTCGCAGAAGCTCCCTTCAACAACTCTATCCCAGCAATCTCACTCAGTCGATCCATTTCTTTTAAAAATGCAGCACGAGCTAATATCGATGCAGTTGCTATGGAAACATGTAGTTGCTCGGCCTTCGTAGAAAATAGTACGTCCTCTCGAACAATATCTCGTTCATTTTTTAAGTAATTGTAATACACGCCACGTTCCGCAAACTGATCAATCAATATATGTTCTGGTTTTTCGGGTGCCATTTTTGACAGAGCATTTTTAAGTGCCTTATTGTGCATCATAGCTTTCATTTTACCTTGAGAGTAGCCTCGTGCTTGTAATTCGTTATATTTTTCGTTGCGTAGTACAAGCACACTATGGACGCAAGCTGCACGTAAATCTGGCGCTATTTTACGCATGTAATCATCCGTTAGCATCTTTGAATCCTTGACACCAAGTTCGTTTAAAAGCGCAATTTTTGATGAAGGTACGTATACCGCTGCAACTGTTATTGGACCGAAATAATCACCAGTACCCGTTTCATCTGAGCCTAGCACCGACATCGTAGCAAAACCTTCTGGCAGAACGTCGCCCTTTGCTCCTATCGACGATGATTTTTGTGTATTTGTAACTTCTACTTTTCCCCAGCGTGCAGCTTCTCGCTCAGCTCCGCCCCCTTGGAACATTAATTTACCTGATTTGTACATCGTAATTGCTGTATCTGGGAGCTTTGCGGCAAAGATTACACCAGGAGCTTTACGTTCTACAAAGTGGTTTGCATAGTAAGACATCACCTCTTTTTGTTTGTTTGTTGATATGGAAAGTACAATATTTGACATTTACTCGTTCCTTTCTGTCCTCGTTGTTCACAATTTTATACCTTTCATGGTATGATAATAAATAGCTTTTTTGTGTATGCTGCTCACAACCAAAAAATTCGTGAGCACAAAAATTTAAAAGGGGGGTGCGACTATGGAAAATCAAGAAAAGAATAAAATTTCTGTGGAAATCTACGGTCATACATATAAAATGGTCGGCTCTGAATCCATTGGGCATATGCGACTTGTCGCTTCGATTGTTGATGACCGTATGCGCGAAATGAAAGTACATAATCCCTCTCTTGATAGCACAAAGCTTGCCGTTCTTACAGCAGTAAATACGGTTCACGATTATTTACTACTAAAAGAACAAATGGAGCAACTAGAAGAAGAATTGAAAAAATTAAAGGGTTGAAGTGAATGTTAGATTTAATCATATTAGCGGTACTATTAGCTGGTCTCATCGTTGGAGCAAAACGTGGTTTCATTGTACAGATGATGCATATCGTTAGCTTTATAGTGGCACTAATTGTTGCGTATATCTATTATAAACCATTGGCACAAAAATTTGTGTTTTGGGTTCCGTATCCAGGTGTAACGGATTCAGGTAGTCTTGGAGTAGTCATTGATAGCCTGGATTTAGACCGCACTTTTTACCGTGTCATTGCCTTTGCTGTCATTTTCTTTGCGGTGAAAATTACATTGCAAATTGTGGCATCGATTTTTGATTTTATAGCGTATTTACCTGTGTTAGGTACAGTGAATCGTTGGCTTGGGGCATTGTTAGGCATGATTGAAAACTATTTAATTATGTTTATTTTGCTGTACATTATTGCTTTATTGCCAGTAGATTCTATTCAAAGTTTAATGTCAAAGTCGTTGTTAAGTGGTCTTATTTTGGAACATACCCCAATTATTACAAGTATGTTCCAAAACTGGTGGTATATTTATATGCAATAGCAAACTGTGCACTTCTCTCGGTTTTGAGGGAAGTGTTTTTACGATAGGAGGAATTCCCAATGAACAAAAAAACAATTATTCGCACATTTGAAAAAATTGCATTGTATATGGAATTACAAGGGGAAAATTCATTCAAAGTGTCTGCCTTTCGAAAAGCTGCTTCCGCACTTGAGGGGGACGAGCGCTCATTAAGTGAGATGGAGGATGTAACAAAGCTTAAAGGTATAGGTAAAGGTACAGCTGCTGTTATTGAGGATTTAATGACAAATGGTGAATCCAGCTTATTAAAAGAGTTAGAAGAAATTGTACCAAAAGGTTTGCTCCCGTTATTAAAACTTCCAGGCTTAGGTGGTAAAAAAATAGCTAAGCTTCATCAAGAGTTAGGGATTGATTCTGCGGAAAGTTTAAAGACTGCTTGTGAGGAAGGGAAAGTTCGTGAGCTAGCAGGCTTTGCAGCAAAATCTGAAGAGAAAATTTTAAAGGAACTTGCAAATTTAGCAAATCGATCAGAACGTTTGCCGATTTGGCAGCTAGAACCAGTTGTTTTACAAATTGAAGCTCTTCTAGGTAGTATGGAAGAAGTGGAACGTTTTTCTGTTGCGGGAAGCTTCCGTCGTGCAGCTGAAACAAGTAAAGATATTGATTTTATTGTTGTTACTGAAACAGTTGAAGTTGTACGTGAAAAGCTACTGAATGAGCTTTCTGTACAAGAAGTAGTAGCAGCTGGTGATACAAAAATTTCAGTTATTTTAGATCTAGATGAGCCTGTAAGTGTAGATTTCCGATTAGTGAGAGATGCTGAATATGCAACGGCCTTGCATCATTTCACAGGCTCGAAAGATCACAATGTCCGCATGCGTCAAATTGCTAAAGCCCGTGGTGAAAAAATTAGTGAATATGGTGTAGAGCAAGCTGATGGCACTGTATTAACGTTTAAGGATGAAGAGGGATTTTTTGCGCATTTTGATTTACCATTTATCCCGCCTAGCTTGCGTACAGGAACAACAGAATTTGACAAAACGGATGACATAAATAGTCTAGTAAAATTAGAAGAAATTAAAGCAGATTTGCATATGCATACGACATGGTCCGATGGTGCGTACTCTGTAGCTGAAATGGGCGAGGCATTGATTGCGCGAGGCTATCATTATAGCGTTATTACTGACCATTCACAATTTTTAAAAGTAGCGAATGGTCTAACGCCAGAGCGCTTAACAAAGCAACGTCCTGAAATTGAGGCATTTAATGAAGCACATCCGGATTTCCATTTATATGCGGGGACAGAAATGGATATTTTGCCGGATGGTTCCCTTGATTTCGAAGATGATGTACTAAGAGAGTTAGATTTTGTCATTGCTTCTATTCACTCTAGCTTTACACAATCGCAGGACAAAATTATGGCGCGATTACTTACGGCGATGCAAAATCCGTACGTTCATATGATTGCACATCCAACTGGTCGCATTATTGAGGATCGTAATGGCTATAATCCTGATATGGGGCAATTAATTGCGTGGGCAAAGGAATATGGTAAAATTTTAGAGTTAAATGCGAATCCTTATCGTCTTGATTTATGTGTTGAGCATTTAGAAATGGCTTTGGCAGCTGGTGTGCCCGTAGCAATCAATACGGATGCCCATGATATTGCTCATTTACGCTTTATGGATATTGGGGTGCGCTACGCAAACAGAGCATGGTTGAAAAGGGATATGATTGTGAATACATGGACGCGAGAACAATTTGAAGCGTTTATTCGACGAAATAAATAGGTTGAGGAGGTGTTCTCAGTGATCGCAGAACGCGCATTGAAAACACTAGAATATGATAAAGTACGTCAGCAAGTGGCTACATACTGTACTTCTTCAATCGGCAAATCAGCGGTTGATGAGCTTGTACCACAGACAGACTATGAAAAAGTTGTACAATTATTAGAAGAAATGGATGAAGGACTATCCATTTTACGTGTAAAAGGCAATGTACCAATGGGTGGGATTTTTGATGTACGACCAGCTGCAAGGCGTGCACAAATCGGTGGCATGCTTTCAGCAATGGAATTAATGGAAGTTTCAAGTACGATTCGAGCGAGTAGAATTCTTCGCAATTTTATTGAAGATATAGAATCTGAAGAAGTGATTGAAATTCCTCATTTCATCGCCAAAAAGGAAGCAATGCCTGTTTTGACAGGCTTGCAGCATGAAATTAATAACTGTATTGATGACAATGGTTCAGTGCTAGACTCTGCAAGCCAAACTTTGCGTTCAATTCGCCAAACTTTGCGTGCAGAGGAGGCTAAAGTACGTTCTAAGCTAGATAGCCTTATACGTGGGAGCAATGCTTCAAAAATGCTCTCAGATACACTTGTAACGATTCGTAATGATCGCTTTGTTATTCCCGTTAAGCAAGAGTATCGTCATCATTATGGTGGAATTGTGCATGACCAATCATCTTCTGGCCAAACATTATTTATCGAGCCAGATTCGATTGTACAAGCAAATAATGAAATTCATCGATTAAAAATGAAAGAGCAAGCTGAAATTGAACGTATCTTACTTGCCTTAAGTGCAATGGTTGAGGAAGTAGCTCCGGATTTATTTTACTTAGTAAAAGTACTAGGTGAGATTGACGTCATTTTAGCTAAAGGCAAATACGGTCAAGCGAACAAATGTACAATGCCTAAAATGAATAACGACGGCTATATTCGACTTGTGCGTGCACGTCATCCACTTTTACCAATTGAAACGGCGGTTTCTAACGATATTGAATTTGGGAAAGACATTACGGCGATTGTGATTACAGGACCAAACACTGGTGGTAAAACTGTCACTTTAAAAACAGTTGGACTGTGTACTTTAATGGCACAGGCGGGGTTACCGGTGCCTGCACTTGATGGTTCAGAGCTTGCTGTTTTTAAGCAGCTTTTTGCGGATATTGGAGATGAACAGTCAATTGAGCAATCACTGTCGACGTTCTCCTCTCATATGGTCAACATAGTAGATATTTTACAAAAGTTTGATGACGAGTCACTCGTTCTATTTGATGAATTAGGTGCTGGGACAGATCCTCAGGAAGGGGCAGCTCTGGCCATCTCCATTTTAGATGAAGTACATGGTCGCGGCGCCCGCGTTATGGCAACGACGCACTATCCTGAGCTAAAAGCATACGGCTATAATCGTCCAGGAGTTGCCAATGCAAGTGTAGAGTTTGATATTGAGACATTGAGTCCAACATATCGTCTGCTTATCGGTGTACCAGGCCGCTCCAATGCATTTGAAATTTCAAGCCGCCTTGGCTTACCAGAGTCGATTATTGACCGTGCGAAAAGCTTTACAGGTACAGATCGCCATGAGGTAGAGTCAATGATTGCATCACTAGAAGAGACTCGTCGCCAATCCGAAGATGATGCAGAACGCTCTCATGAATTACTATTGGAGTCTGAAGAACTTCGTAAAGAGCTACAAGGAAAACTACAAGCTTACGAGGAACGCAAAGAAGCACTCGATAAAAAAGCGAAAGAAAAGGCTCGTAAAATTGTTGATGAAGCAAAAAGAGAAGCAGAAACAATTATTGCGGAGCTTCGAGAAATGCGCAAAAATGCAGACCAAGTTGTCAAGGAGCATGAGCTTATCGAAGCTCGTAAACGACTGGAAGAAGCTACACCGCTTGAAAACAATAAAGTGCTGAAAAAGGCGGTACAAGTAAAGGCCCGTGCACAAAACTTAGTTGTCGGAGACGAGGTAAAGGTGTTAAGCTATGGACAGCGGGGTACATTGCTCGAAAAAGTATCGAATTCCGAATGGGTTGTCCAAATGGGTATTTTGAAAATGAAAATCTCGGATAGTGATCTGGAGTACATTAAACCAGAAAAAGAAGCTGTGCAACGTATTGCTGGTGTGAAAAATCGCAGCAGCCATGTAAAATTAGAGTTAGATTTACGCGGCGAACGATATGAAGATGCCATTATACGTACGGAAAAATATATTGATGATGCCTTGCTTGCCAACTATGGGCGTGTATCAATTATTCATGGTGTCGGTACAGGTGCATTACGTCAAGGAATTCAAAGCTATTTGAAAAAACATAAGCGTGTAAAATCCTTCCGTTTTGGTGAAGCCGGCGAGGGGGGCTTAGGCGTCACGGTTGTGGAATTGAAATAAGCTGTAAAGGGGACGGAGAAAATGCTGAATTCTAGCTTTTGGCGATATCCAATTATCGAAACGGCAGGATACTTTAGCGTTGTTGTGTTATGTTTAGTCGTCTCGATGGCATTGTTCGAAGTCGTTACGAAATATAAAAATTGGGAAGAGATAAAAAATGGTAATGTCGCTGTGGCACTCGCAACAGGCGGGAAAATACTAGGGATCTGTAATATTTTTCGCTTTTCCATCGCACGCCATAGCACTTTAAGTGAAATGATTGGCTGGGGCCTTTTTGGTTTTACATTACTAATTGTGGCGTATTTCTTATTTGAATTTATGACCCCACGTTTTAATGTCGATCAAGAAATCGCAAATGATAATCGCTCAGTCGGCTTCATTTCATTTACTATTTCATTAGGTCTATCGTTTGTTATTGGGGCAAGTATTGCATAGGAGTGTAATGACATGGAAAAATTAGCGAAAATACTAATCGTTGTCTGCATCGCATTTTTGGCAGTCGGTGTCTATTATATGATGACCGTTTAAGCAAAAAACGCATCCTTTTATGAGGATGCGTTTTTTTATGGGTAAAGAGAAGAACTGCTCGGGAAGCTAGCGACGGAAAGAAGAGTCGAAGTAACGGAAAGAAGCCGGGGAGATGGATAGGAAAGCTCAAGCGACGGAAAGAAGAGTCAGAGCGACGGAAAGAATAGCCGAAGTGACGGAAAGAAGAGTCAGAGCGACGGAAAGAATAGCCGAAGTGACGGAAAGAAGAGCCAGAGCGACGGAAAGAAGCCGGGGCGACGGATAGGAAAGCTCAAGCGACGGAAAGAAGAGCCGAAGTGACGGAAAGAATAGCCAAAGCGACGGAAAGAAATACTCTCGAAAAAAATCATAAGTTACATCCCCCTCACATCAACCTCATCATAAAATACTACTAAAACCTATTAATATTCCGTCATCTATCTAAAAAGTTAGCATTAAAAAATTATTTTTTGAATATAGAAATATGAACCCAGTCTTGTGCAGGAAAAAAGAAAGAATGAATGAGTATTCACACGGCCTACTGATCCAAAATCCTAAGAAAAACAGTTATATAAATGTTGTGAAAAGCATAATAATTAATCGAAAATACATTTATTTTCTATTTTGTGTTTGAAAGAGTATTTCTTTTTCATTATAATTAAAATAAGAGTTTACAAAGTTTGGGACAAAGGGGAGAGGACGTATGACAACAAAACCATGGCTAAAAAATTATCCTGAAGAAATACCATCGTCTTTAACGTTTGAGGAAATTCCTGTGCAAGAGTTTTTGACACGCGCCTATAAAAAGAATCCATCCAAAGTTGCGATTCATTTTATGGGAAAGGATTTGACGTACACCGAGCTATATGAGTCAGCGCTAAAGTTCGCAAATTATTTACAAGCCCTTGGGGTGGAAAAGGGAGATCGAGTAGCGATTATGCTGCCAAACTCACCACAAAGTGTAATCGCTTACTACGGGGCAATGTATGCTGGAGCGATTGTCGTACAAACAAATCCACTTTATACTGAGCGTGAACTTCAATATCAAATGGCTGATTCAGGTGCGAAAGTTATTTTATTGATGGATATTTTGTATCCACGTGTTATGAAAGTCATAAAAGAAACTGCACTTGAAAATGTAATTGTCACAGCTATTAAAGATTATTTACCATTTCCCAAAAATTTAGTTTATCCCTATATTCAAAAAAAGCAGTACGGTTTTAGCGTAAAGGTTGAACATAGTGGTCAAAATCATTTATTTACAGAAATTATGCGCTCTGCGCCCATCAAAACGATTGATATTCCATTTGATTTTGAAGAGGACATAGCACTGCTTCAATATACAGGTGGAACGACTGGCTTCCCTAAGGGTGTGATGCTGACCCATAAAAACTTAATTGCTAATACAACAATGTGTGATGCATGGATGTATAAATGTGTACATGGTGAGGAAACCATTATGGGCATACTGCCATTCTTCCATGTTTATGGTATGACGGCTGTTATCTTATTATCCGTATTCACGCAAAATAAAATGGTGTTATTACCAAAGTTCGATGCAGAGACAGCGTTGAAAACGATTGATAAGCAAAAACCAACACTATTCCCAGGTGCACCGACTTTATATATTGGTTTATTAAATCACCCGGATATTGCAAAGTACGACTTATCGTCCATCAAAGCATGCATAAGTGGATCCGCTTCATTGCCAGTAGAGGTGCAGGAGAAATTTGAAGCGGTAACAGGTGGAAAACTTGTAGAAGGATATGGATTAACAGAAACTTCTCCTGTCACACATTCAACACCTATTTGGGGTAAGCGTGTCATGGGCTCGATTGGTTTACCTTGGCCAAATACGGATTCAATAATTTTACGTACAGGGGATGCTGAGGCGCTTCAGGTCGGTGAGGTTGGTGAAATAGCTGTAAAGGGCCCACAGGTTATGAAAGGCTATTGGAATCGCCCTGAGGATACAGCAGCAGCATTCGTAGATGGCTGGTTTTTAACAGGCGATCTTGGCTATATGGACGAGGAAGGCTATTTCTATGTAGTTGACCGTAAAAAAGATATTATTATCGCAGGTGGTTTTAATATTTACCCTCGTGAGGTAGAGGAAGTACTATATGAGCGCGAGGAAATCCAAGAATGTATAGTTGCGGGCATACCAGATCCGTATCGAGGAGAAACAGTAAAAGCTTATATTGTTTTAAAAGAAGGATATTCGATTACAGAAGACGAATTAAATAAATATTGCCGTCAAAACTTGGCCGCTTTCAAAGTTCCCCGCTATTATGAGTTTAGAGATGAACTACCGAAAACAGCTGTTGGAAAAATTTTGCGTCGAGCATTAGTTGATGAAGAAAAAACAAAATTGGTGAATAAAGAAGCAAAATAAATACGTGATAAAGTATTGACAAGCAAAGATGTAAATTATAATATGAAAATATGAATGAATGACCATTCATATTTTCATATTTTTTTAGGTTACCACGTCATATCCTTAACAATATATCAGTTTGAGATGGCTGGTCATTCAAGGATGACATCATGTATTGAGCATGAATTTAGACGTGTGCAAGTTTTTTTAGGTGGTGATATAGAAGTGAAACGTGATAAGCCAAAATATAAGCAAATTATTGATGCAGCTGTCATCGTTATTGCAGAAAATGGGTATCACCAAGCACAGGTATCGAAGATTGCTAAACAGGCAGGGGTGGCCGATGGAACAATCTATTTATATTTTAAAAATAAAGAAGATATATTAATTTCTGTCTTTAATGAAAAAATGGCTGTTTTTGTAGAGTCATTACAAGATATAATAGAAAATGGAAGTACGTCTAAGGACAAACTTTCACGAATGATAGAAAATCATTTTAATGTTCTAGCGACAGATCGATACCTAGCAACCGTCACACAATTAGAACTACGACAATCGAACAAAGATTTACGACTGAAGATCAATTCGGTGTTAAGAGAGTATTTACAATTACTTGATCAAATTTTAATTGAAGGTATGCTATCAGGTGAGTTCAATCAAACGATGGATGTACGCTTGGCACGTCAAATGGTATTTGGAACAATTGACGAAACCATTACGTCGTGGGTCATGAATGACTATCGATATGATTTGATAGAACAAGTACCAAAAGTTCAGGCGTTAATCCTGAACGGCATTAAAGCTTAAAAGGATGTGGAGAAATGGAATTTCTAAGTTGGAAAGCAGAGGATGGAGTAGCGATTATTACAATTGCACGCCCGCCAGCAAACGCATTATCTCGTGGAATCATTGCCGAAGTAAATGCTGTGCTAGATGCCGTAGAAAATGATGACACAGTACGTGTCCTCGTACTTCATGGTGAAGGTCGTTTCTTCTCAGCTGGTGCAGACATTAAAGAATTTACAGAGGTTACATCTGGTGATGAATTTTCAAAACTAGCAAACAATGGTCAACAAGTTTTTGAGCGAGTTGAATCGTTCTCTAAACCTATTATTGCTGCAATTCATGGTGCTGCATTAGGTGGGGGCCTTGAACTAGCGATGAGCTGTCATCTGCGCTTTGTAACAGAATCTGCGAAATTAGGACTACCTGAATTACAATTAGGTCTTATTCCAGGCTTCGGGGGTACACAACGTCTACCACGATATGTAGGGGTTGCAAAAGCTGCAGAAATGATGTTTACAAGTGAGCCGATTTCTGGTACAGAAGCTGTACAATGGGGTTTAGCGAATCGTGCATTTACAGATGAAGCATTATTGGAAGAAACGCTAAAGGTAGCGAAGAAAATTGCGAAGAAGAGCCCGGTTGCTTTAAAAGCAGCTATTCAAACATTGCAATATGCTAAGCATGCTTCGTTTTATGAAGGTATTGAGGCAGAAGCACAATCCTTTGGCACAGTATTCGTTTCGGAAGATGCAAAAGAGGGAATTCAAGCATTTATTGAAAAACGTGAGCCTGTGTTTACTGGTAAATAATATTCCATCAGTGTCGATAGCGACTTGAAAAAGTGTTATCGACGTTATCGACACTGAAAATATATAATATTTATAAGTTTACTTAGAAATAAAAAACGTTGCAGGAGGTATGGATATATGAATATTTTTGCATTAATTAAACGTACGTTTGATACAGAAGAAAAAATTGTTGTGTCGGGTGGTAAAATCCAAGAGGATGGCGCAGAGTTCATCATCAATCCTTACGATGAATATGCCATTGAAGAGGCAATCCAAGTACGTGACGCTGCTGGTGGTAAAGTAACAGTTGTTTCAATTGGTGGCGAAGATTCAGAGAAGCAATTACGCACAGCTCTTGCAATGGGAGCAGATGAAGCGGTTCTTATTAATACAGAAGACGATCTAGATGAATTGGATCAAAATGCAGCAGCATTTATTTTAGCTGAATATTTAAAAGATAAAGACGCTGATTTAATTTTAACAGGAAACGTTGCAATTGACGGAGGCTCTGGTCAAGTAGGACCTCGTGTTGCAGATTTACTAGGTATTAACTATGTAACAACAATTACAAAACTTGAAATTGACGGAACATCTGCGAAAATTGTACGCGATATTGAAGGTGACTCAGAAGTTATCGAGACATCTTTACCACTTTTAGTAACAGCTCAGCAAGGTTTAAACGAGCCACGTTATCCATCTTTACCAGGTATCATGAAAGCGAAGAAGAAACCGCTTGCAGAACTTGAGTTAGATGATCTAGATATCGATGAAGATAATGTAGAGGTTAAGGTAGAAACAGTTGATATTTTCTTACCAGCTCAAAAGGCAGCAGGGCGTGTTCTTGAAGGCGAACTTTCTGCTCAAGTAAAAGAGCTAGTAAACCTACTTCATACAGAGGCGAAAGTAGTCTAAGTCATCTGATGACACAAATCGAATCTTAAAGGGTAATGGAGGGAATATACTATGACAAAAAAAGTATTAGTATTAGGTGAAGTTCGTGAAGGAAGCTTACGTAATGTTTCTTTCGAAGCAATTGCAGCTGCAAAGCAAATCGCAGATGGTGGTGAGGTTGTTGGTGTTCTTTTAGGGGATGCCGTAGCAAACTTAACAGGCCCATTATTTGAATATGGTGCTGATCGTGTTGTAACGGTGGAGCATCCACATTTAAAACAATATACGTCAGATGGCTATGGTCAAGCATTATTAGCAGTAATTGAGGAAGAAAAACCAACTGGTATCGTATTTGGTCATACTGCAAACGGTAAAGATTTATCACCAAAAATTGCAAGTAAATTACAAGCAGGTCTTGTATCTGATGTAACGTCTATTGAAGGTGCTGGCGATGATGTTGTATTCATCCGTCCAATTTACTCAGGTAAGGCTTTTGAAAAAGTTAAAGTAAAAGACGGTTTGGTTTTAGCCTCAATTCGTCCGAATAATATTGCACCATTAGAAAAAGTAGCCGGTAAATCAGGTGACGTCACTTCTATTGCTGTTGATATTACAAACCTTCGTACAATCATTAAAGAGGTTGTACGTAAATCTTCAGAGGGTGTCGATCTTTCAGAGGCAAAAGTAGTTGTAGCAGGTGGTCGTGGCGTAAAATCTGAGGAAGGCTTTGAACCATTAAAAGAGCTAGCTGATTTACTTGGTGGTGCAGTTGGAGCTTCACGTGGTGCATGTGATGCTGAATATTGTGACTACTCACTTCAAATCGGTCAAACAGGTAAGGTAGTAACACCAGACCTTTACATCGCAGCAGGTATTTCTGGAGCAATTCAACACTTAGCGGGTATGTCAAACTCAAAAATAATCGTTGCGATTAATAAAGATCCAGAAGCAAATATTTTCAAAGTTGCGGACTACGGTATCGTAGGTGATTTATTTGAGGTAGTGCCTCTTCTAATCGAAGAATTTAAAGCGTTACAAGTGAATGCCTAATTAATGATATTTGTCGCAGGGAGGATTTATCTTCCCTGCTTTTTTTGTTGAATTTTTCGATTTTTTAAAGTTATTGCAAAATAAAATGTTGACATAATTAATTTTAGAACGTATAGTGATGAATATTAATTTAACTTTTCAATAATGTTTTGAAACGCAAAGATTAGGAGTAGTAAAAGCTCATTATTTGGTGAAGAGAGCTGCGGGTTGGTGCAACGCAGTCCAATAAGACTTTGAACTTGCCTAGGAGCGGTAAGATAAATGGAATTTGCAGAATATTCTATTTGTTGGACGGTTAACCTTCGTTACTAGGTTTTAAGCAGGGTTCTTAAAGAACCAATTAGAGTGGTACCGCGGTTTGCTTATGGCATATCGTCTCTTCTTTCATTTGATAATGAAGGAACAGACGATATGCCTTTTTTGCTTTCGCTAGGCTAAAGCGCTACATCCTCGAGGTCGCTTCGATCCCTCGGGCAAAAGTGGAGGAGCACTTACTTTTGCTTCGGGCTCTCCAGCGCTTGTCGGATGTAAACGAGCGCTTTAGCGCATTTGTTGATTTTAGGAGGTAAGGAAATGGAAAATGACAATCAGAAATTAAAGAGAACGATGACCTCACGGCATATTACGATGATGGCTTTAGGTGGTGCCATTGGTGCAGGGTTGTTTAAAGGAAGCAGTACTGCCATTGATATGGCTGGGCCATCAGTACTTATTGCGTACTTAATTGGTGGGATTATTCTGCTATTTGTTATGCAAGGTTTAGCAGAAATGGCAGTCCGCAATAGCGAAGCAAGAACATTTAGAGATTTAGTGCAAGCCGTTTTAGGAAAGTATCCAGCTTATTTTCTAGATTGGATCTATTGGAAAATGTGGGTGTTAAATATTGCAGCGGAAGCTGTAGTTGCGGCAATTTTTATTCAATATTGGTTACCGGATTACCCAATTTGGATACTTGCATTATCTGTTTCGGTGTTAGTTACAGCCATTAACTTGTTATCAGTGAAAGTGTTTGCTGAAACTGAATATTGGCTGGCGTTAATTAAAATTACCGTTATTGTGGTGTTCATCATAGCGGGATTAATTTTATTGCTTGTTACTTTTGGTAATCATACAGCTGTTGGTTTTTCTAATTTAACGGAGCATGGCGGTTTCTTCCCGAATGGATCAATGGGATTGATTGCTGCAATGCTTGTAGTTATTTATTCTTATGGTGGTACAGAAATTATTGGTATTACATTAGCTGAAACGAAAAATCCAGAGAAAGTAGTGCCAAAAGCTGTTCGTAGTACATTAGTACGTATTGTGACTTTTTATTTAATTCCTTTCTTTATTATCGTTAGCTTGATTCCTTGGAATGAAGTAAATGGGGTGCCAGAAAGTCCGTTTGTGATGGTCTTTAAAATGATTGGGATTCCTGGTGCTGACCATATTATGAACGCTGTTGTTTTACTTGCCATTATTTCATCAATGAACTCGGGACTTTATGGTTCATCACGTGTTCTGTATACACAAGCTGTAGACGGGCGTGTTCCTAAAATCTTTGCCCATTTATCAAAAAGAAAAGTTCCTGTATATGCCATATTAATGTGTACGTTAGCTTTATATATAGCTGTAATATTTTCTTTATTTGCGGGAAGCAAAACTTTTGATTTCCTAATGGGTTCACTTGGATATACCGTGTTATTTATTTGGCTAATTATTGCGATTGCGCATTTGAAATCGCGTAAAAAACAGCCGGAAAAAACAAGTACCTATGCAGTAAAATGGTTCCCGTATACAACTTGGATAGCTATTATTGCGTTAAGTGCAATCCTGATTGGTATTATTTTCACAACATCTATTATCGTAACAGGTATTACATTAGCTATTTATCTCTTTATTACGTTAACGTATGTCTTTAAAGGTCGTTTTCAAGAAAATGAGACTAAATAACAAATCAACTTAATGCCATTTTCGACCTTGTTTTTCATAAATTATGCATACTAGGCAGATTGTTCGCTCAAGAGAATTTATCCATGCTATACTACAAACATAGTAAGTTTAAGGAGGATTTCAAATGGCAATTGTACATGCAACAGATGCAACTTTCCAAGACGATATTAAAGAAGGGTTAGTACTAGTAGACTTTTGGGCTGCATGGTGCGGACCTTGTAAAATGATTGGACCAGTTCTTGAAGAAATGGACGCTGCAGGTAGTGCGGCTAAAGTTGTAAAAGTAGATGTAGATAACAACCAAGGTACTGCAGCGCAATACCAAATTATGTCTATCCCATCATTACTATTATTCAAAGACGGTGAATTAGTAGATAAAACTGTTGGTTTCCAACCAAAAGAAGCGTTAGAAGCGTTTATCGCAAAACATGCTTAATCTGTAAGAAAAAAAGAGTCAAGCCATCAATAAGATGTGCTTGGCTTTTTTTCGTTATATAATATAGAGATAAAGCGAACGTTATCCTTAGGAATAGGAGACAATAAAGGGACGAACGCGGTTTTAAGAAAAAGGGGGCAGGTAGGCGATGAATGATTTAATTAAACGAAAGCTTGAAATTTTACCAGATCAGCCTGGCTGCTATTTGATGAAAGATCGACAAGGAACCATTATTTATGTCGGGAAAGCAAAAGTGCTGAAAAATCGAGTACGCTCGTATTTTACTGGTACGCATGAAGGGAAAACACAGAGACTTGTAAGCGAAATAGAAGACTTTGAGTACATTGTGACATCCTCCAATATTGAAGCTTTAATTTTAGAGCTTAATCTTATAAAACTACATGACCCGAAGTACAATATTATGCTGACGGATGATAAAACGTATCCGTATCTAAAAATTACAAATGAAAAACACCCACGTCTTATTACAACACGAAAAGTGAAAAAGGATAAGGCAAAATATTTTGGTCCATATCCGAATGCGTATGCAGCAAGTGAGACGAAAAAGCTGCTAGATCGTTTATATCCTCTGCGAAAATGTGTACAACTCCCTAGCAAGGTTTGTTTGTATTATCACATGGGACAATGTCTAGCCCCTTGTGTCAAGGATATTGATGCTGAACTTTACCACGATATGATTGAGGATATGACAAAATTTTTAAATGGTGGGGTTGAGGAAGTCAAAAAGGAGCTAGAGGTAAAAATGCTAGCGGCCGCTGAACATTTAGAGTTTGAGCGTGCAAAGGAATTTCGTGATCAAATTGCACATATCGATACAGTCATGCAAAAGCAAAAAATCGTCTCAAGTGATACAACTAACCGCGATGTATTTGGCTATGCAGTCGAGAAGGGCTGGATGTGTGTTCAAGTTTTCTTTGTCCGTCAAGGAAAGCTCATTGAGCGAGATGTCTCGATTTTCCCAATTTATCAAGAGGCAGAAGAGGAGTTTTTAACGTTCGTTGGGCGATTTTACGAAAAGTTAGAGCACATTAAGCCTAAGGAGATCTTTATCCCACAATCTATTGATGCAGATATTTTAACGGAATTATTAGAAGTTAAGGTACTGACACCAAAACGTGGGCAAAAAAAAGAGCTAGTTGAATTAGCGACGAAAAATGCTGAAATTGCTGTAGCAGCGAAGTTCCAGCTTATTGAACGTCAGGAAGAACGCACTATAGGAGCATGTGAGGCGCTTGGTGAAGCTATGGGCATCTCTACGCCTTTACGGATTGAAGCTTTCGATAATAGTCATATGCATGGGACAGATGCTGTATCTGCAATGGTTGTATTTATCGATGGAAAACCTGCGAAGAAGGATTATCGAAAATACAAAACACGTACTGCTGCGAAGCACGATGATTACGGGGCGATGCAGGAAGTGATTCGTCGTCGATACACACGCGTATTAAAAGATGGTCTACCTTTACCAGATTTAGTACTAATAGATGGTGGGAAGGGGCAAATGGAAGTCGCGCGAGAAGTGTTAGAAGATGAGCTTGGCCTTGTCATTCCAATTGCCGGATTAGCAAAAGATGAAAAGCATAATACGTCACAGCTTCTATTTGGTGATCCACCTGAAGTAATTGCATTAAAGCGAACAAGCGATGGATTCTACTTACTGCAACGAATTCAGGACGAAGTACACCGCTTTGCTATTACCTTCTTACGACAGCAGCACGAGAAGCATGCTATACAATCTGTCCTCGATCATATAGAGGGCATTGGTCCAAAGCGAAAACAGCAATTACTTAAGCATTTTGGCTCTGTCAAAAAAATTCGTGAGGCAAGTATGCAGGCATTACAAGAAGCAGGGATGCCATCTAATCTAGCTAACAATATCTATGCTTATTTTCATTCAATAGAAGACTCCCACCTCTGAAGATGGTGAGATGAATGCAGATGGAGTTCCTTTTCAGTGGGTGTACAAATACCTACTGAATGAAAATAATGCCTCCGGACGCAATTACGCCAAGGCGAAATTGATTTTCTACAAGAGCCATTGTCAAAGGATTAGACATATGCTAAGTTTGTATATAACATTGCCCTTCAATATAGCAATGTTGTATACCGTGCCTTAGTTTTTCAGTAGTTTCTACTATTAAATTGGAAATTTCTTCACTAAGGTTAATTAAATACTTTCACTATTTAGTGATGATAGAGGTGCAAGGTTCAAGAGTAGTACGTTCGAGGACGAACAAGTCCAGTGAAAATGTATGAAAGGGAAGCTTGCCGAAGTGGAGCATCGTTGTTTCCGATGCTGTGCTGGTTTTACATTTAAGAGATGTAAGACTGTCGATACTAATCGTTTCGGAGAGCTATCACACATGCACAAGTTACTTTTATTGTACATGTTATAGGCAGCTTTCACGTTATGTGAGAGCTGCCTTTTTGCTTTCTAGAGACAAACTTTTTTCAAGGCAGTTACCCCCTACCTGAGAGGTGATGTTAAAAAAATTGGAGCGGAGGAAAGTGAGTGCTCGTGTCACTTTGATTTTGCTGCAAAAGTATAGCAACTTTATAATCAGCGAAATGATTTAATACGAAGGAGAATGATAAAGATGGCGAGAATTGTGATGAAATTTGGTGGTGCTACATTAGCATCAACAGAGCACATTCAAAATGTTGCGAAAAAGGCGATTGCAGAAAAGGAAAGAGGTTTTGATGTTGTCGTTGTCACTACAGCTATGAGGGGTATGGCTAAAGAATTAGCAAAGATGGCTCGTGATCTATCAGACAACGCATCTAAGCGTGAACTAGACGCACTATTTTCTACAAGCTCACAACTTACAAGTACATTAGTGGCAATTGCTTTACAGGAAGAAGGATATGATGCTGTGTCATTAACAGGCTGGCAGGTAGGCATTGAAACCGATGCTATGTATAGCAATGCCCGTATTGATGAAATGGATGCTAGTCGAATAGAAGAGCATTTTGTACAGGGGAAAATCGTAATTGTTGCTGGGGGACAGGGTATCGATAATTCACGGAATATTACGACGTTAGGTAAAGGTGGGGCGGAAACGTCGGCTATAGCTATTGCAGCAAAATTGAAGGCGGAGCGGGTAGATATTTACACGAATGTGGATGGAGTCTATACAGCTGATCCAAGTCATGTTGCTAGGGCACGAAAGCTAAAAGAAATTTCCTACGATGAGATGCTAGAGCTATCAAACTTAGGATCACAAATTTTACACCCACGAGCTGTAGAGTTAGCAAAGAAGTTTCAAATCCCAGTTATCATTCGGTCGAGCGAAATAGATACAGTAGGTACTTTATTGAAGGAGGAAGTTGAAATGGAGAAAAATTTAATTGTACGTGGTGTTGCCTATGAGTCAGACGTTATTCGCTTAACAGTTGGTTATGATGCTTATTCCAATGCTTCATTAGCAGATATGTTCACAATACTTGCAGAGAATCGCATAAACGTCGATATAATCGTACAAGCAATAATTGATGGCTTAAAGCCAACTGTATCATTTACCATTTTAAAAGAGGAGTTCGCTGAAGCATTACGTGTCCTAGAAGATAGTAAATTATCATTAGGGTTTAGTTTTGCTGATTTTGAAATCGGCTTAGCAAAAGTCTCTATTATTGGCTCAGGAATGGCATCTAATCCAGGGGTGGCTGCCCGAATGTTTGATCGTCTACGTCGTGAAGGTATCCCTGTAAAAATGGTCAGTACTTCTGAAATAAAAGTTTCTGTCGTTGTTCCTCAGGACGAAATGATTCATGCAGCAAATGCATTACATGATGAATTTAACTTAGAACAAGCGCTTTACATATAATTTTGAATAGGATGTGTCTGTAAAAGGCACATCTTTTTTGTTGTTGAAAAACTATTATGTCAATGAAATTAATATGTCATATTAAATAAAGTAGGGATCTATGGCAAAACGAGGGGGTGATTTCCGTTCCGGCTGGGCTCTTTCCTGGGGGCGTCCGATGAGCCGCTTCACTCGCTTTGCTCGCTCCAGGGTCTCATCTGTGACGCTGATCCCCAAGGAGTAGCCCAGCCTCCACTCCAATCAACTACTTCACTTAGAATGAATCTTCTGGAATGGGCACATCTTTTTTTGTTCACATCAATTTAATATTTTATCCAATTTTATTGTTATATAATAAAATATGACATGTTTTACCAAGGGGAAGGTTGGGGTTTGTATGGTATTATTCGGTTTATTTCAAAAGCCAATGGATGAAAGCGTTGAAAGAGACAATGATTTAGAAATACAAATATTAAAAAAACGAATTCTGGAATTGGAACTTGAGCAGGAAAGCATTGATGTGAAAAATGCGATATTAGACTTTGTACTAGCGCATATGGAGTTAATTAATTTTCAAACGGCTTTAAAGGTTCAAAATGTCTCAACGAGTGTAGGGGATATTTCCGCAATGAGTGAAGAAATGTCGTCAAATACAGAAGAGATGCTTGCGGTTGAGCAAAATGTTAATGCAAATATTCAAGAAATAAAACAGCATTCCATATTACTAGTAGAGGAAATGGAATCATCCATTTCAAAAGGTGAAATGGTTCAGGAGTTGTTGGCTAAAGGAGCTCATTCAACAGAGCAATTAAATGATGAAATGACTAAAATGGACGATATCAGTAAAGGGGTAACCGGGATTGCCGATCAAACACAACTACTATCCTTGAATGCCTCTATTGAAGCCGCGCGAGCTGGTGAGCATGGAAAGGGCTTTAATGTTGTCGCGATGGAAGTAGGGAAGTTAGCCAACAGCTCGAAAGGTTCATTGCAAGAAATGACGAAGATTCGATCAGTCATTGATAAGAAATTACACAATACAATAACAAATATTAAACAAGTCGAACATTATTTAACTGACTTTTTAAGTATCATGAAGAACAATATTGCTAATCTGACTGTAACAAGTAAAAATATTGAAGAAGCAGCACATGGCATTCATCAAATAACAGCCGCATCAGAAGAAAATGTAATAGCAGTAGGTCGTTTAGCGGAAACAACGACGGAACTATCACATACTAGTGACTTCTCGGATATAATACAAAATCAAGTATCTGAAATGTTAAAAGCTATTGTACCGACAATCAGAAAGCCCTCAGAACAAACGGTAGTTAGCCAACTGGCGGCAAGGTTAATGGATCATGCTAGCTTTTTGCGAAATGCTATTCAAAAGGCTGGCCATAAAGAAACTTTAAAGACGCATCATCAATGTATGTTTGGGAAATGGTATTATGGACATTTTGAGGAATATCAGAAATTACCAGAATATCGTCATATAGAACAACCTCATGAATTAGTACATATGGCTGCACAAAAATTAGTGAATGAACTGTCAATTAGTAACTTAGAGGAAATGATTCAACACTCACTTAATATTTTGGAGGCATTTATTTCGTTAATAGATGTGCTCTTAAAAGAAAGACATGCACAACTATAAATATAAAAATGATTTGTGATTATAACGAGGGGTTGATGTCTGTTCCGTCAGGACGCTTTCCTGGGGGCGTCCAGTCTTCACTCCATTAATCTTATATATTTAGCCTATATAAAAAGGATTGTCATCCGTAAATTCGGATGACAATCCTTTTCGTTTTATTCTGTAGGAACGGTGTTCATGATTCTTTCTTTGACGTCCCATTTTACTGTAAATGTAACATTCTGTTGCTTTTCATGTTTTTCATCATAGCATTCTGTTAAATAACCTTTTGTTTGCTGGATTTGTTCAGCTATAAATCCTGCTTCAAGTCTAAAGCTACGAAGACCGATTTGTAACAGTTCTGGATCATTTGTCAATTGAAATAGGCGCCCATCCTTCGATTCTTTCATAAGCTCTAAATTACCCCAACAGGCATCTGCGAAAAATGCGATAAGTTCGTCTTGACTTTTACATGGGAACTTCCGAGCTAGATCTTTTCCTGCCCAGTAAAGGACATCATCTTCGTGTTTACCAAGAATGGAAGATAAAATATAATCGCGAATTATCTCATAGCCAAATGCTGAGATTGTGGGAGATGAAGTGTTTAACATTGAAATCCTTCTTTCTTGGAATTTTCTTAAAATTTGACACTGATAAAGTAAAGATAGATTTTTCGAGAAAAAACGATGCATCACGTACTAGATTCTTTCTTTAATAAGGGATATGAAAAACTCCAAGTTACCTTGACGCTCGTAGCTCTTGAGAGTACAATAAACATGTCATAATATTGTACCATGATGAAATACACAGTCAATGAAGTATCAGTTACAAAATGATGACTTCTTTTGTTGTGCTATTTTAAGTACTAAGGGAGGTAACAGTCTTGTCGAAAGATCGAGAGTTTTTATGGCGTCGCTTACATTCTCTACTTGGGATCATACCAGTAGGTCTGTTTTTAACGATGCACCTGTTCATTAACTTAACAGCAGCAGGCGGAGCAGAAAGTTACAACGCAGCTACCGCAAATATGGAAAAGATTCCATTCCTTATCCTAGTTGAATGGATTGTCATCTATATTCCATTAATGTTCCACGCATTCTATGGTGTCTACATTGCATTCACTGCAACACCAAATACAGGACGTTTCAGCACATACCGTAACTGGATGTACTCATTACAACGTTTCACTGGTGTATTCTTAGTGATCTTCATAGCGTGGCATATTTTCCAAACTCGTATTCAAAAAGCGCTTGGTACAGAAGTTGATTACGATATGATGGCGAATATTGTCTCTAATCCATTCATGCTTGGATTCTACATTGTTGGTATTATATCAGCTACTTTCCACTTATCTAACGGTTTATGGGCATTCCTAGTAAGCTGGGGTATTATACAATCTCCTCAGTCTCAAAAGATTGCTACTTATGTAACAAACATTATTTTCGTAATTCTAAGTGTAGTTGGTGTGGCTGCTATTTTAGCTTTCGTTTAATGTAATAGAAACTACTATAGAGTACATGCAATCATTGCAATTTTTTAAGAGGAGTGAGAAATAATCATGGCGAAAAGCAAAATAATTGTTGTCGGCGGCGGTCTAGCTGGTCTGATGGCAACGATTAAAGCAGCTGAAGTTGGTACAGAAGTTGATTTATTCTCATTAGTTCCTGTAAAACGCTCACACTCTGTATGTGCGCAGGGCGGAATTAATGGTGCGGTAAATACAAAAGGTGAAGGGGATTCTCCTTGGATCCACTTTGATGATACGGTTTATGGTGGGGACTTCTTAGCGAACCAACCACCAGTTAAAGGTATGTGTGATGCAGCCCCTGGTATTATTCACTTAATGGACCGTATGGGTGTAATGTTCAACCGTACACCAGAAGGTCTTCTTGACTTCCGTCGTTTCGGTGGTACTTTAATGCACCGTACAGCTTTCTCTGGTGCAACAACTGGTCAGCAATTACTATACGCACTAGACGAGCAAGTTCGCTCTCACGAAGTAGCTGGTTTAGTGAACAAATATGAGCACTGGGAATTCCTTGGTGCAGTAGTCGATCCTGACGGCGTTTGTCGTGGTATCGTAGCGCAAGATATGCGTACAGAAGAAATCAAATCATTCCGTGCAGACGCTGTTATTATGGCGACTGGTGGCCCTGGTATTATCTTCGGTAAAACAACAAACTCTGTTATTAATACAGGTTCTGCTGCTTCTATCGTTTACCAACAAGGTGCCTCATACGCGAATGGTGAGTTCATCCAAATTCACCCAACAGCGATTCCTGGAGATGACAAAAACCGTCTAATGTCAGAATCAGCTCGTGGTGAAGGTGGCCGTATTTGGACTTATAAAGACGGTAAACCTTGGTACTTCCTAGAAGAAAAATATCCTGCATATGGTAACTTAGTACCGCGTGATATTGCAACACGTGAAATTTTCGACGTTTGTGTAAACCAAAAACTTGGTATCAACGGCGAAAACATGGTATACCTAGATCTTTCTCATAAAGATCCACATGAATTAGATGTAAAACTAGGTGGTATTATTGAAATCTACGAAAAATTCGTAGGTGATGATCCACGTAAATTACCAATGAAAATTTTCCCAGCAGTTCACTACTCAATGGGTGGATTATGGGTTGACTACAACCAAATGACTGAAATTCCTGGTCTATTTGCAGCAGGTGAATGTGATTATTCTCAACATGGTGCAAACCGTCTTGGTGCGAACTCATTATTATCTGCTATCTATGGCGGTATGGTTGCTGGACCAAACGCAGTAGATTATGTTAAACATCTTAAAAAGCATGCTGAAGATCTTCCTCAAGAAGTATTCGATGCTCGCGTTAAAGAAGAACAAGCTAAGTGGGATGCGGTCATGAAAATGGACGGCACAGAAAACGCTTACTTGCTTCATAAAGAGCTTGGTGAAATGATGACAGCTACTATGACAGTAGTACGTTACAACGACCAACTTAAAGATACATTGAATAAACTTGATGAATTCCAAAAACGTTGGGAAAACATTAACATCAACGATACTCAAAAATGGAGTAACCAAGGTGCTCACTTTACGCGTCAGTTGAAAAATATGATTTACCTAGCAAAAGTAATGACAAAAGGTGCATTACTACGTAACGAATCTCGCGGTGCTCACTATAAGCCAGATTTCCCGAACCGTGATGATGAGAACTTCTTAAAAACAACAATTGCGAAGTTTGACCCAACTACTGGTGATCCAATCATCACGTACCAAGAAGTCGACGTTTCATTAATTCCACCACGTAAACGTGATTACTCTGCGAAAGGAGACTAAGAATTATGAATATCGCAGCTAATACTGGAAGAATGGTCAAAGTGGAAATTTTACGTCAAGATACAAAAGGCGGCAATGGCTACTGGCAAAAATTCCAAGTGCCTTACCGTCATGGTATGAACGTAATTTCTATTTTAATGGAAATTCAAAAAAATCCTGTTACTGAAAATGGTGAAAACACTTCTCCAGTAGCATGGGATATGAACTGTCTTGAAGAAGTTTGTGGTGCATGTTCAATGGTTATCAATGGCCGCCCACGTCAATCATGTTCAACTCTTGTTGACCAATTGACTGAGCCAATTAAACTTGAGCCTATGAAAACTTTCCCAGTTATTCGTGACTTACAAGTTGACCGTGAACGTATGTTCAATGCACTTAAAAAAGTTAAAGCATGGGTTCCAATCGATGGTACTTATGATTTAGGTGAAGGTCCACGTATGCCAGAAGGTAAACGTCAATGGGCTTATGAATTATCTAAATGTATGACTTGTGGTGTATGTATGGAAGCATGTCCAAACGTGTCTGAAAAAGCTTCATTCATCGGACCAGCACCATTATCACAAGTACGTCTATTCAACACTCACCCAACTGGTGCAATGATTAAAGACCAACGTTTAAATGCAATCATGGGTGATGGAGGCCTTGCAAACTGCGGTAACTCACAAAACTGTGTAGCTGCTTGTCCAAAAGGTATTCCTTTAACAACATCTATCGCATCATTAAACCGTGCAACTTCAGTGCAAATGTTCCGTAACTTCTTCGGTTCTGACCACTACGTTGACTAATAGTACAAGCTTTACTCCCAAACTCCCTTACACTCAATGTGTGAGGGGGTTTTTTTATGTAGATATTAAATAATTTTGTAGATTAAATATGATGACTTCAATACAGCATAAAAATAGAACGGGGAATGTTGAGTTTTATGAAAAAAGGAGATTTTGAATAAAACGAGAAAAAATCTGGATTTTCTATGATAATATAGTATTTTCCTTTATAATGAATATAAATTCATTTATGACTTGCTAATTCCATCTGTTGTTTCGGGAAGAAGCGAATTAAAATTAGGGGGATGGTTAAGATGAAAGCAAATTATATCGGAGATTTTCAGGAATGGGCAAAGGATTTTGCATTTTTTATTGAGGTCCGTGTACGTTTTTCAGAAACGGATATGTATGGTCATATGAACAATACCGTTAGCTTTACATTTTTTGAACAAGCACGAATCGATTATTTCCGTCATTTAGGTGTTCTAATGCCATCAGCAATTGATGAACATGTAGATGGGATTCCAATTGTAGCCGACTTACAGTGTGATTACGTGAAGCAGGTTTTCTTTGATGATGTGCTAAGAATTTATGCGAAGATAGCGAAAGTAGGAAACTCATCAATGGATATTCATTACTTAGCGAAAAACCAACATGATGAGGTTTGCTTTACGGGGCGTGGTACGGTAGTGCAAATGGACCCTCGAACTGGGAAGAGTGTACCTCTATCTGAAGAATCAAAAACCCAGTTAGCAAACCTAGTATTCATATAGGATAGGAAATGGTTTGCGAAAGTTGTCTGTAGTAAGATTGATTGACAGTAATATTTTTCAACATTATTGCGAAAAAGTCCCTCGGGAAAAGAAGTATAAACAATGATTTCGACGGTTGAAATTGCATTTTTACATAAAATTCATTAATGTATGGAAGCAATTTCCGATTTTTTTAAAGAAACACGAGATATTCATGAAAATAGCCGTCACCGCTCCCCATTCCTTAACATAAGTTACAATACGTGCGGGGGAGGAGGGTGTAACTGAATGAATGGCTCTCATCATCGTTCTCTTTTAACGAACCGAGAACGTGAAATATTTGCGCTTTTATTAGCTGAAAAAACAACGAGGGATATTGCAGAGCAACTTGGTATTAGTGAAAAAACAGTGCGAAATCACATTTCCAATACAATTCAAAAGTTAGGTGTAACGAATCGATCTCAGGCGTTAATTGAGCTGTTACGCTTAGAAGAATTCAAATTAGACTAATTGGACACTTGCTATTTCAGAAAAAAAACGACAAAATAGAACTATTCAACGTATTTTTAGGAGTGAAATAGTTATATGTCGGATGAAGTAACAAAGCACTCACCTGAAACCGTTGCAACGGTTGAAAAGGAATTACGCTATATAGCGGCGATTGTGAAGCAAAAAGGAAGAGAGATTGTTTCTCAATATGCGATTACGCCGCCACAATTTGTTGCATTACAGTGGTTAGAAGAGCTTGGAGACATAACAATTGGCGACCTGTCAAATCGATTATACTTAGCTTTTAGTACAACAACAGATCTAGTGGACCGAATGGAGAAAAATGAATTAGTCAAGCGAATGCGTGACGAAAATGATCGTCGTGTCGTTGTTGTTCATCTTCTCGAAAAGGGCGAACGTATTATTCAAGAGGTTATTGAAAAAAGACAGCAATATTTGCAAGAGAAACTTGTTGGTTTTAATGAACAAGAAGTCGCGCAATTATCAAGCTATTTAGAAAAACTACATGTACACATGAAACAGGATTGAGGCGGAAAGTATGAATGCCCCGATAGGCGTTATTGACTCAGGAGTAGGCGGTTTAACCGTAGCAAAAGAAATAATGAAGCTATTACCAAATGAAACGATCTATTATATTGGTGATACAGCAAGATGTCCGTATGGTCCAAGAACTCGTCAAGAAGTACGAAATTTTACTTGGCAAATGGCAAAAGCACTAGAGAAAATGAATATCAAAATGCTCGTCATTGCTTGTAATACAGCGACTGCAGTAGCACTCGAAAGTTTACAAAGAAATATGCCTTTTCCGGTACTAGGCGTTATTAATGCTGGCGCACGTGCAGCTGTAAAGAAAACGAAGCGACATGAAGTCGTTGTGCTTGCAACAGAAGGAACAATTAAAAGTGGGGCGTATGAGGAAGCCTTACTTTCACTGAATACGTCAACTCATATTATTCCACTTGCTTGTCCTACATTCGTACCACTTGTAGAAAGTGGCGAATATAAAGGTGAATTTGCAAATAAATTAATTGCGGAAGGCTTAAAACCGTTAAAAAATGAACAATTTGATACGGTCATACTAGGATGTACGCACTATCCAATTTTGCAAAAACAAATTGAAACTGTTGTAGGAGAAGAAGTTTTTGTGCTATCTTCCGCTGAGGAAACAGCAAAGGATGTTCAAGAAATGCTTGCATATAATGGTACTTTGGCTGACCCAGACGCTGTGCCTGCTCATAAATTTTATGCAACTGGTTCTGTTCCAATTTTCCGTTCGATTGCTGAAAGTTGGCTTGAGCAAGGTACTCTTTATATAAAACGTATTACATTAAAATAAAAAATCAGCTTAGCTAGGCGCTAGGCTGATTTTTGCCGTTTTTAGCATTGTGCATAAGAGACCGAGCACTTTTTTGAAGGTGAAAATTATGTTAAGATGAGTGCGCGAAAGATTTTAGGAGGAACGAAAACTATGACAAGATTTGATGGAAGAAATATAGATGCACTGCGACCTGTGAAAATAGATAGTGAGTATCTATTGCACCCAGAAGGCTCAGTGTTAATTCAAGTAGGCAATACGAAAGTAATTTGTACAGCAACGATAGAAGATAAGGTTCCTGGGTTTTTACGTGGACAAGGCAAAGGGTGGATCACTGCAGAATACTCAATGCTACCTCGTGCAACGGCACAGCGTACAGCACGTGAATCATCTCGTGGCAAAGTCAATGGCCGCACAATGGAAATTCAACGATTAATCGGTCGTACATTACGTGCTGTCGTTGATTTAGAAGCACTTGGTGAGCGTACTGTGTGGATTGACTGTGATGTGATTCAAGCAGACGGAGGGACACGTACAGCTTCAATAACCGGAGCATTTGTAGCGATGACACAGGCAATTGCTAAGCTTGCAGAAGAAAAACAATTAGCAAAATTCCCGGTAACAGACTATTTAGCTGCAACGAGTGTTGGTATTGTAGAGGATCATGGGGCAATTTTAGACTTAAACTACGTTGAAGATGTCGCTGCTGCTGTAGATATGAATATCGTCATGACAGGAGCAGGACGATTTGTTGAGCTACAAGGGACAGGTGAAGAAGCAACCTTTTCTCGTGAAGAGTTAAATGAACTACTGGCGTTAGGTGAAAAGGGCATTCAACAATTGATTGCACTTCAAAAAGAGACACTAGGTGAATTGGCTAACAAAGTGGGAGGAAATGAATAACATGAAACAAGTAGTCATTGCAACGAAAAATAAAGGAAAAGCAAAAGATTTCGAAGCATTATTTGGTCCACTTGGTTATGAAGTAGTAACGATGTTTGATGTTGCCCCAGAGATGGAAATAGAAGAAACAGGCACTACTTTTGAGGAAAATGCAATCTTAAAGGCAGAAGCATTAGCAAAAGAGCTGGGCACAATTGTTATTGCTGATGATAGTGGCTTAGCTGTTGATGCATTAAATGGTGAACCTGGTGTTTATTCCGCACGTTATGCTGGTGATCATGATGATGAAGCAAACATGGTTAAACTATTAGAAAACCTAAAAAATGTCGAAGATGAAAAGCGTACAGCACGCTTCTGCTGTTGCATCGCTATTGCAGGGCCTGGTTTTGAAACGACAACAGTTTTTGGTACTTGTGAAGGTGTCATTGCACACGAAAAACGTGGTACAAACGGATTTGGTTATGATCCAATCTTCTTTGTCCCAAGCTTAAACCGTATGATGGCAGAGCTAACAGCCGATGAAAAGGGAGCAATTTCCCACCGCGGGAATGCGATTCGTAAGTTGAAGGAACAATTGCCAAGTCTTATAAAATAAGAGGTGATATCCATGCAAATACTGATCATGAGTGATACACATGGGGATAGTAATGTGATTGAAAAAGTTCGTAGCTTTTACCCAAAGGTCGATGCTTTGATTCACTGTGGAGATAGTGAGCTTCCTTTCTCACATAAAGCACTGGAGGGCATGAAGAAAGTACGAGGAAATTGTGACATCGATAAAGCCTTTCCTGATGAAGCAGTATTCGTTTTAGAGGACGTAACAGTCTTTGCAACACATGGCCACTTATTCAATGTTAAAACTTCAATTTTATCATTATCATATCGTGCCAAAGAGGTAGACGCACAAATTGCGTGCTTTGGTCACTCTCATATTCTTGGGGCGGAAATGATTGATAATGTGTTATTTTTAAATCCGGGGAGTTTATTAAAACCACGTGGCCGTAAAGAAAAAAGCTTTGCCCTTGTAGAGGCTGAAGACACGTATTTTGAAGTAAAGTTCTTTACGGATGATAATGACTGTATTTCCACCCACAGGTTTATGCGAAAATGATGTAACAAAAACGCTTAGGTTTTAGAAACTCTAAGCGTTTTTTGTTTTATCCTGGCCTGATTGGTGAAGATTAAATGGTAAAAATGGCTATGAATTGTTTATGATAAAGTAGAAAAAATAAATATAAACGTAACAAAGGAGAAAACATGGACAATACAATAGGATGGAATTTTGATAATAGCTATACCCGCTTACCAAGCATTTTTTATACATCAATCAATTTAAATCCAGTTCGTTCACCAAAGTTAATAATGTTAAATGAATCAGTTGCCAAATCACTTGGATTAAACGTCGATGCTTTGCAAAGCGAGGAAGCGGTAGCAATTTTTGCAGGTAACAACAATCCGACTGGTGGCATGCCCATTGCCCAAGCTTATGCAGGGCATCAATTTGGTCACTTTAATATGCTTGGAGACGGAAGAGCACTGTTATTAGGTGAACAACTAACACCAACTCATGAACGCTTGGATATCGCACTAAAAGGCTCAGGAAGAACGCCTTATTCACGTGGCGGAGATGGCAGAGCAACACTTGGTCCAATGCTACGTGAATATATTATTAGTGAAGCCATGTATGCACTTGGTATTCCAACCTCTCGAAGTTTAGCTGTCGTAACTACAGGCGAAATGGTCCTCCGCGAAACCGAGCTTCCTGGCGCAGTTTTAACGCGTATTGCAAGCAGTCATTTGCGAGTTGGGACTTTCCAATTTGCAGCGAACTTTGGATCAGAGGAGGAGCTAAAAGCTTTGGCGGATTATGCTTTGGAACGTCACTTTCCTAGTGCTGATGTAGCTCAAAATCGTTATCTGACCCTTCTACAGGAAGTTATAAAGAAACAAGCATCTCTCATCGCAAAATGGCAGCTAGTTGGTTTTATTCATGGCGTCATGAATACAGATAATATGACCATTAGTGGTGAAACGATTGATTATGGTCCTTGCGCTTTCATGGATACGTATGATCCAGCGACAGTATTTAGCTCTATTGATCGACAAGGCCGTTATGCATATGGTAACCAACCTAATATCGGAGGATGGAATTTAACACGACTGGCTGAATCATTAATACCGTTAATCCACGAAAATCAGGAAGATGCTATAAAATTAGCTCAAGACACACTACAGCAATATCCTCAGTTGTATTATGCAAATTGGTTAGCAGGTATGCGAGCAAAGCTTGGGATATTCAACGAAGAAGATCAGGATGTGGCACTCATTGAAGAGCTTCTAAAATTGATGCAGCAACATCAGGCAGACTATACGAATACATTTATCGCATTAACCTTCGATAAATTTGATGAATTAACGTTATTTAGTACAAATGAATTTAAAGAATGGCATAAGAATTGGCTTGCAAGACTAGAAAGACAGCAAGAAACAAAAGACATGTCTCAACAATTAATGCGCGATCATAATCCAGCAGTTATTCCACGAAATCACCGTGTAGAAGAAGCATTAGAGGCTGCTGTTGAACAGGGAGACTTTAGCGTAATGGAGCGATTACTGGATGCTCTTGCTCAACCTTTTGCACATTGTAAGGAGCAGCAGGAATATGCAACATTACCAACACCATCTAACCAACCATATCGAACGTTTTGTGGCACATAAGTTGAAAACCGAGGGAATAAAGTTATATTAAATAAAGTATGGCTCTTCGGCAAAGTGAGGGGTTGATTTCCGTTCCGACTGGGCGCTTTGTTGTTGCTGTCGCTACGCTTTCGCACAGATAAAACAATTGCTGTCGCTACGCTTTCGCACAGAGCAAAGCTTCCTAGGGGCGTCGGGGCAACAGGATGTTGGTCACAAAGGCGTTATCACAGGACGTGATGTTTTTAGCCTTCGTTCACCTTCCCGCTTCGCTCCAGGGTCTCATCTGTGACGCTAATCCCCAAGGAGTCGCCCAGTCTTCACTCCAATCAACTAATTCACATAGTATGTATCTTATGTACGAAAGCGAGTAGCCTGAAACGGAAATCACCCTCATTTAAAGAGCATAACATTCACCAAAATTACCTTGACCCATTTTGGTTTTCAACAGTATGAAAACGAAGGATAAATTCTTCGTTTTTTTATTTTGAAAAAATGTCACTACATAAATTCCTGAGCATACGCTATGTATGAATAGTAGTGAAGGGAATGTGTAAAGTGCATAAGTATTCAAAAGGTTGGTTTGTGAAGCAACTTCGAGATCATGGTATTTTGGTGCATCCACAATATAAAAGTCATTTAGGCAATTATAAAGAATCCGAACTGCGCAATTTATATTATCGATATGTTGAAAATGAAACATTAGATTCAGAACAAAAATAGTCATTTTCGTTTGAATAACTCCTTTGTAGGAAAGAATTTAACTACAGAAAGGAGTTATTTTATGTGGAGTAAATCGTGGGTTTTAACGCAAATATGGCAAGATGTGTTGTTTCTACATTGGCCAGTTTCACCTAAGGATTTAGAACAGTACATTCCGCAAGAGCTGCAACTGGATCTCTATGAAAATAACGCTTGGCTTAGTGCTGTCCTTTTTAAAGTAAAAGGACAACGACTGAGATTTCTACCACCATTACCAGGAGTAGGTTCCCATTTGCAGCTTAATGTCCGGACATATGTTACATATAACGGCATGAAAGGTATCTATTTCTTTAACTTAGATGTTACGAATCGTTTTATTGTACAAATAGCTACAAAGGGCAGTTTATCATATCGCCATTCAAAAATATCTATAAAACAAAAAGAGAACCATTTTTCGTTTACAAGTTTATATCACGGTGCACCGGATGAAAGGTTGAAAATTTCATATCAACCGATTGCCAGTGAAATAAGTAGTTCTGTATTTGATAAATGGTTAGTGGAACGTTATCATTCTTGGTCAAAATGGAAGAGTTCTCTAGTTCGCATAGATATAGATCATATGCCATGGCAGCTACAACGTGTTCGTATTAACATTGAAAGCAACTCTTTAGCTCCATTTGTGAAGGAATCTATACAAGGCATCCAACCTATTGCTCATTATTCGAAGAGTAAACAGGCAAGAATTTATTCGCCAAAAGTAGAAACCGGATTCAAAAATGCTTAGTGAATCTGGTTTACTTTTGTTCGTTGATTGAGTAGTTTGACTTATTCTTCATACATCATTTTCTATGTCATCCCACCATCCACTGTTAGATTAATGCCTGTGATGAAATTATTTTAGGGGCTTGATCAATTATGCCTTGGCATAATTGCGTCCGGAATCGGCTTTGTGCTTGGGCCTGCGTGATGCAGGTCAGTTAGCCGTTATCGCATGGATGCGATGATTTTAGGCTAACATCCTTTTAAGAACTCCTTTCCGATTCCGTGACATCCGCCGGAGGCTTTAACTTTTTTCAGCGAGTGTTTGGACACTTGCTGAAAGAAGTTAAATACAAGCAAGCCTGTTCAATGTCTTCAGGTACGCCTACACGCCCGATAAATGTTGCTCGTGATCAATTTTACAGATTTTTCGAACGAGAAAGCCTATGCAGGTGTGGCCCGTCTTTAGAAATAGGATGAAAGTGAGGTCAGACAAGAGCTAGCTTTTGCTACCTTAATTGTCTGAAAGGGTGTTATACTTCATATATATACAAGTAAAAGTCTTTAAAACACGCTTGTTCATTGAAAATTGGATATTGTATAAGGTTCGATAGCCTAATTCATGCTATCGGTAAAACAATATGTGTCGTCAAGAAAAGACGCTAAAACACATCGAACGAAACCAACTATACGCTATAGTAACAGTAGCGTAGCCCTATCTGCTATATGCACTGGATAGGGAGGGGTAATGGGATACCCCAACCTTGAGAGCTGTTCAAAACAGAAATGGACTGCGAACGCTTAGTTACTCAGGAATCCCACTGACATTAGTCAGCTTGTCCCTTTAAGGGTGGGAGTCTCAAGGAGCTGTTCATAATCACCTGTTTCAATCCAAACAGGCGAAATACAATTAACCATAATATTATCTGGACCAAAAGAACGCGCTAAAGCATGTGTTACTGCGACGATACCGCCTTTTGTTGCTGCATAGGCATTCTGTATGGGGCTCAGACATCTCAGCGCTTGTAGGGGCTATAGAAACGATTGAGCCGCCATTGACATTCACTCGCATAACTTTTGCAGCCTCCCTTGAACACAAAAAGACCGCGATCAATTATGCCTCGGCATAATTCCGTGACATCCACCGGAGGCTTTAGGCCAACACGAAGTTGGTCACTCAGTCGTTGCCACAGGACGTGGCGTTCTTAGACTGAGTTCCTCTATTTCAGCGGGTGTTCGGACACCCGCTGAAAGAAGTTAAATTTGTTTGAATCATATCATTCCATTCATCCAATGTTACGTCATAAAGAGATTTATGTTGTAATTTCCCCGCATTATTAATTAAAATAGGGATAGTACCAAAATGATTAATAGCTTTTTGCATTAAAGAAACGATGTCCTGTTCTATCGTAACATCTGTTTGAGCAAAAAGAACTGAATGACCTTTCGCAAGTAAATCATTTTCTAATTGCAGCCCTAATTCTTTATTTTAATCGGCGATAACAACATTGGCACCATTTCATACACAAGCACAATGCCTTTGCCGATTCCTTGTGCACCGCCAGTTACGACGACAACCAAATCTTTAAACATATTGCTTTCTCCAGTTTTATTGCTTTTCATTATTTTAGCAAAAGAAGAGCTGAGAGAGGGCATAATGGGGTACATGAAATCATATAATATTAATAATGAGGCAAACCTTGCCTTCATAGTAAAATTAATGTTGACATTATGATATAAAGCACATATAATAAATATTGTCCTTATAGTCCTTATATGGACTACATAATATCATGTCTCAGTAGCTCAGCAGGATAGAGCAACGGCCTTCTAAGCCGTCGGTCGGGGGTTCGAATCCCTCCTGGGACGTATCAAGGTTCAGATAGAATAAGTTTGAACCAACTGAAAAGCGCCTCAAATCCTTTAATATCAAGGGTTTGAGGCGCTTTTCCTTTTTTTGAGAATACGTTAGAACAGGATAGAAAATGAAAAGTTTCTACACATTTTCTACACAAGAAAAAGTATCACGAAGACGCTTCTAGTCTGTTATTGCACTAAGCCGCTAAAAGGTTAGGATAGCCGTATTCTCATTAAACCACTATTCTTGAATGCCATTCATCATTCTTAATGAAAAAGTTTGTAATTTAGAAGCAGTGGGGCGAGAAATGGAAAAGTGGATTGAATATAACCAAAGGCTCGTAAATTAATTTCCCAACATTCACTTTTCTAGAACTTCTAGGCACAAGTTATAAGTTCGGTGTGGTATCACTTAGGAGAACTGTATTACAAAAAGAATTTATAAGTGATAGCCCGGAAGCCACACCTGCTCAAATTGAAGAACAATTAAAATATATGACAGATGTTTGCGGTATCACAGATTTACAGGCAAAACCAAAAAAATGACTGTTTTCTATAAGATTGTTGCTATTCAACTAACGGTGCAGGTTAGTGAAAGAAACTAGCAAAAAGTTTTATAAATGCTAAAATACCTGCAACAGGTAGTATTCATCGAATTTATATCAGGAAAACAATATTTAGCAGTAAACAAACTTGAGGAGGTATTGTAGTGAACCAACACAAAATGATAATTACTCAGTATAATCCCAAATACGCTGAACAAACAGTGGATATGTGGCGAGATAGTAAGGAACAGGCTATTGGTCAGAAAGAAATTCACAGCTTTGAAAGTTACGTTTATTTTTTAAATCATATATTATCTGAACAGTTTCAAATAGATTTAGCGTTAATTGATGAAAAAGTAGTTGGAATGATTGCCTATAATGAAAGGGAAATAAGCCAACTATATATTCATATAGATTATCAAGGAATTGGTATAGGTCATACATTACTAGATAAAGTAAAAGCGCAATCAAGTGGAAGATTAACATTATACACATTTGAAGTAAATGAAAATGCACAACGATTTTATGAAAAACAAGGATTTGAAATCATAGGTAGAGGACATGAAAATGAAGAAAATTTAGCTGATATTCAATATGAATGGATATCCAAATAAATGATTATCAGGTGCTTTTGTGGTAAAAAAGCTAGAGTTCTTCTTCAACTAAAGGAGTGCTTTTCTTCAAGATGGGATTCCGTAGAGATCCCATCTCTTTCTTATTCAACTAACGGAGCAGGTTAGTTTAACAATGATGTTTAACTTGTGTTCAACAATCGGGCCAGATTGTGGAATAACAACTTTTTACTAAAAAAAAATTAGGCTTAAAAATGTTTTGTTCAACGAATGAATGCTTTAGTGCAATAACAATTTATAAAGCATATAAAACAAATCTAATAAACGTTCAAAATATGATTTTGGTAAGGGTTATCTTAATATTTTTGAAACTTTTATAATTGAATTTGCGTAAGCATAGTAACTAATTATTGCAGGATGGGGATTATTATTTTTGTTTATTATGTAGGATTAGGTATAGGTATATTTTTTATTATAGTTGCATTGATTTTTTTAATGATAATGTCTGTAAAAAGAAAAATGGAATTTGGGCAGACAATTAAAATGCTCGGTGCCTTAATAATGGGACTCTTAATGTTATGGTTAACTATACCTAGTTTGAAATTTATAGTTACGAAAGACTTTGAGGTTATTAACGGACAATGTACTTTAGAAATACGTCAAGATGGTCGTTATACTGATTGGTGGTTTAATATGATTGATACAGATGAAGAATTTTCATTTGTTGAGATGCCGGAACTTGATGCTTATGGAAAAGCATCCCCATATTACTGCGAAATTACAGTGTCTAAAGACCATATGTGGGAAATAGGTTATAAAATTTACGACTTTAAGACAAGAAAGCTTATAGACTCTTATAATGGTGAGTAATAGGTTCCTTGAAAAAGAAGAAGATTATACACGACCAGTTAAATAAACGTTCCTAAATGAAAGTTTGGAAACACACCGAAAAGGCACGGATGTTGTTAAATCAACGTTCGTGCCTTTTTACGAGGACTATTGTTTATACCGCTTTTTATGCAAAGCTATAAACATAGCTACGATAGGACTTTTCGAGATTTTTCAGAGTGTGTTATCTGAATAAAAACCAGTATATAGAGACAATTTATTAAGCTGTATACCAGCGTTTTTTTATCGTTCCTATACTTCAATTACAGGGGCTATATAACAATCGGGCACGATTGTTTAATAAACGTCACTGTTCTTCTTAAACTCCCATGAAAGAACGAAATAATCTTTCATTCTCTGTGGTGTATCACTGGTTTTAGCGCTACATGGATGGCTAACGGGTGCTTTACTTGAAGATCTTTGAGTTGCATAGGCAGCTCTTTTTTTCTTTATTGAACTCCCATGAAAGAACTTAATCATCTTTCATTTTCTGTGGTGAAGAGCTGTTTTTTGCGCTTCATGGATGGCTAACGGGGCAGGTTTGTTCAATAAGAAATCACAAAAGGAATGAGCATTTGCTGTAAAAATAGATTAGATTATTAATGTCTAATAAAAAGTAATGCAAAAAATGAGGCACATTAGAACAAAACTGTTAGTGATAAAAAGTTGATGAGTTTAAGTAAACAGAATTCTACATTGTTCCCAAAAATAGAAAGACCCCTCAAATCTAATTAAGGGGTCTTTCGAAAATTAATTCAAAATAGGCTGCGGAACCATATCCTTTAGTTGAAGGAGCAAAAATTTGAACAAATCTCCATCCGTCAGATGCGTATTGATGAATTATATTTTGATAATCTTCTTTTGGTTTACTACCCCAAGAATTTAGTTCCACTTTAACGAAATAGTATTCGTACATTATTATCACCTCGAAAATTAGTTGACTTAGTTAATATACGAAGAAAGTAGAAGATAGTTTCATAATTGTTGATGTAGTTTATTGAACAATACGTAGACATTATGCAGTTGTTTATTAAACAATCGGGCGCGATTGTTTAATAAGCTTCACTTTTCTTGTTCAACTAACTGGGTGCTTTACTTGAAGACCATTGAGCTGCTTGGACAGCTCTTTTTTCTTATTGTACTAACGAAGCAGGTTAGTGGAAGAAGGAAATTCACTAAATTCTATAGAAGTTAATATATATTTTAAAAATAAAGGTGAGGATATTATATGTGGAAACAAGAGTTTGTAGAAACATCTAGGGGAAGGTTTGAAATCTTCACTAAAGGTATAGGTGAGCCATTATGTGTAACACATTTCTATTCTGAATTTAATGAGACAGGTGATTATTTTGCAGAAACTTTTGTAAGTACAAATAAGGTGATTTTAGTTAATCTCAGAGAAGCAGGAAATTCAGAAAAAGCAACCCAGCCATACGAATTAAGCTTGTTAGAATCTGTTTTTGACTTAGAAGCTATTCGTGAATCACTAGGATTTAATAAATGGGGATTATTAAATCTGTAGTGCAGTCCTATTTGGAGTTTTTTTCATCGAAGTGATCTCCCAAAACGAAAAAGACTACAGAATTTAAATAATGATGACTCTCGATCATTGGAGTGCAATCTTCGAAATTGTCTAATCCAACCTCATAGATATATGGCTTGTCGTGAATGTATTCGATTATGCTTTTCCAATCGATATAACCATCGCCTAATCTTAAGCTATCGTGTTGAAATCCACAGCTATCTACAACGTGTAGATATTTTGTATAAGGTGCTAACTTCTCCATATTGTCTATTAATTTCGCATTGTCTCCTTTGTACGAGATAAAGGCGTGGCTAACATCGTACACAATTTGTAATTGTAAGGGTTCTACAAAATCCTCAACCCATCTAGAGTTAGCTGCTGTAAATAATCCCTCAATGGAATTCTCCCATAAGAAGACCTCTTTGCTGTAAGCTAAGACTTTCGAAATTTCCCCTTTCATTTCATTTACCTTGTTGATGTCATTCGGATCCGAGCCAGCCGGATTCGTATAGTGAGGGTGTATGACACAGTTAATGTCGTGCTTAATACATATCTCAGCAATTATTCGAGTTGATAGGTCATAATAGCTCCGCATTGTAGGATCTCGATGAATGATATCAAGATGCTGATTATTATATTTAATTGGATGGTGTAGTACGCAACGTATACCTAAATCTTTTATCGTCTGTATGGTTTTCTCTAAATGCTGTAGTGCTTTGTGAGGGGTCTGCCTAATTCGGAAATTAAACATAAGTCTTCCGTTAACCAAATATTAAGCGATAAAAAGAAAACTGTAAGACAAGCTGTGGAAGAGATGACGCAAATAGGGCAAAGCGGTGTAACTTATTTTTTCTGGGGAGCCGATACGAAAGAAAACGAAAATGGATTACGAGAACTGTTCCAATCACTTGAAATTGATTTGTGGATCAAAATGCTCGAGCAAACAGAACTCTGCTTCCGTTTAAATGTATTCAAAGATGAAGAGCAAGTTTGGCGACACGAAATGGATTATTTAGACTTCGATTGGATCACAAGGTCCCAGAAAGATATAGAGCTAACAATAGATGTGATTACCGAAATGGAGATAGCCTTAAATGAAACGGGGAATTCCCGAAAAGATAGAAAAAGAGCCTATAATTTAGACATCCAAGAGATGAAGGAAGCGGTTGGAAATTGGTACCTTGAAAATATAACGGTGGATTATGATAGGGTGGAAATGGATCTGAGAAAGGCTGCAACTTCATTTGTGGAAGATGTAGAGAGCTTTATCGAAAAGGGATTGGAGTACGAGAGCTATGAAGGCAGAGTTATTGAAGACGAGGTTTGAGAAATACTAAAACAATCCTTTAGAAACAGCCTAAATAAAAAAGCAGTAGTTCCCTACTGCTAATAACGCATTTTGTCTCTACACAAAAGGATGGGTAAATACCCATTCTTTTGAATAACCTTATATCTACATTATTCATTAGTAAGTAGAGTAAACACATCCAAATACCTGAAATACAAAATATTACCAAATGCATATTCAATTAATGTTCCAATTATTTTATAATTTTAGTAAATATAGGAAAGGGTGTTGATGCTCTATGCGAATTATTTAATTTCATCTTTATCATCAGGTTCTATATATTTTGTCTTTTCTTGTAAATCTCTACTTCTGTTAGTATTGTCAGTTCCTCTAGTAAAATCGTCAAATGGTGTATACATATTGGTGATTTTCTTTTTTCTTACAACAATATTGTATACCCCTAAAATTATTAATCCAATGAAGATTATTCCGATTACAACAACGACGATATTCAAAGTATCCATTTTAAAAACCTCCTTTGTTAATACTAGTGCTAACATCTTCAAAATATTCAATAAAATAGAAGGGTGTGTATAATATGAAGAAAATTCTTGCTTTTTTGTCGGTTCTTCTGTTCTTTAGTGCATTTTCATTAGATTCTGCAAGTGCTACTTGGAAAAACGATTCAAATACTGAGAATAAAGTTACTATGAGTGGTATGGTGCTATATTCTTTTAAATTAACGCTACGTTATGATGAAGAATATACAGCTGGCACAACTAATAATGTTACGTATAGACAATCTTATATAAATGTCGATAGATCTTCACCTTCTGTTAGTTCTGCATCCTCAAACACAAAAGTTTATGATGGCTCTACATTCATTTCGCAAACGAGTCTATTTTCTAGATATTATCCTGACCAAGTGACTCCTACTGGCTCTCAGACATTCAATTATCGCAATTACGAAAGCAAAAGTGTAAAGAAAAATACAGGTAAGTCAACAAATACGAGTGGTGTTGTTATTAGCTGTTCTGACTACGCCCCTTGCACATTCCCAATTAGTGTAACTTTATCATACTAAAATGAAAAGGAGTAGGATAACTATGAAGAAGAAAAAATATATCATCGCTATTCTTACATTTTCGCTTATCTCTGGACTAGTGTTTTTTAAAGTAAATCTAAAAGAAAATGCATCTGCTGATTCAGTGAACTATGAGTCTTTAGCTCAATATGTAAAGAATTATGAGTCAGAGTCCATTCAATCCTTCAAAAAATCTCCTAGTGTAATTGATGAAAAAAAATATGCTGAACAATACTTTTTCAAAAAGTATTTAACGGATGTGAGAGTGTCAGATACAGAAGCAAAAAAACTTGCTTTTGAAAAAGTAATCGAAGAAAAGGCTTTATTTGAAAAAGCAAAAAGCGAAAACTTATTAGCTTCCGAAGTTGAAGCGAAAAAATTGTCTGATGAAGTTAGAAATCTTTTAGTAAGCGAACCTGAAGAAAACAAAGAAGTCATTAATAATGTAAACGACGTCATTAAAGGATTAGGTATCACCGAAGATGAGTATTATAATGATTTTTTAGTTGATAACTATATAACGTCTATATCTATTGATAATTTATATAACAAGGTAACAGAAGGGTATAATGATGAAGAAAAAGAAAGCGTATGGAATGAATTTAAAACGTCTGAAAAAAATAATTACATTGCCGAGAATAAAGAAAGTATTAATGAGTTTTTGACAGTTAATGCTATCAATTAACCCGCAATTAAAGGACTACCTATGGTAGTCCTTTTTAGATTGTATTTACAATGAAGAAAATCCTGATTTTAATAAAATGCAGAAATTGATTGACGAGCTAAAGAATCCTGATTTACCCTTAGAAGCAAGAAAAGAACTTACTAAGGAGAGGACAAAATTATCCTTATTTGATCCTGAAAGTTATGATGATATTTTTTCATCCAATGTACTTAAAAAAATGTCATCTATTAGAATAAATTACTTTAGCAGAGAAATTCAAATTTTTGATGTAACTAGAAAGCTAAAATTAATAAAAGCACCAACATTAATCATTTGTGGTAAATATGATGTACAATGCCCTATTAATTACTCAATAGAAATGAATGCCCTTATTCCTCATTCTACTTTACATATATTTAATAAGAGTAATCATTATCCTTTTTTAGAGGAGGCTGACCGATTTAAGGAAGAAGTAAAAATCTTTCTGAATGGAAAAATTTAGACACTCAACTTAAGTTGGAGTGGAAACTATTCTTTTTGTGGTTTGTGAAGAAATGTACTTAAACTAACGGGGGCTTTACTTCAATAAGGAGTAGAGCCTTTTTCTACTTCAACTAACGGTTTAGTTGAAGAAGAATTGCAAGAAACTTAAATAATCAATTAAACTAACTAGTAATCAATTTGTAGGAGAGAAACGCAATGAGTCAAAATGATAAAAGAAAAATATTTAAATACAATGAAGATGATATTCTAGAGATATTATCAGAATATCTTGGTGATGAAACTGGATTCGATACGTATCAGTCTACAGCTATGCTTTTAGGCACTCCAGGTAAAGACTTAAGATTAGTGGCTGTCATTGGCAACGGAGATGACGATGATATTACCAAGTTAAATTTAGAGGATATTGATAATGAAATAGACTATAACGGGACACATTCTGATTTAGATGGTAGGCTTTTAAGATAATGATATTAAATAAAACGATTCCTTGTTCGACTAACGGTGCAGAATAGTTCAACAAACAAAGAAGTATTTTCATAATAAGTAATTGTTTTTAAAGGAGTTGAAACTCTGATGATTATTAAAATCGTCTTTGATGACAATGTTATTCAATACATTTCTTGCTCAACAAAAGTAGCTAGGAAGATTAACTGTATTCAAGAGGACTTTCTAAATTGGATTTTTGATGAGGAGCAGAATATAAAATATTGGGCTTTAGAGAATGGAGAAAGGAGTCACCCTAACTATGACGCAAATGCCGTTGTTGAATGGTTAAACAATGTAAGATTTAAAAGAGGAATTGCTAAAGCTAAATTAATCACCAACCCTCTATTAATAGTGAAAAAGACATTATATTACTAATTTCATTCTTTAAAGATTGTGCAGAATTGTACTTAAACTCCCTTGAAAATAAAATCTCTGGCACTAAAAAAGTCCATGCTAAAACAAACGCGACCTTTATATTCAAAAAAATGGTAGCGCCTAAAATAGAAATCCATATGCAACAAGACTATTAATTACGTATGGTTTTGTAGAAAAGAAAGCCGCAGTAGACAATATAAGGGAGTGCATCTAGGGGCTAGACTATGCATCCTTACTTTCAAGATATGTTTAATCCTGATGCAATAAGATGGTACAACTATAACTATTATAGTTGAGGCAGGTAGAGACTGCCCTGAAAATGGGCCTGAGCAATTAGAAAAGCTTTTTAAGAGGTAGTTACCTTGAAAGGGATAGGCAATGATTGCTGCCATGAACGTAGCTGTACAATGTGGGAACCTCTCAAATGCAGTGGGCATAAGCTGATAATATATGTCGAATTGAAAGGGTGCTTGTTCATGTTTCCTTATCCTCAATTTCACTATCTCGATTATAGGTCTATGCCCAGTAGTTTTTATTACTCACCTTATTCTGATGGATGGTCGCCCTGGAGCAATAGTGCCATTGAATTTGATGAAAGACACCATTTACCCTCACAGCAAAGGCTTACTTTCGTGCTTGTGCATGGTGCTTGGGCTGATGCTCACTTCTGGGATGGAGTAGCTGCAGAGTTGCGCAGTCGAGGGCATGACGTCTATACGCCTGAATACGCAGGTCACGGCGAAGATCCGAATAAAAATGTCACGCATGCGATGATCACGAAGTCCGTCGTTGATTTTATAACAAAATGGAATCTACGTAACTTTGTTCTCGTCGGGCACAGTTTCGGGGGATCAGTCATCCAAAAGGTTGCTGAACAGGTTCCGGATCGCATAAAGCGACTTGTCTTCTGGGACGCGTTCGTACTGAAAGACGGAGAATCAGTTGCTGACGAATTCTCGCCCCAAATGATACAAGGTTTTGAAGAGCTCAGAGCCAGCTCGAACGACGATACGATTTCCATGCCGTTTTCCCTGTTTCGGGATTCGTTCGTCAATACAGCTACTTTGGAGGAAGCTAAACGGATGTATGAAAGCGTTACTCCGGAACCGGCTAAACCGCTTTTCGAGAAACTGGATCTTAAAAAGTTCTACTCGCTACTTACGCCCAAAAGTTATGTCTATTTCTACCAAGACAACGCATTGCCACGAGGAGATAATTACGGCTGGCATCCGAATATGTCCAGACGACTCGGGCAGTTCCGCCTGATTGTTGGCGACGGTGACCACTTTACAGACACGCGTACAAGGCCGGCAATGGTGGCTCAGAAGTTTTACGAGGCAGGTCGCGACTGACTACTGTATGCAGGATTAAGTTAATGATTAGCTTTAATAAATCATATGAAGACCTCTTCGTGAGGATCAAAAAGAACCAAGTTAGAATCAACTGAAAAGTGCTTTAAATCCTTTGTTTCAAGGATTTGAGGCACTTTTTTTTATCTTGTTCATTCTTAATGTGATTAGATCAACTTCCGGAAAAATGTATTTTATAGCACTTAACCTCTATAGGGTTAATAAATTTTGAAGTTCTCACTACCATCCGTGATGTTTCTTTTGTAAATTAGAATAATTTATATAAAAAAAGGAAAGAAATAGGTGTAAAAATGTTGGAGTTGATCGTTATGGAATTTGATAAAGAGTTAGAAATTTACTGCTACAGCTGTCGTAAAAAAACTGTATTTACACGTAAAGATATGCATAATAAAAGTGGAGTAGATAGTCATTGTAGTGAATGTTCAGGTATTTGGTTTGAATGGCAAAATCGAGCCGTAGAGAGAGAAATGGAAAAGTGGATTGAATATAATAAAGGGCTCGTAAATTAGGATAGTCAATGATACCAGCCTGAATGTCTCAAAAACGAAAGAAGCGAAAACCTATAAAAAGAGTTATAATATAATAGGAAGAAACTCAATAAAGAGAGATGGATTTTAAAATGAATGAACAATTAGTAGATTGGATTACGCGTTTTCAAAAGGAGAAAGATATAGAGGCTCTCGCAAACTTAAAAGACTATTGCTACTATATGATTGAACCTTTAATTGAGGAATTTACGGAGAAATATGGTGAAGATGCTGGGGAGTTATTACGGTTAAAATGGGATAAGCGTTTTTATTTTATTTTTACAAAGTATCAATTAAATGTTGGGCTCCCTTTAGATACTTTCGTTAAAAATACATACCGCTTTTATTTTATGCAGGTTTTAAAAAAGGCTGGTTATTGAATTACATATAGGGAAGTGTTTCAAGTTTGAACATTGCTCCATTAAAAAATCCTTGTCTCGTGTTAAACGCGAGACAAGGATTTTTGTGTTTTATCATGCTCTTAGGCGAGAGATTAACTGCCTGCAAAAGCCTGATGGGTAAGTAGGGGGATGAAGAAACCCGCCCACTGATGAAAGTTTCACTTTATTGATACATAATATCTTCTGCAAGGTGGGTAAATACCTCACCGATAATGGAGTCTTCGTCATAAACGGAAGAACCTGTATTTTCCTCAGGTTGCGCAAATGGAATTTGAGCGATGATACTTGTCTGAAGTTCATCTGCTAATTTTTCGGCGCCACCTTGACCGAATAAATAGTTCTTTTCACCAGTTGAGTTTTCAAAGTAAGCCATGTTTTCAATAACACCAAGAATCGTGTGGTTCGTATGTTGAGCCATCAGACCTGCACGAGAAGCAACATGAGAAGCTGCAAGATGTGGTGTTGTTACAATAATTTCATGTGCTTGTGGAATCATTGCTGCCATATCAATGGCTACATCTCCTGTACCAGGTGGTAAATCTATAAGGAGATAATCTAAATCATACCAATGTGTATTGACAAGGAAATTACGAATCCATTTGTTGAGCATTGGGCCACGCCACATAACAGGTTGGTTTTCGTTTGTGAAAAAGCCCATCGACATGATTTTCACATCATGACTTATTACTGGAATAGCTGTTTGGTCAAGCATTGTTGGCTTTTGTTGAATCTTCATCATGGCAGGAATACTGAATCCATATATGTCTGCGTCTAAAATACCTACACGTTTTCCAAGACGGGCAAGAGCTACTGCTAAGTTAATCGTCACGGTAGATTTACCGACGCCACCTTTACCACTAGTAACTGCTATAAATTTGACACCAGAATCGGGTAGAAGCATTTTAGGCATACCTTTATCCGTAACTTTTTCTGATTTTAAAGAAGCTGTTAAACTACGACGTTCGTCATCTGTCATAGAACCAAATGTAATGGAGACATTTGATGCGCCGATTGCTTTCAACGCTTCTTCAACATCTTGTTGGATTTTGGCTTTCAAAGGACATCCTTGAATAGTCAAGATAATATCAAGTGAGATATCCGTACCATTGACTTGAATATTGCGTACCATATTCAAGTCAACGATGCTTTTATGAAGCTCTGGGTCATCAATTTTCTGTAAAGTTTTTAAAATGTGCTCGTTCGTTAGCATATAAGAAACCATCCTCCTATTTTAGGCCTTTGCCTAGCCCTTTTAAGAAGTGAGCGCCAAAATTCACAGCACGATTAACATCAGGATCGTTTAGCATTTTGAACAGCTTAAAGGCACTAACTTTTTCATCAGATTCAACAGCTTTGTTCGCTTCATCTAAGCCAGTATTTAAGCCTTCAATCAGCTTTGTTGTTGTTTCTGGGTTCAGTTCGGTTAATGCTCCCGCAACACCCATTAAGTTGTTGATGATATTCGTAACAGGCTTACGAGTTAATTGACCAAGAGCAACATGGGTAACCTCTTCTTTTGCTTCTAGTAGTTTTGTAGCTGCTTCTAGTGCTCCAATATCATTTAGTTCTGCCATGATCGTAAAGACTTGGTTAACCATTTCTTCATTCTCAGAAAGAAGTTGCTTTAAATTCTCTAACTTTTCTTCCTTTAGTTGTTCCTCTGTTTTTTGCGCTTTTTGAATTGTCGTAATTGGTGCTGCCATGAACTCACTCCCTTTCGTTAGTTGTTAAGTGAACGTAGCCAGGACGATTCCATTTGCGCTCTACCTCAACACCATTTTGTGGATGACGCTTTTTATAACGCGGGTTTGTTCTAGGAAGTGGCGATTTTCCTTTTTGTTTCAATACTTCTACGCGTACTTTTGTTTGTTTGTACGCCGGTGTCGATGTATTGATGTCTGCAGCTGGGCCCGTTAAGAAATTAATCGCCGAATCTTTGCTAACAGAGTTCATAGGTAAGAAAAGTTCATTTCCTTGTACGCGATCTGTCACTAGGGCATTTAATTTTAATGCGCCTTGAGGAGACACTAAGCGAAGAAGAGCTCCATCTTCAATGCCGCGTTCTTTTGCTAGTTCTGGTGATACTTCAACAAAAATTTCAGGTACTTTCGATTGAATACCTTTTGATTTATTTGTCATATTACCTTCATGGAAGTGTTCAAGCATACGACCGTTGTTAATATGGCAATCATATTGTGCTTCATATTCAACCGGTCTGATCCAATCATTTAAAGCAAAACGAGCTTTTTTGTCAGGGAAGTTAAAGCCATCCTCATATAGTAAAGGTGTGTCTTTACCATCATGGCTACCCCAACAGAAGCTACCCCAATTTTCTAATACATCATAGTTCGCTTGCGAGAAGAATGGAGCAAGACTAGCCATTTCAGCAAAGATTTCACTTGGGTGACTGTAATTCCAGTCAGCACCTAAGCGACGAGCAACTGTTTGTAGGATTTCCCAATCGGCTTTTGATTCACCAAGTGTTGGTAATACTTGATATAGACGTTGCACACGACGCTCTGTATTCGTGAAAGTACCTTCTTTTTCAAGAGAAGGTGCTGCTGGTAAAATAACATCCGCATATTGTGCTGTACGTGAAAGGAAGCAATCTTGTACAACAAAGAAGTCTAATTGTGAAAGTACTTTATCTACATGGTTAGCATCGCAATCTACAAGTGCCATATCTTCCCCAACTAAATACATTGCTTTCATTTTACCTTCCATGATAGCATCTAACATTGCCATATTCGTACGACCTGGTTCAGGTTTGATTTTCACACCATATGCTTCTTCAAATTTCTTACGTGCTTCGTCGTCTATTACTTTTTGATTACCTGGTAATAGATTTGGTAGTGTACCCATATCACAAGCACCTTGAACATTGTTGTGACCACGAAGAGGGTAGGCACCTGCACCTGGACGACGATAGTTACCAGTAGCTAGAAGTAGGTTAGAAATTGCAGCTGATGTATATGAGCCACCTGTATTTTGTGTAACACCCATACCCCAAAGTACACATGTACCGTCAGCATCACGAATCATTTCAGCAACATTTATCAACGTTTCTTTTGAAATGCCCGTTTCTTTTTCTGCATATTCTAGTGTGTATGTTTCAAGTACATCTTTAAAATCATCAAAGAAGTGCACGTTCTCTTTAATGAAGGCTTCATCATGCCAACCTTGATCGATCATATATTTTGTAACGGCCATTAACCATACTTGGTCTGTTCCTTGTTTTGGGCGCATGAAAATATCAGAACGCTCAGCCATTTCATGTTTACGAATGTCGGAAACAATTAATTTTTGACCGTGTAACTTATGGGCACGTTTTACACGAGTAGCTAAAACAGGGTGACCTTCTGCAGGGTTTGCCCCAACAATAATAACAAGGCCAGCTTTTGCGATATCTTTGATCGTTCCAGCGTCGCCACCTATACCAACTGTGCGTAGTAGGCCATCTGTAGCTGGAGATTGACAATAGCGTGAGCAGTTATCAACGTCGTTTGTTTCGAATAATTGACGTGCCATTTTTTGAATTAAGTAGTTTTCTTCGTTTGTAATTTTTGAAGAAGAAATAAAGCCGACAGAACCAGAACCGTGTTCTTTTTGAATGCCACCTAGTTTAGTAGCAATTAAGTCAAGAGCTTCATCCCATGAAGATTCAACAAATGCATCATTTTTACGAATTAATGGTTTTGTAATTCGTTCTTCAGAGTTGATGAAGTCCCAACCGAATTTTCCTTTTACACAAGTAGAAATAGCATTTACAGGACCGTCAGAAGGTTGCACTTTTAAAATTTTGCGGTCTTTTGTCCAAACTTCGAACGAACAACCTACTCCACAGAAAGTACAAACTGTTTTTGTTTTCTTTGTACGTTTACTACGCATAGCAGCCTCGACTTCAGAAACAGCGAAGATGCCGCTATAGCCAGGCTCGACTTCCTTAATTAAACTAATCATCGGATCTAATGTTTCTTGTTTAAGTCCAGTCATAAAACCAGCTTCACCAAGCATTGATTTTTCCATTAATGCGTTACATGGACAAACGGTAACACATTGTCCACAGCCTACACATGAAGAATCGTTAATGGCAACGCCTTCATCCCAAACTACTTTTGGTCTTTCAGCTTCCCAGTCAAGAGATAATGTTTCATTAACTTGGAGGTTTTGACAAACCTCTACACATTGTCCACATGCGATACATTGGTTTGGATCATATCGATAAAACGGGTGAGACATGTCTACTTCGTGTGGTTCAACTTTTGGTTGATAAGGATATTTTTGATGTTCGATTTCCATTAATTCTGCAGTGTTGTGTAATGTACAATTTCCGTTGTTATTATCACAAACAGTACAGTACAGTAAATGATTTTCTAGTAGACGATCCATCGCCTCTGTTTGTGCAGCTTTCGCTTTATCAGAAGTAAGTTGGATATCCATGCCGTTTACTGCTTTTGTTGAACAAGAGCGAACTAATTGTCCATTCACTTCGACGATACATGTATCACAAGTTTCGATAGGATCAACAGATGGTACATGACAAATTTGTGGATGGGCGATGCCATTTTGATTAATGGTATCAAGTATTGTAGCTCCCTCTGCTACATCATACGGTTGGCCATTAATTTTAATTGTAGTCAAAGTATTTTCCTCCTTTTGCTCTTTGAGACTTATTTGACAACAGGTTAATACTTAGGATAAATCGGGAATAGAGTTACGAGTTTTATTTTGATTGTCTGTTATTTTTAAAAAATTGTCTTGTTATAATGTCATTTCCCAATTTGTCCAATTCTACACCAACTTGATGAAGAAACACTTATTACAAGTTGTCGATGTTGATATTGCTCAAAAATAAAAAAATCCACCATGAAAAGGCATGTACTAACATGCTATTTATTCATGGTGGATAAAATTCTTAACAGGCCTTGCTAAAAATTCAATCAACTTTTATTTTTTATTCAATATAACTATAGAATTTAAATATTAAAACCACTATGCCAATAGTTCAAATTTATTTATATGAAACCATGACATAAGAATCAAAATACTTTCATTCCATATGTAATACCAATTATTATAGCCTTTTCAGCCAAAATGGACAATAATTATAATAAAATTTATTAACTGATAATAATTATCATTGGATATTTTCTCTTTAATTTTTATTTAAGTTGCTATATTATTAACAAACTATAAGGGTGACCCCCATGAACATAGGAAAAAAAGATTAATTACGTTGGGAGAATCGTTAAAATGTCAAAAAAAGTGCATGAGTTCAATGACATTATTCGAAAACTACGCAAAGATATATTTGGAAAAGGACCAGAGCGTATTCATACTGTTTTCGTAGAGAACATGGCTGTGTCAACTTTATATGGTAATATCACACCGACAGAAAAATTTATTGCGAGTACGCCTGAAGGGTTAAAAATGGTTCATGCTGCACGTACAAGAATGATTCAAGATTTGTATACTAAATCACCTCCAGAAGGCATGGAAGAATTGATGGGCACTAAGTTACTCCATTTATTTTCAGATATCAAAATTGAAGAAGACTTTGCTATTTCTGTCTTTGTTTTTGAAGATAATATTAGTGAATAAAGGGGATGCCATATGGAACGCGCAGTAGCTAGAGAAATAATACGTGTTGAAGGTAATCAAATCAAAGAAATAGAAGATACTGTTGTCACAGAATATGCGGTCACAGTAAAGATTAATGAGCAAGAATTCGTGACGATGGTTTGCACACCCGAGTATGTAGAAGATATGGTTATTGGCTATTTGGCTTCTGAACGAATTATTCGCGATTACGAAGATATTGAAGCCATTTGGCACCAAGAAAAAGAAGGGTTTGTGCACGTTAAAACAAAGCGTGTGAATCCTTACTTTCAACAAATTCAAAATAAACGTTACATTACTTCTTGTTGTGGCATGAGCCGCCAAGGTTTTGTTTTTGCTAATGATGCATTAGTAGCTAAAAAAATGGAAGGCATTCATGTGCGTATTACAACAGATGATTGTTTTCGTTTAATGCGGGATATGCAAGATTTGGCTGAAACATTTAAACAAACTGGTGGTGTTCATAATGCAGCGCTATGTGATGCGAATGGTGTTTTATTAAGTAGAATGGATATTGGACGCCATAATGCCTTAGATAAAATTTATGGTTATTGCCTAAAAAACAAAATTAGCATTCAGGACAAAATTATCGTATTTAGCGGAAGGATTTCATCTGAAATTTTACTTAAAGTATCGAAAATTGGCTGTGAAATTGTGCTGTCCAAATCGGCTCCAACAGAATTAGCATTGCAATTGGCAGAGCAACTTGGTATTACGACGGTAGGTTTTATTCGCCAAAACACACTTAATATTTATACACATAAAGAACGTATTCACTTACCTATAAATAAAATGAAAGGAAGAGATTAACATTACTAATCTACAAGACCAATTACACAGACCATTAAGAGATTTAAGGATATCAGTGACAGACCGTTGTAATTTTCGTTGTCAATATTGCATGCCTGCAGAAGTATTTGGTCCAGATTATGCTTTTTTACCGTCCGATAAAATATTGAGTTTTGAAGAAATCGAACGATTAGTAAAGATTTTCGTTTCATTAGGTGTGAAAAAAGTACGTATTACTGGTGGTGAGCCTTTACTACGTCGTGATCTGCCGACATTAATTGAACGTATACATCGCATAGATGGAGTAGAGGATATTGCTTTAACGACCAATGGCACATTGTTGAAAAAATATGCCAATGAATTGGCGAGAGCAGGTTTATCACGAGTAGCTGTTAGCCTAGATTCTCTAAATGAGGAAAGGTTTTTCGAGATGAATGGCCATCGAGGAAAAGTGAAAACGGTATTAGAAGGTATAGAAAAAGCGGCAGAAGCGGGTTTACAAGTGAAGATCAATATGGTTGTTCAAAAAGGAAAAAATGAGCAAGATATCATTTTGATGGCAGAATATTTTAAAGAAAAACAGCATATTCTTCGCTTTATTGAATATATGGATGTCGGTAATTCGAATGGTTGGCGATTAGATGAGGTTGTGTCGAAGAAAGAAATTATTGACCAAGTCCACCAATTGTCTCCCGTGCATCCTGTTGACCCTAATTATAAAGGGGAAGTAGCTACACGTTATCAATATGAGGATGCCCAAGGTGAAATTGGCGTGATATCGTCTGTAACAGATTCTTTCTGCTCCACTTGTTCGCGTGCTCGTATTTCGGCAGAAGGAACATTATATACGTGTTTATTTGCAACAGAGGGAACGAGTTTGCGAGAATTGTTAAGGTCTGGGGAAGATGATGAAACGATCACCCAATGCATTTCGAACGTCTGGGAAAATAGAAAAGATCGCTATTCCGATGAACGAAATGAACAGACAATGGAAAAACGGAAAAACTCAAAAATTGAAATGTCACACATCGGTGGTTAGACGAAATAGAGTGGTATTAGTGATTTATGGTAAAAAAAAACAGAAAAAAAACGGCAAAATAATGCCGGGTTTTTTCTGTTTATTTATGCACAAAGTTGCCACTTTTTCCGCCTGTTTTTTGAACAAGGTATGTTTCTTTAATCACCATAGACTTGTCGACGGCTTTACACATATCATAAAAAGTCAGTGCAGCAATGGATACAGCAGTTAGTGCTTCCATTTCGACACCTGTTTTACCACTACATTTCACTGTAGCTTGAATGTGTAGTTCGTAACCAACCTCTGTTTTTGTATAGTCAAATTGAAGATCCGTTCCTTGTAACATAATTGGATGGCACATAGGGATAATATCAGCCGTTTTTTTAGCACCCATAATCCCAGCAATTTGTGCCACTTGCGTTGGGTCGCCTTTTTTTATGCCTCCTTGTTGGATGGCTTGATAGACTTCATCGGATAACGTGATTGTACTGCGAGCGATAGCTGTACGGTTTGTGATTGTTTTTTCTGAAATGTCGACCATTTTAGGACGACCTTCTTCATTCCAGTGTGTAAAATTACTCATTATTATTAGATTTCCTTTCAAATGTTTGTAGCCAATCTTGTTGTGAATTGATATTGATAAATGTTGAGCTATCTTCTTCAAAGGGAACATAACACACTTGAAGTTGCTCTAACAAGACTTTCATACTTCGCTTGTTTTGTTGGACTAATTGCAGTGCTTTTGGTAAAGCACTGCGTCGATATAAAGCAGCAAGAGGTTGTAATCTTGAAGCTTGTTTAGGAACAATCGCCTCATAACGATCATCGATAAATGTGAGCATAGTTTGGACAAATTCTGCATTAATAAAAGGCATATCACTAGCTATTACGAAAAACCACTCTACTTCCGGAAAATTTGTCATTATATTATGCAAGGCAAACAGAGGTCCTTGATGAGGCTGTTTTTCAATAATCCATTGGACATCTTCTTCTACAAACTTCGATTGCAAGCTAGCATTCGTAGCAATAATGAGAGGATGTAGTTGATTTTTTTGTAAGGCTATGAGACTTTGCTTATATAAAGGCAGACCAGCAAATAATTCAAACATTTTCGGTTGACCATACCGAGAAGATTGACCGCCAGCTAAGACAACACCAGCTATTTTCATATGCGATTCAACTCACCGACAAAATGTTGCACAGTAGGAAGAATCAGTTTTGTCATGGCAAGTGTCACGGCATTAGTGGAACCTGGTAGTACATAGATAGCCGTTTTATCGCGACTACCCGCTGTTGCACGACTAAACATGGCTTTTGGGCCGATTTCTTCATAGCTAAGTGTTCGAAATAATTCACCAAATCCCATCATTTCTTTTTCGAAAAGTGGGAGAATCGTGTCGTAAGTTTGGTCTCTCGGTGTAAACCCTGTTCCTCCTGTTACGATAATGGTATTAATGGTAGGATCATCGCACCATTTTTGTACATGGTTTGAGATTTCAAGTGGTTCATCTTTTGACATTCGATAGTCTATTAATTCAAATGAAGCTTCTTGAAGTAATGATTGAATACGCTGACCACCACGATCATCCGCCTTTGTGCGTGTGTCGCTCACTGTTAAAATGGCAGCTCGTATAGGAAGTTCACTATGTGTGGGATGCAAGGTAAATAGACCTCCTTTTATAGAGTTGATTTTTGTTTTTGCTGAAAAACATTGCTTTTATTATAAAGCTATAAATTAAAAGGTCAAACTAAAATTCATAGAAAGAAAGGCAAAAACGTTTATGCATAATAGATATTCTAGACAACAATTATTCAGCCCAATCGGAGAAAACGGGCAGCTAATACTACAACAAAAGCATGTCCTGATGATAGGGGTTGGTGCTTTAGGCAGTGCTAGCGCAGAGGCTCTAGTAAGGGCAGGTATCGGAAAGTTGACGATTATTGATCGTGATTATGTAGAGTGGAGTAACTTACAAAGACAACAACTTTATACGGAACAAGATGCGCTAGAAAAAGTCCCTAAAGTAATCGCTGCAAAAAAACGACTACAAAGCATTAACTCAGAGGTAGAAATTAACGAATATATTTTTGATGCGTGTACAGAGCAAATAATCCCATTGCTTGCAGATGTAGATATTATGATGGATGCAACGGATAACTTTGATATTCGCTTTATGATGAACGATCTTGCACAAAAATATCAAATTCCTTGGGTTTACGGTTCTTGTGTTGGTAGTTATGGTGCTACTTATACAATTGTGCCAGGGAAAACACCTTGTTTACATTGTTTGTTAGCAGCGATGCCCAATACAGGGATGACATGCGATACAGTAGGAATTATAAGTCCAACTGTTCAAATCGTAGCAGCTTATCAAGTAGCTGAGGTATTAAAGTTTTTAGTAGGCGATGAAGAAGCATTACGAAAAAGTTATTTAACTTTTGATGTTTGGCAAAATCAACACTATGAAATAAACGTAGAAAAAATTCGCAATCATGATTGTCCATCCTGTGGCAAAAATCCGAGCTATCCGTATTTATCATATGAAAATCAAACAAAATTAAATGTATTATGTGGTCGCGATGCTATTCAAATACGTCCACCAAAACCAATTCACTACAATTTGGATCAGCTCGCTGTCCAACTTCGTCCCTATGGTGATATTCAACAAAATCCCTATTTACTATCTTGCCAAGCAGAAGATTATCGACTAGTGATTTTCCAAGATGGACGAGTTGTCATTCACGGTGTACAAGATATACAAAAAGCTAAAACCATTTATTATCGTTTATTCGGATAAAAGGAGTGTTCTAAAATGTTAGAAAAAAGAAAACCAATTGCTGTTGGAGAAGCTGTTCAACGTGTCATGGAGTTTGCATTCCATGGAAAAATAGAGGTCGTTTCACTACAGCAAGCACATGGACGTTTTTTAGCAGAAGATGTTGCTGCAGACCAAGATGTACCAGCTTTTGATCGTTCCCCTTATGATGGTTATGCTATTCGCTCGATCGATAGTCAAGAAGCGAATTCAGAAAATCCAGTAACCTTTAAAGTAGTGGGGGAAATTGGCGCGGGCTATGTATTTGAGGGAGAAGTAGGTGATCGAGAAGCGGTGCGTATTATGACAGGAGCTCCTATCCCAAACGGATGTGATGTAGTCGTTATGTTAGAATTAACGCACACATTTGAAGAAGACAATCAATCGTATATGTCGATTAAACGCTCTTATGAAACAGGAACAAATATTTCCTATAAGGGAGAGGACGTTCAAAAAGGCGCAATTCTTATTGAAAAAGGACAATACATCAATCCAGGTGTTGTCGCATTACTTGCTACTTTTGGTTATGATCAAGTACCTGTTTTTCGAAAACCAATCGTTGGCGTTATTGCAACAGGAAGTGAATTACTAGAACCGAGTGATGCTTTGCAGCCAGGGAAAATTCGTAATAGCAATGCCTATATGATAATGGCTCAAATTGAACGTGCTGGGGCAACCGTCAAATATTTTGGTAAATTTAGCGATGATTTAAATTTATGTATTCAAGCTGTCGAAAAAGCTCTTCAGGAAGTAGACATATTGATTACAACAGGAGGAGTATCTGTAGGTGATTACGATTATTTACCTGCCATTTATGAAGCCATTGACGCACAAGTACTTTTTAACAAGGTAGCAATGCGACCAGGTAGTGTAACGACTGTTGCGGCTCGAAATGGTCAATTATTATTTGGACTTTCAGGTAATCCGTCAGCTTGCTATGTTGGTTTTGAATTATTTACACGACCTATTATAAGAACAGCGTTTGGTAATAAGCAACCTCATCTACGTAGAGAGCAGGCTGTTTTAAATGCGGACTTTAAAAAACCGAATCCGTTTACTCGTTTTGTGCGTGCGAATGCTTCTTACGAAAACGGTCAATTAGTTGCAGTTCCTTCTGGGTTCGATAAATCTAGTGCCGTTTCATCCTTAGCGGAGGCCAATTCTTTTATTGTATTACCAGGTGGATCACGTGGTTACGAAAAAGGCATGCAAGTAGTTGTCTTATTGCTAGAAGATTTGCAGGGAAGTGAGTGGCCATGGGACATTATCGAAAAATCTTACAAATCGTAGGCTATCAAAATAGTGGCAAGACAACGTTAATGGAACAACTCATTACACAAGCCACCACAGAAGATTTTCGTGTAGGAACAATCAAGCATCATGGACATGGTGGTATCCCTATGATAGAAAGTTCAAAAGATAGTGTTCGCCATGAGAAGGCTGGCGCAAGTGTAACAGCAGTTGAGGGAGAAGGTACTTTGCGCATGAGTATTCACCAAAGTAACTGGCAGCTTGCTGATATACTAGCTATTTATGAAACATTTAATATGGATATCATTATCATTGAAGGCTATAAAAATGAAGATTATCCGAAGGTTGTTCTTTTGCGCAAGGCGGAAGATGAATCTTTACTACAAAAAGTAAGCAATATCGTCTGTGTTCTTTATTGGCCCACATATCCACTAAATAAACCGTTAGATTATCCAACTTTTTCAATTCAAGAAGAAACGCAGTATATAAAATTTTTAACTTCTTTCATCAGAAGTCTCCCACCTCTATAGTGATGAGATAAATAAGGATTTAAGTTACTTTTCAGCGGGTATCTAAACACCTGCTGAAATATAGGAACTCAGTCTAAGAACGCCACGTCCTGTGGCAACGACTGAGTGACCAACATCATGCTGCTGACGATTCGCTTTCGCGCAAAAAACATTTGTTGGCCTAAAGCCTCCGGCGGATGTCACAGAATCGGAAAGGAGTTCAATATAGGATGTTAGCCTAAAATCATCGCATCCATGCGATAACAGCTAACTGACCTTCGGTGCCGCTGCCGCTACGCTTTCGCGCAAAAAACATCTGCAGGCCTAAGCACAAAGCCGATTCCGGACGCAATTACGCCGAGGCATAATTGATTACAAGAAATGAGGAGAGAATCATGACTACATCGTTGTTTGAAATCATTGATAAACCAATTGATGTTGAAGAAGTTAGACAAAAAGTAACAGATCGAAATGCTGGTGCGATCACTGTTTTCATCGGAACAGTACGTGAAATGACGAAAGGCAAGAAAACACTGCATTTGGAATATCAAGCTTATCCATCTATGGCTATTAAAATGTTCGAACAAATTTCTAAAGAAATACAAGAGCGATGGCCAGAAGCGAAAGTAGCCATTACACATCGTGTTGGTCATTTAGAAATTTCGGATATTGCCGTAGTAATTGCGGTTTCATCACCGCATCGTAAAATAGCCTATGAAGCCAATGAATTTGCTATTGACCGTATTAAACAAATTGTGCCTATTTGGAAAAAAGAGTATTGGGAAGATGAGACTGAATGGATTGGTGATCAATTAGAAAATGTCCCTTATCCAAAAGGAAATCCATCAATAAGTGAGGAGGAATCTTGTGATTAACATATTACTATTTGCTCACTTACAAGAAAGTATCGGTGAGTCAAAATTATGTGTAGACCTGTCAGACCGTACAGTTGGACAAATTAAAGAATGGATGGAAACGCAATATTCACAAGTTAATTTACAACATGTCATGACAGCAGTGAATGAGGAATTTGCAACAGATGCAACGGTTATAAAAGAAGGGGATACAATCGCCTTTATTCCACCCATTAGTGGAGGGTAAAAAGAAAAGATGTAGTTGGTACAGTTTAGTGAACCGACTACATCTTTTATTCTATTTATCCTGAAAAGGCTCGTCAGTAAATGGTTAAAGTTTCACTTTATGCCTTCATGAGATGAACGCCCAGAAGCATAATGAAGGAAATACCTATCATACAAATCACCCATGACCAAGCGAGTGACATGTTACCAGAACCAATCGCCATATAAATAGCAAGTGGCGTAGTTTGCGTTTTGCCCGGAAGGTTTCCAGCAAACATTAAGGTTGCACCAAATTCACCTAAAGCTCGTGTGAAACTTAAAATTCCACCGGAGACAATTGATTTTAATGCAAGAGGGATAGAAATAAAGAAAAAGACTTGCCATTCGTTAGCACCATCAACACGTGCAGCGTTCTCAATGTCCACATCAACAGATTCAAAGCCAGTTCTTGCTGATTGATACATTAAAGGAAATGCAACAACAGTAGAGGCAATGACAGCCGCCCACCAAGTGAACATAACGGGTTGGTTAAAAAGCCATGTAATCAAGTTACCTAGCACACTGTTTTTGCCAAAAATAATAATTAGAAGAAATCCTACTACAGTAGGAGGTAATACTAATGGTAAAAGTAACATTGTTTCTAGAAATAATTTCCCTTTGAAATTACGTTTTGCCATCCATTTACCGAATAGAATACCTGTTACTATGACAATTATTCCTGACACAAGCGCTATCTCAATAGAAAGCTTAAGAGGTGACCAGAAATCCGTACTCATCTATTAATGAGTTCCTTGAAAGCCGTATATTTTAAATACTTTCATCGCTTGATCACTTTGTAAATAGTGATAAAAATCTTCCGCTTCTTTTGCATGCTTACTATCTTTGATAACACCTACAGGATAAATAATAGGTGTATGTGTATCTTCTTTGGCTGTAGCAACGACATCGACTTTTTCTGACACAAGGGCATCTGTTTTATAAACCAACCCTGCATCAACATTTTCAGTTTCTGTATAAGTAAGAACTTGTCGTACGTCTTTTGTATACACTACTTTTGATTCTACATTTTCCCAAAGGTTCATGTTTTTCAATGTTTCTATACCGTACTTGCCAGCAGGAACCGTTTCAGGTGTACCAACAGCAATCTTATCAACTTTTGTTAAGTCTTCAAATGATTGAATATGTTTTTCATTTTTCTTAGGAACGATTAATACTAATTCGTTCGCTAAAAGATCAGTTCCTAGCTTTTTATCGATTAAATCTTTTTGTACTAACTCATCAAACTTATCTTCTGCTGCTGAAAAGAAAAGATCCACAGGAGCACCTTCTAAAATTTGTTGTTGTAAAGCACCAGAGCCACCAAAGTTAAATGTGATTTTAATATTATCGTGTTCATTTTCATAGGCTTTTTGAAGTTCTTCTAATGAATCTTGTAAACTAGCTGCTGCGGAAATTGTTAATTCAACAGACTCGTTTGTTTTGTTGTTGCTCCCTTGACTACCACAACCTGCTAAAATGCCGACCAATAGTAACAATGAAGCTATTAAACTAAAATACTTTTTCACTTTGAATATACTCCTTTTATAACTCGTTATAACAAGACATAACTAATTATAATTAGTTATGTCTAAAAAAGATATACCAAATCGCTAGAAACTTTCAAGATGTTAAAAATATTATAATTAAGTTACTATAGTATCAATAGAAGTAGAAGGGGAGATTTTTTACATGTCACATGAACATTCCTATACGATTGAAGAGGTGGCTCAATTATTAAAAGTTTCAAAATTAACGATCTACGATTTAGTGAAAAAGGGAGATTTACCTATTTTTCGTGTAGGCCGACAAATGCGTGTGGATAGAACCGATTTACAGTTATATATACAAAAGAGCAAGACAGGAGCAACTCCTGCTGCATCTCCTGCCTCGACTACTCCTTCGCCAAAAAATAAAAAAATTATTATTAGCGGACAAGATTTAGCCTTAGACTTATTAGGAAAATATATAGAGAAAAAACAATCAAATAAAGTATTACGCTCACATGAAGGTAGCTTTAATGGTGTCATGGCGCTATATAATGGGGAATGTGATATTGCTAGTTTACATTTGTACGATGGTGATACAGGGAAATATAATACACCTTATTTGAAAAAGATTTTTGTAAGTCACTCTTATATTCTTCTCAATTTGATTTCACGCCGAGCAGGCTTTTACGTTCAAAAAGGAAATCCATTGCAAATTCAATCAATGGATGATTTTAAGAATAAATCACTAAAATTGATGAACCGTGAAAAAGGTTCAGGTGCTCGTACTTTCCTAGATGAACAATTACGTATTCATCACATATCTCCATCCTCAATAGAAGGGTATAACGAAGAAGAAATGAGCCATATAGATGTAGCTTCTGCTGTCGCAAATGGGAATGCAGACATTGGAATAGGCATTGAAAAAATATCAAAACTCATAGAGGTTGACTTTATACCACTTGTTAGAGAACGTTATGATATTGTCCTATTAAAAACACCTGAAAATCAATTGCTGGTTGAATCGGTAAAAGAGATTTTAAATTCACCAGATTTCCAATCAGAAGTAGTTGCACTAGGAGATTATGACGTCACTCAAATGGGACAAGTTATATATGAAACACTTTAATAATGTATGGTGTGAAAAAAACTTGCCGAAAAGGCAAGTTTTTTTACATTATCGGGAAAATTATAATAATACTTCTGTTTCCGCATCAAAAAATAATAGGTGTTGAGGCTGGAGAGAAAGTGTTTCTCCGATTTAAAAGGTATGTTGGCCACTCCATTTAATCGTCCAATCGGACAATGATATACGTTTCATGTCCTAGCTGTTCAATATTTACTATAGGAAGATGCAAAGCGTCTCCTTTTTGGAGATGCTCTGGACGTACGCAAACTGTTAATGGTGTATGTTGAGGTAAACGTGTATAAACATCGGTTGGAAGTTTCATTTTAAATTGATTTTCAATAATAAGCGTAGAATCTTCTAGAACTGCAGTTGCCATGTTTATAGTAGGAGAGCCTATAAAACTTGCAACAAATAGATTTCTAGGTTGATTATACAGTTCTAGAGGTGTTCCAATTTGCTGAATACATCCATTATGTAAAACCATTATCCGATCACCCATGGTCATCGCTTCTGTTTGATCGTGGGTTACATAAATAGTTGTTAAGCCCAATTTTTTTTGTAGTTGTTTGATTTCTGTCCGCATTTGTGTTCGTAATTGTGCATCTAAATTGGATAAAGGCTCGTCCATTAGGCATAGCGGAGATTGGCTTACAATAGCACGTGCAAGAGCAACGCGCTGACGTTGAACTTTTCAAAAAAACGAGGGCTTAGAAGTAAAGCGTACCTCTAGCGGCTCTATGAAAAAGGATTATATGGAAGGTGTAATGACGAATGTTTCGAATCCTAAAAATATTTTGTTTTACTTCTCCTTCTTCTTCTTACCACAATTCAATTCAGCAGATAACAGCTTTGGTTCATGACCATTTCTAATTTTAGGTGCGACATTCTCGATTATTTGTACTCGTATGGTACGTTTGTGATACATATGGAGCAACGTTAGCAACACAAAGCATAGAAAGATAGCAAACTGTTTAATACGATTATGAATAAGGTAGCAGGCGTTGTATTTATTAGTCTTGTCTTGGTCTAAAATTAATGGCAATTGAACCACAATAGATATTTGTCAAAAACTAAGTTACTAACGGGGTGCGTTGATCTAAAAAGATTATCGCACCTTATTAGTTGAACTTATTTAGTGACGTATCAGGTTAGAAAGAAAACTGTTTATTTAATAATTTTCTTTAGTACTAGACAAATGTGTTTTTTTTGTATATAGTAAATGTAATAAAATCGTTTTCAAGAGAACAATAAATTCACATATTACAAAGAGTAATCGTGTTTTATTTGATGCTTTTTGTAATATGTGAATTTTCTTTTGGTAATATGATTTTAATTAATACAATTAATGGAGGTCATTCAAATGACACAAGGTACAGTAAAATGGTTTAACTCAGAAAAAGGTTTCGGTTTCATCGAAGTAGAAGGTGGAAATGACGTATTCGCTCACTTCTCAGCTATCCAAGGTGACGGCTTCAAAACTCTTGAAGAAGGTCAAAAAGTTGAATTCTCAGTAGAAGAAGGCCAACGTGGACCTCAAGCTACAAACATCGTAAAACTTTAATTTTAATGATGTAACCATAAAAAAGGCATCCTTTCATTAGGATGCCTTTTTTTTATGCGAAAAAGAAGTATTGTAATGAAAAAATGGATTGGCGCAACAATTGACAATCACCTATCTGGTATTATGGTAAAAATAATTGGATAGAACGGTGAAATAAAATTAAAAAATGAAATGGTTAAAAAGTATAAAATTGGAATTTGATTTAAATTCAATCGTATACAGAGTAAGAAGCATAAACTTTGAAGAGTAGGGGGATTTATATGAGTAGGAAAAATTTGATAATTATGATAGTAGCATTTATTGTGGAAGTTTTAATTACGTATTTTATTGCTTCATTTTTCTCCGTAAGATTTATTGAGGTAATGTTTTTCACTGGTATAGCTTTTGCTGGAGGCATTTTTTACTTTTCTAGTAGTGGTGGAGCCATTTCTAGGGTATTTGCTTCTCAAGTTAGTGGGCAAACAGGCATAATTCAGAAAAGAGAGCAGTTCACTTATAAAATTGGTCCGATATTTATTACTTCAGTTATATTTTTTTTAATTGGATTAGTATTCTTTCTCCTACTGGTTTGGGGAATAATTCCGCCTAAGGAAGCTTAAATCCTGATTTATCAATGCTATCGGGTGTTCTACTTACCCTAAACCCTATAAAATTGCTGTAAACAAAGCTACGCATGCGGCTTTGTCTACAGGCTCTATCATAAAGATTAATCGCTCAGCATTGCTTTTAATGTTCGTTTTTGCCAGCCTAACTTGAAGTATGCGTATTGTAATACAAAATGCACACAGAAAGCAGCAGGATAAGCTATCCAAACGCCATTTAGCTCGAATGTAGTGTAATGCGATAAAATAAACGCCAATGGTACCTCGACTACCCAAATTGCGATGACTAAGAAAATTGTAGGCCATAAGACAACACCTGTAGCACGCATTGTAGCCGAAACGGTTTGTGTATGGCCAAAAATTAAATAGCTCCAAAATGCGATATATAAATAATCCTTGGCAATAAGTACCGTATCCTGTTTATCAATAAAGAAAGATAAAATAGGCTCTGCAAATAAATACATTATTAAAATAATCGCGCCGCCTAAAATATAGTTAACGAGCACACCGAATTGACGAATTTTTTTAATCATATCCGTAGAGTTTGCCCCTAAAGCCTGCGCCACAAATACAGATGTCGCAATAGAAATGCTCATCGCTGGCACTTGTGCATAGCTAGCGACCTGATTGACAACACCGTAAGCGGCAGTAGCATCGGAGCCGTAAACATTAACGAAGCCAATTACAGCAATTTCAGCTACAGAGATCGCAACCATACTAATGCTCGCCGGAATGGCTAACTTTAATAATGAAGCTAAAATATCCTTCTTTAATTTAAAATGCTGTAATATCGATTTGTCTAAGCGCAAAATATGCTTTGTTTTATGCAGGTAGGCAAATAATAATAACATCGTCACCAGATTGGATAAAACAGAGGCATAAGCAGCGCCGTTTAAGCCAAACTCAGGCAGACCAAGCCAGCCGAAAACTAATGGTGGTAGGAATGCGATATTTAAAATAACACTAATGACTAAAAATAAAAAAGGTGTTTTAGAGTCACCTACACCACGCATAAAGGTTGTGTACACCAAATACCAGAACATAATCGGTAGTGTAAAAAATAAAATTTTAGCATAGCTAATACTCATATCTAAAATATTTGCGGGTGTTTGCATAAAGCGTAAAATCCACTCAATGAAAAAGCCACCAAAAATCGCAACGACAATCGATAATATCGTCGTAAAGGCTAATGTTATCCCTACAACCTCCTTCATCTTCTCGTGATTGCCAGCCCCATACGTTTGCCCTACTAAAATCGAGCTACCTGAGCCAATTCCAATAGCAAATGCCATTAAAAAGAAGAAGAATGGGAAAAATGCTGAAATCGCCGCTAGCGCATCGACACCTAAATTGCGCCCAACGATAAACATGCCAAAGACTTGCCCTAGTGATTGCAGCACATTCGCTAGCATAACAGGGATTAAAAAGTTAAAAAAAGCTTTCTGCAGTTTTTTATCATCATGTAAAATTTGTTGGTCCATTTTTATGCCCTCTTGAGTTTTAATAACCCATTTCCTTTAAAATATGTGATAGCGTGCGCAGGCGTTCGCCAATTAGCTCACCATCCGCACTTAATGCTTGATTAAAGAGCTGAATGTCCTCTTTAATTTGTTCATTTTCCGTACATACTTCCACTGTCATTGCATCCCCCTGTAAGCCAACACGTTTAATAACAGGGTTTTCTTCATCATATAAATGATCGTAGCGATAAGCTTCCTTAAAATAAAGCTGAGACTCACAAACTAAAATAGCGAGATCAAGCACGCGATGAAGTGGCAATTCCTCCGATTGACGTGACCATTTACCACCTGTATGACGCCACACTTTAGCAGAAATATCAACCTTGCCCCTGTCATTCCATTGAGCTAAGCCAAGTGAAAGCCCCTGTGCATCTGTATGATAAGCAGTACGCCCATCAATATCGGCATAATTTTCAGCAACAATAACAGGTTTATGCTTTAAATGTGTAGGTATTTTCATCAATTACAACCCCTTAGTTATTCTTTTAGTAATTTAGTAAATTACTGCATTAGTAAATATAACATTGGACAAATTCGAGAGTCAACTTTTATGTGGGAAATTTTTCATCATATGGATCGCGCATAAACAAGCCTGTTATAAAGGGAAAACGTCAAGATTCTTCGCAATATTAATATGAGAATCACTACTGATTTGTTCGAAAGAATTTTCCGCAGGCCAAAAATGTTATCTCGCAAGACTGCAATGATAAAAGGGGATAGCTACTACGATTTATAAAGAGTAGACCAAATTAATCAAATTGGTTAAAATGGTAATTGATTTATATAATGGAAAATTGATTAAGTAGTATTCTTTGAATGCCGAAAAAACGAATGAAAGAGGGCAATAGAATGAGGATCCGATTTACAAATAATAATTACATAAATACGATTAAAAAAGATGAATTAAATAGACTATCTCCAGATTTATTTTTAGATAAAAATAAACAGGCAAAAGCGAAATATGAAATTAAAAGAGAAGGTGGTTATATTCGTCATTATGTAACTAAATTAGATGGGGAAAGAGTAATGATTAAAGAAACTAAATTACCAAAGGGACAAGATAAAGATCAAAGCACAGGGGAGATGTCAGATGTTCTGAGAGATAACCTATTAAACCAATTTACTAAAACTTTAGATCATCAAACATCTGATGAATTATTAAAAACAGGATTAGCAGGTCAGAAAGCCAAAGAAAAATTAATGTTAGCTTATCAAAATTCAATATAGGTACGTTTAGATATTTAAAAAGGGGTAATTTAGGTGATCATTTATGCAGTTTAAAAAGCGTTTTAGTTTATATTTCTCAGCTTTATTAGTCGTATTACTTATAGGAATTGTTTTGAAAAATGTATTCATAAAAGAAGCAACAGTTAATCCGATAGTAGAAAATGAAGATGGAACAAAACAGCTTATTTTTGATGCAAAGTTAACACGATTAGACGAATCATCAACAACATTTAAAGAATATAATGGAAAGGTCCTAATCGTTAATTTTTGGGCATCTTGGTGTGGGCCTTGTCAAGAAGAGGCTTCTGAATTAAGAAATTTTTATAACAATAAATCTGAAAATGTTGAGCTGTTAGCGATCAATGCAACTTCTAAAGATAGTAGTGAAAATGCCATAAAATTTCAAGAGTCATACAATCTGAATTTCCCTATATTTCTTGATTTAGATGGTACACTTCAAAAATCATTTGAAATATTGGTTTATCCAACAACTTTTATATTTGATGCTAAAGGTATATTAAAGTACACAATAAAAGGACAGATTAATCAAAAAGAATTAAATAAATATATTGATAAACTCTACTAATCTGTATCTGTTCCAGGCATTTATGGTCCAGCTAAAGAGGAGGGGCAAATTTCGGTGTAGAAGCTCCAGAAATGTAAAACTAATTAAGGTGAGGATATAGTGAAAATAGCTGTTATATCAGATATTCATGGAAATAAAGATGCATTAAGAGCAGTGTTAGAGGATATAAAATATAGAAGTATCGATAAAGTTTATAATTTAGGTGATACTCTTTACGGACCGTTATTCCCGTTAGAAACATATGAAATGATAAAGAGTACAGATATTAAAAGTGTAAGTGGAAATTGTGATCGGATATTATTACAGTCTACATCGGAAAATCCGACCGTTCAATATGTATTAGACATGCTCTCAGAAGAACATAAAAGCTGGCTATGTAATCTTCCATTTTCGATTCAGACAGATGATTTTTACTTTTGTCATGCTTCACCTGAAAATGATGAGCTGTATATGTTGAATGAAATTACTCCAAATGGTGTTACTTTGAAACAGGCAGAGGAAATAATGAATTTAGTAAAAGATATTCCTCAAAATATTATTTTTTGTGGTCACTCCCATTTACCAACGATTGTTTATTTACCTAACAACAAAATCATTATTAACCCAGGCAGTGTCGGTTTGCCGGCTTATGAAGAAGTCGAACCGTTTTATTATAAGATTGAATCAGGCACACCATTTGCGAACTATACAGTTGTAGAAAAACGGAATGGTGAATGGATTATTGAGCAGTTGAGCATCCCTTATGATACTACGGAAGTTATTAAACGGAGCGGAGATCAAAATAGATCTGATTGGGCCAGAGCATTAACATGTGGAAGAGTTTAAGGTGGTATTTTTTAAGTTAAAGGACTTGTTGATAAAACATAAAAACAAGTCCTTTATTTTATCATCTTAAATACTGTCGTGAGCTTTGTCTTTCATTGTAATTATCTTTAGTAGGTTCTTCTTTTGGATAAATAAAATAACTAAGGCTTGTACTGTCATTGCTAAGACAAGCAGAATGAAGTGCGAATTGTGGTACAAAATTATCGAAAGAAAATAAAATATTGGTGCAGACGATAAGTACGAAATATATTGGTTTTTAGTTACTAAATAAATAATAGTTGAAATACAAGTTGTCACTAAAAGAAGTTCGAGTAAAATCCCGATTGAAGCACTATCAATATAATATTGTAAATCGTTTATATAGGACATATTAAAAAGATCCTCCTATTTAATAAAATTATTTAACTAAATTGTAACACATTAACAAATTTGGTGTATAGGTGATATATTTAATAATCCCGAAGATGTTTAAAGTTGCAACTTGCTAGATTTTTAAGGGGAATGGTTTATTAATAAGTCGATTGTTGATTGGAGTGGAGACTGGACGCCCCCAGGAAGCTTTGCTCTGTGCGAAAGCGAAGCGTCAGCAACAAAGCGCCCAGTCGGAACGGAAATCAACCACACGCAATGGTGAGGAGCGTCCCTTGTAAACTAGGAAAGTCTTATAGTTCTTCCTGGAAATAAATCTTATAGAATTTTCGATTTGTAGATTCATCGTATCCTACTTCGATGAGTTCATCCACTTGGTCGATATCCTGTACGTTCACCTGGATCTCAATATTAGAATCGAGTTTAATTTTACGTTTATATTTTTTTTCAGCCTTTTCAAGTGCGCTCTCAGAAATAACGGTTTCATAAGGTTTTACCGAATTTATAATAATATCTTTTTGTGTTGGCTCCGCATTTTCAAACACTGTTTCAATATAATTATTTACTTGAAATTCATCTTCATTTCTAAAGTAATCAAGCGTTTTATTTAAAAGCCCCAGTTTCTCAGTATTGGTAAAGCTCTCTTCTTTTAAAATATATTTTTTGCATTCTGTTAATGCTAAATTCGTTTTGTAATAATGTTCATCAGCTGCTTTAATCTTTAAAAATCGTTCTTGCCAGTAGACAATATCTTCTTTCCTTTTCGTTTTCATAAAGACAGCAGGTGCCTTATCCGTCCCCATATCTACGATGATGGCCATGTTATTAATTTTCTTTACATTAATTCCATCAATACCGTTGACAATCATTTTGTTTTGGTCATTTTTCACATCTAAAAACATTTCTTTTTCATCAATTTTAACAATAGCAATTATTTTTTTAGCTTCTGTAGCTAGAAAACAATTGTCAAATAGTCCAATAAACAATTCGCCGCTTTTAATGTTAGGGTGTTGAGATACATTATGTAAGTGTTTAGCGATGTTTATTGATTGTTCATGGAAACTAGTCTCCTGATCAAAAATTGACCTTACATATGTGTACACCTCATTTAACTCAATATTTGTTTCATGGAAAAATTCGTATTGCTGCTCTAAATCGATTTTACTAAACGCTAGCTGTGTAAAAGCTGCCTCTAGCATGACCTCTGGCTGCAAAAATGACTCCTCACCTAACACGAGTGTATCGCTAATAAAATGTATAATATATTGTGCTAACTTACTTTCGCTTACTTCTAACATGTTTTCCACCTTCTAAAATTTCATTGTAGATAATATACCATATCATATTCCTCGTAACATTTTCATATATTTTATTTTTACAAAAAATAAAAAAAAGAACAGTGAATACATGCATTTTAAGAGATCCTTTGGCACATTTGCTGCAGGGGAGACAATTATGTTGGGTTCTCTATTAAGTTGGTGAAATTCCTTTGAAAATGGCACATTAGACGCCCTCAGGGAGCGGAAGTCAACCACACGTATGGTGATGAGCTTAGAAATTATAAGTGTGATGCCATAAATTGACATAAGTGATAGCTAAAGTATACTGGGATTAAACGGAAATGTGCATGAAGAAATCAACGAAGAGAAGAGGTCTTGATATGATCTATAACATTAAACCAATCGCTGTAGTGAGCAATAGCCGAAAAGTGATTGAAGACGACAATTGGGGTGACGTCATTTCTACTATTGCATTAACAAAAGATATTCATGAATCTTCTTTAAAAGGGATTGATGATTTTTCTCATTTAGAAATAATTTTTTATTTTGACAAAGTTGCAGTTGAAAAAATCCAATATGAAGCAAGATATCCAAGAAATAATACGGACTATCCGGAAGTCGGCATTTTTGCACAAAGAGGTAAAAATAGACCTAATAAAATAGGTGTAACGGTTGTAGAATTACTAGAATTAAAGGATAGAACATTAATCGTTAAAGGTTTAGATGCTATTGATGGAACACCAATCATTGATATAAAACCTGTAATGAAAGAGTTTTTACCAAAAGGTGAGATAAAACAGCCACATTGGGCAACTGATTTAATGAAGAATTATTGGGACTAGTATATGTACATGAAAGACTGGACGATCTTTTAAATTTTAATTGTTAAGGAGTGATCATTATGTTTTTAAATCTATATATTGAAACTGAGAGACTAGTAATTCGCCCATATGCTCTAACTGATTTGGATGCATTATATGCAGTGGTTTCTGAGCCTGATTTTTATCGATTTATCCCAGAGGATGTGCCTAGCCGTGATGATGTTCAGCGAACAATAGAGTGGTCCATTCAATGTAACAAAAAAAACACGCCTACTAAAATACATAAGCTTAATCTAGCCATTGTAGATAGGGAAAGCCAAACGTTAATTGGCTATTGTGGCCTTGGTCCAGATGATGTAAAAGAAACTGAGATCGAAATATATTATGGTATTTCGGAAGCTTATAGAGGGCAAGGGATTGCGTATGAAGCGGCACAAGCTTTACTGAAATATGCGTTTAATAAGATTGGTTTATTTAAAGTTATTGCTGTTATTCATCCTGAAAATGTGGCATCTTTACGAATTGTAGATAAACTGGGAATGAACTATGAATATACGTATAACAATCTTAATTCGGAAATGAAGGATTTTGAAGGATTACTTCATTATTCTATAAAAGATTAAAGCGTGGTCCATTTGAGTAGGCCATAAGGATATGGACGAATTTGTCTCTTGACGGTCGATTAAAACGAAAAGAACAGAGTACCAATAGAGTGATTGAATAATTTTACAACGAAGGGGATGGGGAAAATCCCCTTCATATATTTTATAAAATAATGCCTTGCTGATAAAGTAAGCAAATAGCATGGGAACGGTTTTTAGCCTTTAGCTTTTTAATTGCAGATTTTACATATTGATTGATCGTTAATTCGCTTAAATCCATACTATTTGCAATTTCCTTCGTACTGTCTCCGTTAGAAACCTGCATCATAACCTCTAACTCCCGTTTACTAAGAGAAACATCTTTGCTTTTCCCTTTGGATTGAATTAATAAATGTCCAACCATATTACCAAAGCTAGTTAAATCATCTAAAAGCGTATCACTTATTTCTATATCTTCTTCAAAATGAGTGCTACAAATATAACCGAAAACATATGGCCTGATAAATATAGGCACGATTAAAAGCTTGTTATTTTTAGAGGCGACAACATATTTAATACTAATGTTTTTCAAATAATCCATCCCTGTGCAAAACTTTGCTTTTTTATCGACAATGGCAGAATAGATAATTGGAAAACTACGTATCTCCTCTCTAATTTCTCCGATATGGATTCCTTCAGACTCATTTAAATAAATAATGCCTTCAGCAACAAATCCTATTGGAGAATATCTCAATAAATAGGCATCTTTAATAGGGAATGAATTCAAATATACCTGCAAAATGTGTATCAGCAACTCTTCATGATTCGTAAAGTTATCAATAGTGTCAAAATGTTTTTGAATGGTATAAAGATTTGACATGTTGTATCCCCTTTTTTTAAGTATATAATACGCTTGAAATGAGGAATTTTCAATATTTTCTGTAAATTGTAATATTAATGCTAAGATATTCTTTTTTTCTTTAGTCATTAAATTTGTAGAAGTTTATAGGACTGTTTGACAAATTAACGAAGTGGGGGAGGAACAGTGAATGAAAAATCATTCAATCAAAGAGGTAGATGCAATCGTACTTGGTGCAGGGTTTGCAGGACTTTATATGTTATATCAACTAAGGAGTAAGGGGTTTTCTACAGTTGTTTATGAAGCAGGGGACGGAGTAGGTGGCGTTTGGTATTGGAATCGCTATCCTGGTGCTAGATGTGATGTTGAAAGCATCTATTATAATTATACGTTTTCAAAAGAATTGTACGAGGAGTGGAATTGGACATCTAGATTCCCAGAGCAAGAGGAAATATTAAGCTATTTAAACTATGTAGCAGATCGTTTTGATTTGCGAAAGGATGTTCAATTTAATACACGTGTAAATGCTGCACATTTTGATGAAGAGCGTAGTAAGTGGCTTATTCATTTAAATGATGGCAATCAAGTTTTCGCAAAGTATTTCATTACAGGAAAAGGCTGCTTATCGGCTGCAAATATTCCAAATATTAAAGGATTAAATCAATTTAAAGGTAAGTGGTATCATACTGGACATTGGCCACATGAAAAGGTTGATTTTACTGGAAAACGAGTAGGGATAATTGGGACAGGTTCAAGTGGAATTCAAGCAATTCCAGTAATAGCAAAAGAGGCAAAGCATTTAACAGTATTTCAGCGTACACCACAATATACAGTTCCTGCACGAAACCATACTTATGACAAGGAATTTATTCGAAGTACTAAGGAAAACTTTGAAACGTTAAAGCATGCAATGAGGAATTCTATATCGGGTACACCTCACATACAAAATGATCGATCTGCTATGGAGGATAGTGAAAGCAAACGGCAGCAGGTGTTTGAGGATGCTTGGGCAGAGGGTGGATTTGCTTTTGCAATGTCTTATAACGATTTTTTAACAAATGAGCAATCGAATGAACAGGCTGCAGAGTTTATCCGCTCGAAAATCCGTGAAGTTGTCAAAGATCCCAAAGTAGCGGAGAAGCTAAGTCCAAAGTATATGTATGGCACGAAAAGACAAGTACTAGATACCGATTATTTTGAAACGTACAACAGAGAGAATGTTTTATTAGTTGATGTAAAGGAATCACCAATAGAGGAGATAACAGAAGCGTGCATTAAAACAATGAATGGTCAATATGATTTAGATATTATTATTTTTGCTACTGGCTATGATGGTATGACAGGTCCTTTATTTAAAATCGATATTCAAGGAAAAGACGGCCTTGCATTAAAGGATAAATGGGAGAACGGGGCGTCGGTTACAACGTATTTAGGCTTAACGACAGCAGGGTTTCCGAACTTGTTTATGATTACAGGTCCCGAAAGTCCATCTGTGCTTGTCAATATGCCAACTGCTATCGAACAGCACGTAGAATGGATCGCAAATTGCATTGAATATTTGCGTGAGTATAACATTGATGTAATAGAGACCAATATATAAGCAGAGGAAGAGTGGAGTAAGCATAATCGTGAAATTGCTAATGGAACGTTATATGTCAAGGGTGATTCTTGGTACACAGGCGCCAATATAGCAGGAAAGCCTCGAAGCTTTTTAATATATCTTGGCGGATTTGATTATTACACGAAACGCTGTAACGAGATTGCCCAAAATAATTATGAAGGCTATACGCTGTTGAGATTAAAAACAATATCGTAACTGATGATACGAGGAAGGGGGAAGTACAATGGAACAACAGGTAGTAATTATTACGGGGGCAGGTAGTGGTATCGGAAGAGAGACTGCTAAACTTTTAGCAAAAAAGAATACAGCGATTGTTTTAGTAGATTTTGATGAAACAAATGGACAGGAGACCCTAGAAGCGGTAAAGGAACATAATCAACATGTTATTTTTGTACATGCGGATGTGTCCAAAAGTCAGGACGTTAAGAAATATGTCGAAGTGGCCAAGGGAAATTTCGGGAAAATTGATGCTTTCATTAATAATGCAGGTGTATTAAGCCCGCCATCTTTATTAGGAGATTTAGAGGAAGAAAGTTTTGATAGGATAATAGCCGTTAACCTTAAAGGTGCTTTTCTAGGTCTAAAATATGTATTAAAAGAAATGGAGCAACAAAAATCAGGAGTTATTGTGAATACTGCTTCTGCAGCAGGCATTCAAGGGCAGCCATATTTAGGAGGCTATGCAGCAAGCAAACATGGTGTCATTGGACTAACAAAAACAGCAGCCATCGAATATGGATCTAGTGGAATAAGAGTAAATGCTATTTGTCCTGGTGGTGTAATAACGAATATGACGAAGGGAATTGAGACGAGTTCAGAGGAAAATGGACCGATGCGAAGACTTGCAACAGCAGATGAGATTGCAAATGTGATAGGTTTCTTAATTTCAACGGATGCATCTTATGTAAATGGTGCAGTTTTGACGATTGATGGTGGATTAACTTCTTAAAAATCATAAAAAAATTTTCATGATGAAAGGATGAAATGAATGGAAAACCGTATTGATCCAGAACTAAGAGAGACGTTATCGCTATTCCCACCTTTAGATTTAGACAATGTAGATGCTACTAGAGAAGGAATGACTGCTACTGCTCAACCTGCTCCAATAGCTGACAATATTTCTGTTGAAAATAAAATGATTCAAGGACCAGATGATAATGATTCACTGCGTATAAGAATTTATAAACGGAAGGGAAAAATAGGGGATTTGCCGGCGCTTTTATGGATTCATGGAGGGGGATATGTAATAGGTGCTCCAGAGGGTGACGATTTACTATGTCAACGTTTTGTGAATGAAGCAAATTGTATTGTAGTATCAGTGGACTATCGACTTGCACCTGAATATCCTTATCCAACGCCACTTGAAGATTGTTACGCAGCATTAAAATGGGTGGCTGATAATGCGAAAGATTTAGGTTTTGATAGTACTCGTATTGGTGTAGCAGGGGCAAGTGCGGGAGGTGGGTTAACAGCAGCATTAGCATTATTGGCTCGTGATAGAAATTATCCAAAGCTTAGTTTTCAAATGCCACTTTACCCGATGATTGATGATCGTAATAATACACCTTCTGCATTGGAGATTACAGGACATATGGTTTGGAATCATGATTTAAATCAAAAGGGCTGGGAAATGTATTTAAATGGGGAGAATGGTAGTGATAATGTGTCACAATATGCTGCAGCTGCAAGAGCAGAAGACTTATCTGGTTTACCATTTACTTATACTTGTGTTGGTCAATTAGATCCATTCCGTGATGAAACATTACAATATGTAACGAGGCTATGTCATGCTGGCGTTGATGTTGAATTCCATTTGTATCCTGGCTGTTATCATGCCTTTGAAAGCTTCGTTCCAACAGCGGCAATTAGTCAAAGAGCAGCAACAGAATATGTTGAAGCCGCTAAATATGTTTTAAATCGTGATGTTACTGTTCATTTATAGTTTAAATAGCTTGACCCAAAAGTAAAAAGAATCTGCGTACATTAAAGTATGCAGATTCCTTTTTTTATACAGTCACCTTGTTGATTACTGTGGAATAGATTGCGCTTTATCGATAATTTCTTGTGGGATGTCGATTGTTTTTAGGTGATTGAAATCAGTGTACGTCACAACTGATTTTGTTTTCATTGATAGTTCTTGATCTTCAACTTTCATTTTCAAATCGAAATTCATATCCATTTTATTTGTATCGAAAGTCTTTTTATCGATTTGTAGAATGTAGTGTATTTTATCGATTGTTAAGTTATCAAGTGGATTTTCTTCAAGACCCATATCTTTCATTGATTTGTTAATTTCAGAATCGATAAGTTCTTTAAATTTATCGCCCTTAGCGTCTAAAGTTAAGATATATGAATCATCTGTTTGTTCGAATTTGAAATCTTTGATAAAGTTTTTAAGCTGTTCTAATTGTGCCTTAGCGTCTGCAGATGATGCAGTTTGTTCCATCATTGTATCAAATTGCGCATCTGGCAATTTGTACCAAGCGTTAGTATCTTCATTCTTCATGAAAAAGCCTTGGTCTTTCTTCATGTACATATCAATCGGCATTTCCGTATTTTTTTGACCTTCACTAGCCATATCTGGCATTGTCATTGAACCTGATAAGTGCATAGCAATTGGATCGGTAACTACATCCATATCCATTTTTGAATCGATGGTAAACTCCATAGATTGTTCACCTGATCCAACTTTGGATTCTTGAGTCATATCCATTTTTGCACTCGTGCTTTTAATGTCAGCTTGGCGCTCTACCGCTTTTTCATACACTTGCTCTAAAGTGAGTTTACTTGTATTAGTTGTGTCTTTCTTTGGGGTAGCGCTACTGTTACAAGCTGCTAGCGTCAGTGCTAGTGCTCCAACACTTAAAACTTTTAAAAATTTGTTCATTACTTTCATCTCCTATTCTTGGTAAAAACATCAACTACTAGTATACATTAGTATAAAAGTAAAAGTTTCATTATTTAAAAAAACAGTACCAATTCGATTTTAAAATAATAGTAAATGCCCAACGTATGTCAATATTTATAAGCCTTCTTGCTCATGATAAGTTGCAGTAAAATTGGTTCATGAATATTAATCGATGATCAATAAATCTGTTGTTAGCTATTGTAAAATATTGCAATGGTGTTAAGACAATAAACTATCACACTAGTAGATTAGTTGTTGGCTAGAGGATTCTAATGATTTTACGTTGTAGCAAGGGAGTATGACGGACATTGCTGAGCCTGAAAAGCCGTTCTGTTGATTGCCTATACAACTTTTAAAAAATCAGTGATTGCTATGTTTGCATATAAGAAGAGTAGGGGGAGTGTTGTTCGATTTTGAGTGGAGTCTATTTTCGATATTGAAATAAAAATATTTACAAAAAGAAAAAGCCGAGAAAATGATGTCATTTTCTCGGCTCTGTTTATCAATTATAGCCCCAGATCATTGCGAATAATGTACCTAAGATTGTAACAACACCTACGAATACTGAGTATAAAATCGTTGTATATAACGTTTTCTTGTCTTCAGATTCACCGATGTGCATGAATAATACTAATTGTACAGTTGCTTGTGCAAGAGCAGTCACTAGTAAAACACCAAATGCCATGTTAAATGACATATCAAATTTAACAACAGATAAAGCTACAACTGTTAGTAATAGTGAGAAGCCGAAGCCCATCACATGTTGTTTTGGGAATAATTCCTTCATCAGCTAATCAGTCCTTTCAAGTAGACGAAGCTGAAGATGAAAATCCAAACAACGTCTAGGAAGTGCCAGTACAGTGAGAAGATGAACGCTTTGTTAGCCGTTTGTGGGTTTAAACCACGGCTTGCTACTTGGATTAAAATTGCAACGCCCCAGAAGAAACCGAATGTTACGTGGGCACCGTGCGTACCAAGTAAAGTCATTAATGCAGATAAGAATGCACTTGTTTGAATTGTTGCACCTTCATCAACATATGTGACAAATTCATCGATCTCAATGCCTAAGAAGCCAAGACCTAATAGAAGTGTGATGATGAAAAATGCCATCATCGCTTTTTTATTGCCAATGCGCATTGCATGAACACCAAGACCAATTGTGAAACTACTTGTTAATAATAAGAATGTTTCCCATAATACTGGTGTTAATTCAAAAATTTCAGCGCCACTTGGGCCACTACCTGTACGTGTATGAAGAGTGAAATACACTGTAAATAGTGTGGCGAATAATACGATTTCGGCGCCAAGGAAAATCCAGAAACCGAAAATTTTCAGGCGATTTTCCTCTGTACTATATTCTAATGGAAGTGAAGAATCGATTTTCATATTATTTATCACCTCTCAAACTTTTCTCAGTTGCCATAACTTCTTCAACTGAAATGTAACGACCATGATCTTTTTCAAATGAACGATGAATCATAAAGCCAAATACACCAATCATACTAATGATGGCTGGAATCCATAGATTAAATACAGCGAAGAATGCTGCAAGGAAGAAGAATCCACTCATCCAGAATGGTGTGCCAGTGTTGTTAGGCATGTGAATTTTTTCAATTTTACCTGCTGTAATATCGCGACCTTCTTTTTTCGCGAACCAGAATTCATCTAAACGTGTAACAGTTGGAACTACTGCAAAGTTATATTCTGGTACTGGAGAATGAGTAGCCCATTCTAGGGTACGACCATCCCAAACATCTGCTTTTTCATTACGTGGCATATGTTTCCAGCTGTAGTAAATGTTATATACGATTAACGCAAAGCCGACAGCAAGACCAACGCCACCGATGAACGATAGCATGTTCAATGGACCGTAGCCAGTAGACTCAGAGTAAGTGTACATACGACGAGCGTAACCATCTAAACCTAAAATGAATAGAGGGAAGAATGTTACGTTAAAGCAAATTGCGATAAACCAGAAAGCAGTTTTACCTAGTTTTTCATTTAAACGGAAACCGAACATTTTTGGCCACCAGTAGTGGTAACCTGCAAGTACACCAAATACTGTACCTGGAATTAATACATAGTGGAAGTGGGCAACTAAGAACATCGTATTATGATATTGATAGTCAGCACTTGCCATTGCTAGCATTACCCCTGTAACCCCACCAATTGTGAAGATTGGAATAAAGCCAAGTGCATAAAGCATAGGAGTTGTAAATTGAATTTTACCGTGTCTCATTGTGAGCAACCAGTTAAATATTTTAACCCCTGTCGGAACAGCGATTGCCATTGTTGTAATAGAGAATACGCTGTTTACCATTACACCGTGACCCATTGTATAGAAGTGGTGGGCCCATACTACGAATGATAGTAATGAAATAACGACCATACTCATAACCATTGATTTATAGCCGTATAAGTTTTTACGTGCAAATGTCGCAATGATTTCAGAGAAAATACCGAAAGCAGGTAGGATAACGATATAAACCTCAGGATGTCCCCAAACCCAGAATAGGTTGGCCCAAAGCATATCCATACCACCATTTTGCATTGCAAAGAATTGTGTACCAAATTGACGGTCTAACATCATTAATGCAAGTGCAACAGTTAACACTGGGAATGCAAATACGATAATAACGTTTGTAATTAAAATTGACCAAGTGAACATTGGCATTTTCATTAATGTCATACCAGGTGCACGCATTTTAATGATTGTTGCGATGAAGTTAACACCAGTCATTAACGTACCAATCCCTGATAATTGTAAAGCTAAAGAATAGTAGTTGCCCCCAACAGATGGACTAAATTCTGTCCCAGATAGTGGGAAGTAAGCTGTCCAACCAGCATCAGGTGAACCACCAATGATAAATGATAGGTTTAGTAAACCGCAACCAGCTGCAAATAACCAGAAGCTGACTGCATTTAGACGTGGGAATGCAACGTCACGTGCACCAATTTGTAGTGGGATAACAATGTTCATTAAACCAATTACGAATGGCATAGCCATGAATAAAATCATTATTAAACCGTGTGTTGTGAAAATCTCATTATAGTGTTGTGCATCAAGAAGTCCGTTATCAGGAACTGCCGTTTGTGCACGCATTAACAATGCATCGATACCGCCGCGGAATAGCATCAAAAGTGCTGTAGCGATATACATAATACCGATTTTTTTATGGTCAACAGTTGATAGCCAGTTTTTGTAGAAATAGCCCCATTTTTTGAAATACGTAAGGCCAGCTACGATAACCACTGCTCCAACTACGATACTAATAGCTGCCGCTAAAATCATCGGTTCTTGCATAGGATGGAATACTTCTTCCATACTCATTGGATGCGCTCCTTTCGGGTTTAAAAATTAATGTGAATGTGTTGCTTCAGAATTTTCTTGTGAATCAGAATGATCCCCATGGTTCATTTTGCTATGATCCATGTCTCCCATTTTCATGTGTTCACTGTGTTCCATTGGAGCTGGACTAAATTCTAAGTGTGTAGATGAATAGCTTGAACGACCAACGTGTTCTGCTTTTAATAGTTCATCAAATTTTTCTTTTGTTAATGGTTTTTCGTTTGCTTTTACATCAGAAGCCCATTTGTCGAAGTCTTCTTGTGTCATAGATTGCGCTTCAAATTCCATTTCAGCAAATCCGCGACCACTAAAGTTAGAGTTACGGCCCATAAATGAACCAACCTCATCTGCAGCAAGGTGAATAGTTGTTAACATGTCACTCATCGCGTATTTTTGACCAGCTAATTGAGGAATCCAGAAACTTGTGATTGGTCCGAATGAGTAAAGTTTGAACTCAATTGGACGGTCAGTAGGAATATTTACATAGTTTACAGTTTCAATCCCTTGCTCTGGATAGCTAAAATGCCATTTCCAGTTAGAGGAAGATGCGTAAATAACAAGTGGCTCTTTATTGTCATAACCTGCTGGTTGAGCCTCTACTGTACTCGTTGATCTTACAGTAACAATTGCTAAGAATGCCACGATGATAATAGGGATAACTGTCCATGTAATTTCAAGTAAATGACTACCCTCTTCGTGAGGAGGCTCATAATCGGCAGGTGTTTTTGAAGCACGGTATTTTGTTAGCATAAATGCTAAAAGCACGTACACGACTAGTAATATAAAGGCCATTGTAATAATGGATAAAATAATTGTGTCTGATAATGTTTTGGCATTTGGCCCTTTTGGATCAAAGATTGTTAGGGGTTCACAACCAGCAAGAATTGCAAGCGCTCCAAATGCAACAAACATTAAACTTAACTTTTTCTTCATGTTTGACTCCTTTCTATAAAACGGCTATTCATAAATTTCATGTATTTTTGTATAGATTCGAATTTATAAATAGTGGGTAATAAGGTCACCTCTTTTAGTTGTTGTACCAATCAAATAATCAGAAATACTAACAATGGCATGGTTCAATATGAAACATTGAATCTAGTATTTGATTGGTCTAGTGCAAGCGTTCGCAAAATCATTAATCTGTGTAATCGATTTCTAGACAATGTGTCATAATCGATCGACACAAATGTCGTTGTTGCACATTGGATTATACGCCCCGTTTTAAAGAAAAAAAATTATTTTTTTATATTTTTAATAGTAAACTAGGGACGAATATGAACATTTTTTGAACAAAAATCGTTATTTCAATATTATTATTTTTGCGTTTAATTAAATAAACACTGTTGAAACGTTGAAAACACTGAGTTTCTTGTGTTTAACTAAGTAAATAGTTTTTTTTGTGAAAATATCATTTCACATTTTAGACGTCATTTTGTAATAAAATCGCTGTTATGTTAAGGTGTTGAATGCTTTTTTGTTGCGTTTTTTAAAAAGATGAGTACACGGAAAGTGAAATTATGGATATATCAGGATGAACTATCAATGTAAGGGATGAATGGAAAGGGGTATTTCGGAAACTAATATTAATTATGTTAATATAATTATTAACTTCCATAAATTGTATTCCTAATGTTTTATCTGAAAAGTAAAAATAGCAAACTAAGGATATCCTTGGTTTGCTAAATTTGGTTATGAAGACGAAAATAAATGTTCTAAGCAGAGAGAAAATGAAATTTACCTTTATTCGGCGCAATAAATTAATTTTAAGCTCCGAGCTTTAGCCATTTCGCTACTTGTCCATAGATGGTATTTTGAAGTTTTGGAGCTAAGTTATTCATCTTTAAGGCAAAATACAATGTTTTCATTAAATTTAATGTACATGTACGTCCACTAAAAAAGGCTTCGTTATAGCCCTGGGTCACTAAATGCATTTCAAATTTATCAAATACCTGTTCGACAAATTCTATTAATGCTTCCTCGGAGTAGTCACGAGCTAGTAACGCTTCAATTATATTAACTAAGCGTTCCTCTTCATCGTTGACAAAGACAGTATCTTTCCAAGTAACAAGTTTCAATGCATGCAAGATTAAAGGCGCATGCTGCAAATCAAATTTAGGATGTTTAATCGTCATTGCTGCTAAATCTGCACCATGTGCAATGCTATGAGCCCAGCCTTTATCATGAATATGACCTCTTGTATCTTTTTCCAAAAATAAATAGCGACCAATCTTTTGAAAGAAAATTTGTAGACGTTCATCATTTAAAACTAGTAGTTCGGCATCTTTTGCGAGAATGCTGGCTACAAGTAAAGCAGAAAAAGAACGTGTAAAGACGCTATCTGTCAATTCTTCACCTATGTTTAAATATAAAAAATCCTCGCCTATTACAGTATCAAATAAATATTGTAGCTGTTCGGTGCTCAGTAAATTGTCGCTAAGTATATCAATGAAAGTACGATAAATTAATTTGTCTCGTAATTCAGCATCTGGTGAACCGATGTGCGTTAACATTTCTTGTAACAACCAATCGCCCTTTAGCAACATAAATTCTTGTCGTGCTGAATGTGTCATAGTGGAAAATGATTGTAATGTATTTTTGATATCCATATGTAATTCCCCCGAGGTTAAGTTAATTCTATTAATTCTCTATAAGAGCATTCTTTTCGAAGTGTTCCTTGAGGATCACTTTGCTTTGGTATTACTTTTATAACTATGCGTAGACATAGTAAAAATGCTTATATGGAGCTAGGTCTTTTTATTATAACGCTTCAACGATAAATTTGTTGATTTGTAAAGTTTTCTAGTGATATAGAAGTATATTCGCAATGGGAATTCCAGAATCAACAGAAAGTTGATATGATAGACAAGCAACAAAAAGGGAAAGGCTTATTAAAGGAGCACACAATAAAAGACATACCTATAAGTTTTGAGTAATATACCAAAGATACAAGCTTTGTGAAGTGGTTGATTGGAGTGGAGACTGAGCGACTCCTTGGGGATTAGCGTCACAGATGAGACCCAGCAGCGAAGCGAAGCGGCTCATCGGACGCCCCCCAGGAAAGCGCTCAGTCGGAACGGAAATCAACCCCTCGTTTTGCCAAAGAATCTTTAATGACATCATAAAAGACATACCTAATTAAGTATGTCTCATCCTAGTTACAATATAACGGCTGACTTTATACCGAGCGGCCATTCAGTAAAGGTATTTTGATTGGTTTTTAATTCAACAAGAATATTTGCGTTTTTAATGGCATCGATTAGCCATTCACTATAATGAAGATTGGGTTGAGAGTGCTGTAAGATTCGTTGCATATCTTTTTTGTCGATACTTAGAAGTTTATAGTTGCATTCAATGTGTACATTTTGGGGAATAATAAAAAGTGACTCATGTTGGTGTCCAATTGAAATGGAGCCAGGAATGTGACCCTGGATACTTATAATATGTGTAATCGCTTCTTGCGTGTATAAATCAATCTTTGTCCGTGTGAGTATTTCAAATTCAATCGGATAATCCTTCTGATGGGGACCGTCCGCTGTTGAAAACGAAACAACTTTAATTGATAGTGCCTCAAACATAGGAGAGATGCTACTACCAAATTCGTTAACTGTATCCATTAATTGCATGTATTCCACTCCTTGTGAAGAACTTTTTCTTAAATTACAGACGAAGCCAGTAATAAATAAAAGATATTATTAATTATAATACAATTTATTACAAAATATGAAATACTAAAGCAATGATTTTTGTGAAAATTAAGTAGGGAATAAATCCGTTGGTATATATTGCGATTTCCGGAAGAGTTGAAAATGAAATTGATTAAAACGCGAATCATCTAATGAGGTTGATTGGAATAAAGGCGGGGATCGTCCTAGATGAGACCCTGGTGAGAGCCAGTAGAGGAACGAAGGCTAAAGCATTAAGACCTGTGATAATGTCTTCGTTGACCAACCCAAAGCATCTCATCGAACCTCATTGTAAAGCGCTCAGTCGAATAAGGAAATCAACCACATGATATGATGATTTATATAGGAACTAATAAGAAAAATAGTGGTAAAGAGGTGAGAAAAATGACAAAGCGAAAACGACATGTTATAAAACATGACAATATTGTTGTTTTTCCAGGTGCTGTTCAGACATTAATACGTGAAGGACATATGTATGCGGAAAATTATCAATATGAAGAGGCTGTGGCAAGCTTTGAAAAAGCATTTTTATATGAAGCTGGAGATGAAATTGCATTAAGTACCTATGCGTACGCTTTATATGAATTAAAAGCATACGAGAAAGTTAAAAGTGTTTGTGAGCAATTGTTTGCTATGGGAACGTCATTGTATGTGGAAGTAATGGAACTGTATGTTACTGTATGTATGCAGTTAAAGGAATATCATCAAGTAGAGTCGTTAATTACGACATTAATTGAAGAAAATGTACTTCCGGAAGATCAGCTCGAGAAATTTGAACGCTTAAGAAGCTTGAATCAAGAGGTTGCTAGTAATCTCCAAAAAAAAGAGGATGCAAAACGATTTTTAGAAGAGCAAGAATATGAACTTTCGAAATTTAGTGCATTAACGCCAGATGAACAATCTATTCGACTGCATCGTTTAATGGATACGAATGTACGACAATTAAAAACAGCATTGAAAGCTATTATAGAATGTCCAACGATCCATCCATTTGTTCAGAGCTTAGCATTAATCTTATTAGTGGAACAAGAAGTGTCAATAGAGATTGCTATCTCAAAATTTAACGAAACAAAAATTATTAATCCTAGCAATTTAGTCCTACCAAATCAGTTACCTCAGTATAGGGAGGTAAAAAAAATAATTGAAAATAAATTAGAGCAAGACCCATCAACGTTGGAAATGGTACAATATTTAATGGCGAAGCATGCTATTGTAACGTATCCGTTCGAATGGCGCCCATTCGAAGCTGATGATATTGCTTATAGTTATATTGACTTTGTACAATCTATGCTCGGGAAAGTACAGGAAATGAAGTATGAAATCATTGACTTTTTACAAATGTTAGAAAAATTATCAGAACTCCATGAAGTATGAAATAAGTTGAAACTATACGCATCTATGTTATACTAAAATGGTTGTCAAAATCGTAGTTACGAATGAATTGTCTAACAATAAACTTGATCATTTATTTGGAGGTATTTATACATGTCAGCAAAATGGGAAAAACAAGAAGGTAATATCGGTACTCTTACAATTGAAGTACCTGCTACAGAAGTAGACGCAGCAATGGACCAAGCGTTCAAAAAAGTTGTCAAACAAATTAACGTACCAGGTTTCCGTAAAGGAAAAATGCCTCGTAAAATGTTTGAACAACGCTTTGGTATCGAATCATTATACCAAGATGCATTAGAAATCATCGTTCCGGATTCTTATGCAAAAGCTATCGATGAAGCTGGTATTATGCCAGTTGATTACCCAGAAATTTCTGGTACAGAAAACTTCGAACACGGTAAAGATTTCGCATTTACTGCTCAAGTAACAGTGAAACCAGAGCCAAAACTTGGTGAGTACAAAGGTTTAGAAATTACGAAACTTCCAGTAGAAGTTACTGATGAAGAAGTAGAAGCACAAATTCAAGACCAATTAGCTCGTAAAGCAGAGCTTGAAATTAAAGAAGATGAAGCTATCGTAGAAGGCGATACAGCTACTATCGACTTTGAAGGTTTCGTAGGTGAAGAAGCATTTGAAGGTGGTAAAGGTGAAGACTATGCACTAGAAATCGGTTCAGGCTCATTCATCCCAGGCTTTGAAGAGCAACTTGTAGGTACGAAAACTGGCGAATCTAAAGACGTAATTGTTACTTTCCCAGAAGAATACCATGCAGCTGAATTAGCTGGTAAAGAAGCTACTTTCAAAGTAACTGTAAAAGAAGTTAAAACAAAAGTTCTTCCAGAATTAAACGACGAATTCGCTAAAGAATTAGACCCAGAAGTTGAGGGTGTTGAAGCTTTACGCGCTAAAATCAAAGAGCAAACTGCTGAACAAAAACAAGCAGAATCAGATGCAGCACTTCGTGATGAATTAGTAGAAAAAGCTGCTGAGAATGCAGAATTTGAAGTACCTGCTGGTATGATTAACTCTGAAACTGATCGTATGTTACAAGAATTTGGTCAACGTTTACAAACGCAAGGTATGAACTTAGACCTTTACTATCAATTCTCAGGTCAATCAGAAGAAGATTTACGTGGACAAATGAAAGAAGAAGCAGAAAGCCGTGTACGTGTATCTTTAACACTTGAAGCAATTGCTGAAGCTGAAAAAATTGAAGCAACTGAAACTGATATCGAAGCTGAATTAGAAAAAATGGCTGCTCAATTTAACATGACTAAAGAGCAAATTACAGGTGCTTTAGGCGGCACAACAGTTCTTGAAAACGACATTAAAATTCAAAAAACAGTTGAATTTTTAGTAGAAAACGCTAAAATTACTGAATAGGATTTTTTTGTAACTGGATAGAAAAATGAAAACAAGGTACGGCATTAAACCGTGCCTTGTTTTATCACATATTTTTTGTTTAGGTTAAGCTAGATTCCCCTTTAGGTTTAGTTCAGTTAATTATATTATTAAGATGACGACTACTATCACCGTAAAAAGTATCCTCCAAAAGGAAGTGCTTTTTTGATAAGGGGATAGGCAAAGCCTTTACACTTCTCTAATACATAGTATTGTTTGACTTTTTACACGATGCTAAAATTTGACTTTATTCAGCAGAGATAAGGCTTATGGATATCTCAATTCTTCCAAACGAGGAACAACTAAATACATCCTCTTCTGAATGAAGTTAAGCCTCTGGCGAATGTAATAGATTTTAAAGAAATTCAAGTTGCTTATTTAAGGATCTGTAACTTGTTCTACCAGTTATAACAGTAAAGTCACAAGCCAAATATCAAGTGACGAGGGTCAGGGACTTGACGAAACGAAAGGTCTCTGGTCGCTAGAGGTTTCTGAAGAATCAGTCAGTTACGCACATGGGAACAAAAGATATAATTGGTAAATTTGTCAAGAAATAAATAGCAGCTTTGCGGTAAATGTCAGTGTTTCTGTACTATGCATGTAGTAAATTTTTTTAAAATCTCGAACCATAAACGCCGTGGTGTAAATGGATGCAGACAATTTATTTGATAATGATTCAATAATCTTGTAAGATTGTTGCTTGAATAGGGGTGAAACATATTGTTCAAATTTAATGATGAAAAAGGCAATTTAAAATGCTCATTCTGTGGAAAGCCACAAGAACAGGTACGTAAACTAGTTGCAGGTCCTGGTGTTTATATTTGTGATGAATGTATCGAGCTTTGTTCAGAAATCGTTGTAGAGGAACTGGGCGTTGAAGAAGAAATTGAGTTTCAAGATATTCCAAAACCGAAAGAAATCTTATCGATTTTAGATGAGTATGTAATAGGACAAGAACGTGCTAAAAAAGCTTTAGCAGTTGCGGTTTATAATCACTACAAACGCATTAATACGAATAGTAAAATTGATGATGTAGAATTAGCAAAATCGAACATTGTGTTAATCGGCCCAACTGGTAGCGGTAAAACTTTATTAGCCCAAACATTGGCGCGTATATTAAACGTTCCTTTTGCTATTGCTGATGCTACTTCTCTAACTGAAGCTGGCTATGTGGGTGAGGACGTTGAAAATATCTTATTAAAATTAATTCAATCAGCGGATTACGATATCGAACGTGCTGAAAAAGGGATCATCTATATTGATGAAATCGATAAAGTTGCACGTAAATCTGAAAATCCATCCATTACACGTGATGTATCTGGTGAAGGCGTACAACAAGCACTTCTTAAAATTTTAGAAGGTACAGTTGCGAGTGTCCCACCACAAGGCGGCCGCAAGCATCCTCACCAAGAGTTTTTACAAATCGATACGACAAACATCTTATTTATTGTGGGTGGAGCTTTTGATGGAATAGAATCCATTATTAAACGTCGTCAGGGTGAAAAAGTAATTGGCTTCGGTTCAGATCCTAACAAAATTGAGATGGATGAAGGCTCAATTATGGCTAAGTTGATTCCAGAGGATTTATTGAAATTTGGTTTAATTCCAGAATTCATCGGTCGATTACCAGTACTTGCAAGTCTTGAGCAATTAAACGAGGCTGCGCTTGTACAAATTTTAACGGAGCCCAAAAATGCACTAGCTAAGCAATATCAAAAAATGCTTGAACTAGATGGTGTTGAGCTTGAGTTTGATGAAGGTGCGCTTTCTGAAATTGCAAAAGAAGCAATTGAACGAAAAACAGGTGCACGCGGTCTTCGTTCAATTATTGAGTCAACAATGCTTGAAGTAATGTACGAACTACCTTCACGTGAAGACGTGAAAAAATGTATCATTACAGCAAAAACAATTACGGATAAAGAAAAACCGAAATTGCTTCTTGAAGATGGCACTGAACTCGATGAAGGTAGCGACACAAAAACTTCAGCATAACGAACAGACGGGGCTGTCTATTGTTATGAGATAAAGAGTAATTTAGCTGACTTCGATTGTGCAATATTCGCACATATCGACAGTCAGCTTTTTATTCATTCATTCATACATAAAGCCAACTGTAATTAGATGAAATTTTTGGCTCGATTGATTAACTAGTGTGAATCAGCTTTTTAGACACATACTAGTAGCGCGGGAGTGTATAAGAAAATTTTGACGGAGGTGAATACTCGCATGGTAACAATACAAAAAACAACAAATGTACCATTATTGCCTTTACGTGGACTTTTAGTATACCCGTCGATGGTGTTACATATTGATGTGGGTAGAAATCGTTCTGTAGCGGCGCTAGAACAAGCAATGTTAGAGGACCAATTGATATTATTGGTAACACAAAAAGAAGTGCATGATGAACAGCCTGATGAGCAAGATTTATATCCAATTGGTACGATGGCATATGTCAAACAGATGCTGAAATTACCAAATGGGACATTGCGTGTTTTAGTGGAAGGTGTAGCGCGTGCAACATGGTCTAACTATCGGGCGTTAGAAAAATATACGATTGCTGACATCGATGTTAAGGAAGAAACCATCGATAAGGATGTTGAAACACAGGCTTTAATGCGTACGTTGTTAACGTATTTCGAAAGATACGCGAAAGCCTCCAATAAGATTACATCTGAAACCATTAGTACTGTGGCAGACATTGAAGAGCCCGGTCGTTTAGCAGATATCATTGCATCGCATTTACCATTTAAGATTGCTGATAAACAAGAAGTATTGGAGATGCTCAGTGTAAAGAAGCGTTTAGATCATTTAATTATTCGTTTACATGACGAGCAAGAAGTACTTGATCTTGAGAAGAAAATTAATACAAAAGTTAAGCAATCCATGGAGCGTACGCAAAAGGAATATTACTTACGTGAACAAATGAAAGCTATTCAAACTGAGCTAGGAGACCGTGAAGGGAAAACTGGCGAAGTAGCTGAATTACGAAGACGTATTGACGAAACAGGAATGCCTGAATCAACGAAAGAAGCAGTGCTTAAAGAGTTGGATCGCTATGAGAAGTTACCAGCGGCTAGTGCAGAGAGTGGCGTAATTCGAAACTATATTGATTGGATCGTATCACTACCTTGGACAAATGCGACTGAGGATCGCATGAATATCGCACATGCAGAGGACATTTTAAATCGTGATCATGACGGATTAGAAAAAGTAAAAGAACGTATATTAGAATATTTAGCTGTACGTCAGTTGAAAAAATCGTTACGTGGACCAATATTATGTTTGGCAGGCCCTCCAGGTGTCGGTAAAACGTCATTAGCTCGGTCTATTGCAGAAAGCTTGGATCGTAAATTTATCCGTATTTCATTAGGTGGGGTACGTGACGAATCAGAAATTCGTGGTCACCGTCGTACGTATGTTGGGGCAATGCCAGGTCGTATTATCCAAGGGATGAAAAAGGCAGGGACGATTAATCCTGTGTTCCTTCTAGATGAAATTGATAAAATGTCTAATGACTTAAGGGGAGATCCTGCAGCAGCAATGCTTGAAGTTTTAGATCCGGCTCAAAATAATACATTTAGTGATCATTACATCGAAGAACCTTATGATTTATCAAATGTATTATTTATAGCAACTGCCAATGATTTAAGTACAATTCCTGGGCCGTTACTGGATCGTATGGAAGTAATCTCAATTGCTGGTTATACAGAAATTGAAAAAGAGCAAATTACGAAAAATCATTTAATACCTAGACAGTTAAAAGAGCATGGCTTGAAAAAAACACAAGTTATTATTAAAGATGAAGCAGTAGTAGATATCATCCGTTATTATACTCGTGAAGCAGGTGTTCGTGGACTTGAACGTCAAATCGCAACCCTATGTCGTAAAATCGCTAAGATCATCGTTTCTGGTGAGAAAAAACGAGTAACAGTTAACTCGAAATCATTAGAGGATTTACTCGGCAAGCATCGTTTCCGATATGGACAAGCAGAAGAGGAAAATCAAATCGGTGTAGCTACTGGGCTTGCTTATACAACTGTGGGTGGTGATACATTACAAATTGAGGTATCATTAACACCTGGAAAAGGAAAATTGCAGCTAACTGGGAAGCTAGGCGATGTCATGAAGGAATCAGCTCAAACCGCGTTATCGTATGTCCGTACAAAATCGGAAGAGCTAAAAGTGGATGCAGAATATTTTGAAACACATGATATTCATATTCACGTTCCAGAAGGAGCTGTGCCGAAAGATGGACCTTCCGCAGGTATTACTATGGCAACAGCAATTGTTTCCGCAATTTTACACCGTCCAATACGCCGTGAAGTCGGCATGACAGGTGAAATTACATTACGTGGACGTGTACTGCCAATTGGTGGATTAAAGGAAAAAACACTCAGTGCGCATCGAGCGGGCTTAACGACAATTATTTGTCCGAAAGATAATGAGCGAGATATTGAGGATATTCCTGGAAGCGTACGCGAACAACTAACATTTAAACTAGTGTCATCGGCTGATGAAGTATTAGCCTATGCACTGGACGGAGGTTTTTAAGAAATGAAAGTCCATAACGTCGAAATGGTCATAAGTGCTGTAAGACCAGACCAATATCCAGAAGATGGACTGCCAGAATTTGCACTAGCCGGTCGTTCAAATGTGGGGAAATCCTCATTTATTAACCGAATGATCGGTCGTAAAGCTTTAGCACGTATTTCTTCTAAGCCCGGAAAAACACAAACGCTTAATTTTTACAAAATTGAAGAGCAATTGTTTTTTGTGGATGTACCGGGCTATGGCTATGCAAAGGTTTCAAAAACTGAGCGTGAAGCATGGGGAAAAATGATTGAGCGTTACATCACAGGGCGTAATGAATTAAAGGCAGTCGTACAAATTGTTGATTTACGTCATCCCCCTACAGCTGATGATCGCATGATGTATGATTTTTTAAAGCATTACAATATTCCTTGTATTATCATTGCAACAAAAGCAGATAAAATTCCAAAAGGTAAATGGGATAAGCATAAAAAAGTCGTGAAAGAAACGCTAGACATGGAAAAAAATGATCCTCTTATTGTCTTTTCTTCAGAAAAAGGAATTGGTTTTGAAGAAGCTTGGCGTACAATCGAAAATAAAATGTGATAAAAAAACATCTATTGAGTCTATTATTTAGGACAGTAGATGTTTTTTTATTAAAAATGGGGGGAATCGCTTGATGAATGAAACAACTGACCGATAAATTAAATAGGAGGTGGACTAGATGGATATCGCAGCTTTATCAATGGCAATGAATCAAGCAACTTTAATGCAAAATGTATCTCTAGCTGTTACGAAACAAGCAATGGAGATGCAACAGCAAAATACAGAACAATTAGTTGAAATGTTAGATGCTCCACATCCGACAGCAGGACATACAATTGACGTTCAAGTATGATGTAGGGAAGGTAGCTTGAAATTGGAAGCTACCTCTATCTTTGTGTCTATCGGTAGATTCATCTTCTTTAAGCAATTTAAGTCGCTTTTCACGGGGTGTCCAAACATCCGCTGAAAGAAGTTAAAGCCTCCGGCGGATGTCACGGAATCGGAAAGGAGTTCTTTGTGCAAGCACAAAGCAGATTCCGGACGCAATTATGCCGAGGCATAATTGATAAGTAAGTAAAAGCACTAAAATGTAACTTTTTGAATAGGAAAAACTACCAATAGTACGATATACTATTTTTAATAACATTTTTTTAGGAGGCGGGATTTGTTGAAGAAGATTCCATACATACTAATGATTGTGTTACTAGCGGTTCTCGGATTTTCATCAAATCAAACAGCGCATGCTGCCCAAATGGTGACTGGAACCTTTGTCGATGTAACATTTTCAGAATATGCAAATTCAAACGGAGTAATAGAAAAAAAGCTTAGTAAAATTACTTTACAAAATGAAAGCGGTCGTCAAGTTACATATAATATAAACGATAGTGCCCGCCTGTATATTAATAATACAGTGACAACAATCGAAGGCTTTAAGATGGGAATGAAAGTAGAAGCGGAAATTTCTCTTCGCAGCGTTGTTGAGCTTCGAGGTACTTCTAATTCTACAAATGAAACAGAATCTCCAACAGTTGCACAAAATACTAAAACACTTGCTGGAGTAGTGACAAGTATAGATCCAAATGGACTATTCATTATGCTGAAGCCAGATATCGGAGAGGAAACAACCTACTATATAAATAAAGATACAGCATATCAAAAAAATTCCTCGGCTGTCGATATTAGCGCTTTATATGTGGGGGATCGTGTTAAGCTTAGCCTTAAAAATCGAAACACATCCATTGTCACAAAAATAGACATTAGTGAGACGGGTACGTTAGTTGAAAACCTGTATAAAGGTGAGATACAGACGGTTAATGCCAATGCAAATAAATTAACTGTCAAAAATCAACATGCTTTTATCAATTGGCAATTTGGATCTGATACAACAACGGCTTTATCAACGATGGATTTTTCATCGAAGGTTCCGATCTATGTTGGAAATACTAAAATTGATAAAGGTCAGTTGAAAAATTACATTGGCAGTGAAGCATATTATGCAACAGTGAAACAATTTGGCAAAGAAGTGATTGAAAAAATTGTTGTCTTGAAAAACAACGAGCGAACTTACTACGAGCCTATGCTTTCTGTCGATGCTAAATATCAATTATTAAAACTTAAATCTGCTGGTACAATATACTTCCACGATGGAACGATTTTAATTAGAAATGGTCGTTTAATTGAACCTACTGGCTTATTAGCTTATGGTACAGCCTTTGTTATTTCGGACGGTGCTGCACGTGATCATTATGCCCAAGTTGTGCAAGTAACGAGTGATAGCTTTATGTCACCAAACTTAGCAGGTCATGAGTTATATTATGGACGTTTATCACAAGCAGATGGCTATTTAGTCGAAATTGATGATGCGATGAAGATCGAGTCAAATGTCTTCAAGAAAACAGAACGTACTGTACTATCTGTTAGTAATTCAACAAAGGCAATAGTAGATGATGGTAACAAAATATATAGTGTCATTCCTGATATTGAGCTTCATTTATATGAAGGAGAATATGGATACTTCTATGTGAAGGATGGTCATGTGCAGGCCCTTCATATTCTTAATAAAGCGAAGCCTGTTGCACCATTAATGTTAACTGGTAAACTACAGTCAGTTAAATCGAAATACCCAGCTGTCATCAATGTGAAGAGCGTTAGTCAATGGCAAAATGGTCGCTGGTATGAAGCTGGTGAAATGGTTGATATGAATATTGACCAAGCTACAATTATTAAAGCTGGTAAAGTTATTCAAGCATCTGATTTAAAACCTTCTGATCGTTTAGTAGTCTTATCAGATCGTTTTGTCAAAGCTCATTTAATATTAGTTGATTAATCAATTTAGAAGTCTGTGAGTCTTCTGCGAGTATATTTACGACGAAGGTATTCAGCTTAAGCGAATTTAGAGCTTGCTTATGATGAAAAATTTTGTCGCCCTACGAGTAGAAGACGAGCAGATATTAACCTTATATTTTTCAGGTGTGTTGATTAGGAAAAAATAAGTTTATTAATAGGATTTTTTTGCTTATAAAGCCAATCTTCTGCTGAATGTAGTAGAAAAAATGGTTGATCAACACATCTCATTATTTTGTAATGTTGAAGAAATTATTGACAGCTCCAGATGCGGATATGTATGGAATGAAAGAGAGGGACAACAAAAGAATGCGAAAACATTTATCTAAAATAATGTTAGTAGTTCTTGCTGTATTTGTTATTGGAGCTACTATCCCAGAAAATGCATCAGCTGCTTCATTAGAAACAACAGGTGCTGTAAAAAATGAATATACATATGAGGAAGCTGTTTTCATTACAGGAACACCCATTATATTTAAAGGCACTAGTAAAGACATTAAAATCACACAAAAAGAATCTAAAGGAAAGTTAACGGAAACACATAGTTTAAAGCTAACAGCAAGTAACGGTGCTACATTGATACGAAATATGGCCTATGAATCTGATGTTGTAGATTATGCTACGATTGGTCAAAAAACATCGAATGGTGTAGTGAAAAAGTATACGGAGAAAATTGTTGCTGGGAAAATAACTTATACATTGGTAGATTACCAATTTTCACAAGGTACTGTAACAGACAATCGTGCAGCCTCTGATTATTACTCAGGTAATGTGATTTCAAGAAAAACATATGCCTATCAAACTGGGACTGGAAAAAATGCAGTCCAAAATACTGTAACAATTGATACTGATAGTCGTCATGCTGGCTATGAAAACTTCTGGGGAGCATCAGAAACACAAATTACAGAAGCTGTTTATAACTATAGCGATGGTAAGACAAGCCATGTGAAAAATCGTTTATCTACAAGCAAATCACGCGTACTAAACTATGAAGAAAACCTAGGTAGTTTAGGGAGCTTTGATGGTGGATATGCGGTAGTAAGTGAAAAGGATGTTATTTCTGAATATACGTATGATTTAGCCTCTGGGCAAAAAGGTACTGTTGACTTAGATAAAGCATACATGCCGACAATTGAACGTTTAATCATTCCTAAGTTCCGTGATGTATCAAACCATAACGCGAAAGGAGCTATTGAAAAATTATACTCTTTAGGTATTTACTCTGATGCAAGTAACTTCTTCTCACCAAATACACCTATGAAGCGTATTGATTTTACAACGGCAATTGGTAAAGCGGTTGACTTACGTGTTATGGAAGAACCGAAAACGAAAAAATCGACATCAGCAACTAGTATTTTTAAAGATGTTAAACGTACGGTAAAAGATTATGCCTATATTGAGTCTGCTTTTAAAAAAGGAATTATTAAAGGTGTAACACCAGAGTATTTCAAACCTGATAATCAAATTACTCGAGCTCAAGCAGCGACGATTTTTGTACGTGCATTAGGACTTGAAAATAAGGCGCCAGATCCAGGCTATGTGACGAAGTTTAAGGATGATGCGCAAATTCCTGACTATTCAAAAGACGGAATATACATTGCAAATGAATTAGGCTTAATGACTGGTGACCCTGTAACAGGTCGATTTAATCCAAATCAACCATTAACGCGAGCACAAGCATCATTAGTGTTAGAACGTTTCTTGAATTATTTGGAAAGTGACTTAAAACAAAACTATCGAGATGACATATTGTTCTTTAACTAAAGAAAGGACTGAAAAATAAATGACGTATGCCAAAAAAGCATTTCTATCCCTGCTTTGTTTCGTACTAGTCTTGATGACAGCAACTCCAGCTGTGACTAATGCCGCTACTACAATTAATGATGTACCAACAAATAATGGTAAATACAAAGCTATTTCATGGGCAGTCGATAATGATCTACTCTCATTGAATAGCGCTAATAACTTTTTACCTAATGATCAAATAACTGATCAAGAGCTTGTTGTAATGTTTGCAAAGCTTGATAAAAACTATGCATTAACATATAACGACAGTGTCGCTTATAACTTCTATAGTGATTTTTATTTACCATTTAATGGTACATACGCAACGGCCAATCGTTCGAAAGCTGTTACACGTGGACAATTTGCGCGTATATATGCTGCCTTTAAAGGCTTAGATTTAGATGAGCCTCAATCGGTTCAATATTTATACACAAATGATATTTCAACTGGAAGCACTGGTAAAAAGACATTTGCCGATTTCAATCCTTCTACAAAGCTAACTCGTGGAGATATTGCTGAATTTTTATATCGCGGTGTACAAAACGGTAACTTTGCTGTACTAGGATTAAAACGTGCTGCAACAGGTCGTGATAACGATAAAATCACATTACCTCCAGGATTCATGGGCTCAAACAACGCAGAATTCGAAGAGCCAAAGGATAATTCTAATGATTTTACTGGACCAGAGTATGTTAATAATGCTCTACAAAGTATTGATGTTGAAAAACCAGATTTAATTGCAAATGACCAAGATTCAACGCTCATTACTGTATCTTTAAAAGCTTGTAATGGTGATCCAATACCTGATGATAAATCTTATACATTCCGTGTAACATCATCATATGGTGCAAAAATTGTTGACACATCTGGTGAAGCCGTTCGTAATGTACAATCAGATGGCTCTACTGTCTCTGCGATTGTGATAGCACCAAAATTAACAAAATCTGTACGTGATACAATTACATTTGAGCTTATTAACAACACAGATCCGGGCATGAAATGTCTTGTAGGCGAAAAACTAAATGCACATGTCCGTTACTTACCTCAGCCGGAAATGCGCATTGATTATCAAGTGTATGATCCAGCAAACACGGATGATGACAATGGAAATGTCACACCTCCATATGTACCATATGAAAAATTACCTGAGTTCTTTACAGAAAACATTATTAACGTTCATTGGATTGATCCAGAAGAAAAACTATTTAGTATTGGACAGCAAACGAATGTGAATATTTTAGGAAATGTTGTAAATAAATATTTACAATATGGTGGCAGTGATAAAAATTACCCTGCATTAGGCTATGAAAATGCCATTTTACAGTTTGAGAACTATAATATTTCAGTTTGGTTATTCGAAACAATTATTCAAAAACGCTTGAAGGATTCTATTAATGATACGATTGAAATTATGTATATGATTTCAGATGATGGGCGTCCAATTTATCGTATTCAAGGAATTGATGATGCGATTGCCTCACAGGTTGAGAACATTAATCCAGTCGGTTCTATTATTCAACTTATGGGCTATTTGCCAGACGAAAAACAACTGACGCTTGAGCATTATGATAGTGTCATGAAAATTTATGCTATTTTCACAAACTTGAGTAACTATGATCGAACAGTATTATTAAAATACCAAGGTGGTAAATTGCTCGGTCAAGTAGAAGCCTATAAAAAACGAGTGGAAGCATTAAAGGAAAGTGCGGATGCGGCATCAAGACCGTCTGGTAAAGATCGTTATACAAAGGTAATGGTTACATTAGTAAGACCAGGTGGAGAAATTATTACTGACTATCAAGGAACAGTAAAAATTAAATTTGATGGTGTTGAGAAAACAGCTTCATTTGTTACAAATACTTCGGATTATTTAAATAACACAGGAAGCCCAGGGACAGCTGTAGCATACTTTGACTCAGTTATTTATGGGAAATCTAAAGCTGAAGCTACATTAGTTAATAAAATAGATCCTCGTTATGCAACAATATTGAAGGATTTAAAAGATAAAACAATTACAAAGGAAATTTTCACAAATCCTTACTTTAGTAAAAATTCTTGTTCTTTAGCAACAGAAGTCGCTTACGTAGTTGATTACTCTGCTTCCATGAAAGCTTCTGACCAAACAAATTATCGCGGTAAGAAAATGATGGAAGTAATCAATCAAATTAAAGCTAAAAATAATATTGTTATTGAAACAAATACAAAAGCTACTGTTCTTGGAGAGGGCAGTACAGACAACGTCTTGAAAAAAGATCTATATAAAGCATCGAAAGAGAAAGGTGCCACAGATATTTTTGCAGGTATAGATCTCGCTCTGTCTAAATTCTCCAATGATTCGAAAACCTCAAAATCTATAATTGTCGTATCCGATGGTAAAACAAGTAAATCGAAAATGACAAAAGTACTGAACGATGCAAAAAATAAAGGGGTTAAGGTTTACACTGTAAGTATGGGTAAAAAATCACAAGTCAATGATGCAATTTTAATGCAACTGGCTACTGAAACTGGTGGTACTTATTACCACGCTAACGATAACTTACAATTACATCAAGTTTTCCAAAAAATTATTGATTCAATTTTATGTAAAACTTCGTCGTCAAGTTGTGTGAATCCTGAAAATTTATTTGAAGAAGCGACAGTAACTTTACGCAAAGGCAATATTACAATGAATGCAAGAATTGATGGTAATTGTTCAAATGTTGCAAAGGTTAATGTACGATTCCCTTCTTTAAGTGGAGATGTGCAATTTGAATTGAATAAGCGTAGTGATAGTGTCTACATGCTAACAAAAACAGTTCAAACAATGCAGGACTTCAAAGTTAATAATGAGATTGAATTTGTAGCATACGATAAAGACGGTAAAATTATAGCTACAAAAACCGTGACAATCACAGATTAATAGATAAAATTGTATTTTTAAGCTGAACTAATTCTAACAATTAGTTCAGCTTTTTTTGATATTAGAAACTATAGCATTCACTAAAACGTGGGGTTGATTTCCGTTCCGGCTGGGCGCTTTGTCGCTGACGCTTCGCTTTCGCACAGAGCAAAGCTTCCTGGGGGCGTCCGATGAGCCGCTTCACTCGCGTTGCTCGCTCCAGGGTCTCATCTGTGACGCTGATCCCCGAGGAGTCGCCCAGCCTCCACTCCAATCAACTTATCCTCATCATACATTTTAAAAAATTTTTTATTCTAACTTTCGGTAATGAATTCTTCAATTAATAATTTTAATAAATTCGGGAAAATTACATAAAAATATTTTGAGGTGAAGACAAATGAACAGAACTGTTTATCCTCTTTTCTTAGTTTCATTTTATACATTTTGTTTAATAATATTACATGCATCTGCAAAGGATAAACTCAGTCCATATGAAGAAACATATCCTGAAATAGGATATAAATCGGTAGAAGAAGCAGCAGATGATTTTGAACAACAAGAAATATGTATTAAAAACTATTGAATTAAAAAATGGAAATATAGCAACCTATATGAATATTTTAGGTTTTAATGTACTTGTTTTCTATAGAGACAATTTGCAGTATATGATAAGTATTGATAAATGAGTTGCAATTAAAGTGACACCAAAAACTTTAGTAGACATAGCCAATTCTATTGATTATTAAATGGGAACGATAATTTTGATGTTCGACTTACAGAGGTTCGTTGAAATAATAAAGTGAAGCTAGCCTTGTTAAAAATAAATCAACAAATGCTATTTTTTTATAATTAAATAACAATGGGGCTGTTTTAAAATCTATTTAATAGTATATATTTTTTTATGCCCATTTTTATGATTGTAGCGGAGGGCTACTCGACTCCCGCGGGAAAGCGAGACAGACGAGACCCTGCACGGAGCGAAGCGGCTCGACGCTCGCCCGCAGGAAACGAGTAGCCTGTAGCGGAAATCATTGTCTTCTAATTAATAGAAGTAGATGAAGATGGTTAAACAATATATCCTAATTCTTTATAAAATTTCTGGACAAACAATAAATTTGAAACCGAACGTATAATTTGCTAAACTTAGATTATAATAATTCTAATGTAGATGAATTTCAGTTCTTCATGACATGTTCACAAATTATTGATGAACTATTGTCGAACTGTGCTATAATGGGATTTGTCAATTAGAACGTGAGAGGTGTTATTCATGCATACCATCGTAGTAGGCTTGAATTATAAAACGGCGCCAGTTGAGATTCGTGAAAAGTTATCATTCATAGAGAGTGAACTACCACAGGCAATGGAAGCGCTGCAAAAGCAAAAAAGTATATTAGAAAACGTTATTGTTTCGACATGTAACCGTACAGAAATATATGCAGTAGTTGATCAATTGCATACTGGACGCCATTTTGTTAAACAATTTTTAGCAAATTGGTTCGACCTGTCTGTGGAGACATTTTCTTCGTATTTAACAATTCGTGAAGAAGATCAGGCAATCGAACATTTATTCAAAGTGACAGCTGGAATTGATTCGATGGTACTTGGCGAAACACAAATTTTAGGACAAGTACGAAAAAGCTTCTTAAGTGGACAAGAGATTGGAACAACTGGAACGGTATACAATCAGCTATTTAAACAAGCAGTGACATTTGCGAAGCGTGCACATAATGAAACGGCTATCGGTGAAAACGCGGTATCTGTCTCTTATGCAGCAGTTGAATTAGCGAAGAAAATATTTGGATCTTTACAACGTAAACATGTAGCAATTTTAGGTGCAGGAAAAATGGGGGAACTTGCTATTGAGAACCTTTACGGTAGCGGTGTAGGAAAAGTAACCGTAATTAACCGTACGTTCGAAAAAGCAGAAAGTCTGGCAGCTAAATTTGACGGTGAAGCAAAATCTATGAAGGAACTACAATGTTCGTTATTAGAAGCGGATATTTTAATTACGTCTACAGGTGCAACAGATTATGTAATTGACTATGAATTGATGCAATTTGTTGAACGTTTGCGTAAAGGTAAACCATTATTTATGGTAGATATTGCAGTGCCACGTGATATCGATCCACGTGTTGGAGATTTACCAAATGTTTTCTTATATGATATAGATGATTTACAAGGCATCGTCGAAGCAAACTTAGCAGAACGTGAACGTGCTGCTGCTGATATTTCTTCGATGATTGGCAAAGAGGTTGTGCAATTTAAAGATTGGGTTGCGACTCTTGGCGTTGTCCCTGTCATCTCGGCTTTACGTAAAAAAGCGAATCATATTCAAGAAGAGACAATGATTAGTATCGAAAATAAAATGCCGGATTTAACGGATCGAGAACGTAAAATTTTAAGTAAGCATACAAAGTCTATTATTAATCAATTGTTAAAAGAACCAATTTTACAAGCTAAGGAAATGGCAAATTCACCAAAAGCAAATGAACAGTTACGTTTATTCCAACAAATTTTCGGTATTGAGGATGCTGTGGAAGCTGAAGTTACTGCGATGACAGAACAAGAGCTTGAACGCAAAGAGCGCTTACAGTCGTCACAATCTTCTACTGAACCAAAGTATTCTTTCTAACTTCTTTCAGCAAATCTCTTTTGTAGCGAAAGCAAAGCGTCAGCTACAGAAGTCTCCCACCTCTATAGGTGGTGAGATGAATGCAGGTTAAAGTTACTTTTCAGCGGGTGTCCAAACATCCGCTGAAAGAAGTTAAAGCCTCCGGCGGATGTCACAGAATCGGAAAGGAGTTCTTAAAGGAAGTTAGCCTAAAATCATCGCATCCATGCGATAACGGCTAACTGACCTGCATCGTGCAGGCCTAAGCACAAAGCCGATTCCGGACGCAATTATGCCAAGGCATAATTGATAGATGTCTATGTGTTCGCGGTGCAACTTTAGAAAAGTTGCCCTTCGAGCTTTTTTCCGCGAACGAGATTTTCTACTGATTTTTAAATGAGGCGTTTTCGTATCTGTATGGTAAACTAAGGATACGAAAACGTTTTTTTTTCTAGGCTAAAGTACACTACTTTAGCACTTTCAATATAAAGAAGGGATGTCTATTGGCTGATTTGACAATGACAAGGCTCTATGAAGTAATGATCGTCTTGTATGCGATCAGTCTAGTATTTTACTTTACTGATTACTTTTATAAGCAAATACGAGCAAGGCGAGTTGCTTTTTGGCTTGTTTCATTCGTATGGATAATACAAAGTGCCATTATTTTATTAACTTTTGTGGAAACGAAGCGTTTTCCGATTTTATCCTTGTCAGAAGGGATTCTCTTTTATTCCTGGCTGCTCGTGACATTGTCTATTATTTTGCACTGTATTGCACGAGTTGATCTACCGGTATTTATTATTAATATACTAGGATTTTTATTCGCTAGTATCTTTACTTTTATGCCGAAACGGCCGACAGGAGTAGTTAGTGATACTTTAATTTCGGAATTGCTTTTTATTCATATATCATTTGCCATTTTATCTTACGCAGCGTTTTCTTTAACATTTGTTTTTGCGATATTGTATTTAGTATTATATCGTTTGCTGAAAAAGAAAAAATGGTCACATTTATGGACAAGGTTGCCATCACTACAGCAGACGAGCAACTGGATGAATGTTTCATTTTACATTGGTATTCCAGTGTTATCTGTAAGTTTAGTTTTAGGGTTTGAATGGGCACTACTAACGCTAGAGAGTTTTTCAATTTTTGATGCGAAGATTATTGGGTCCTTTATTATTTTAATTTTGTATTGCTTTATATTGTATGTGAATCGTAAAGGTAAACTGACAGGGACAACTTATGCGTGGGTACATATATACGCTTACCTATTAGTTGTTGTTAACTTCTTTTTAGGAAGCAGTTTATCACGATTCCATTTATGGTATTAGAAGAGAGGTTGAAGACTGTTGAGAAAAATTATTGTAGGTTCTAGAAGAAGTAAGCTAGCTTTAACACAAACAAATTGGTTTATCAATGAGTTAAAAGCTGCTGGTGTTCCATTTGAATTTGAAGTGAAAGAAATTGTCACGAAAGGTGATCAAATTTTAGATGTGCAGCTATCTAAGGTTGGTGGTAAAGGGCTTTTCGTAAAAGAAATTGAACAAGCACTTTACGACAAAGAAATTGATTTTGCTGTTCATTCTATGAAGGATATGCCTGCAGTACTGCCTGAAGGATTAGTCATTGGCTGTATTCCACCACGTGAAGATGCGCGTGATGCATTTATTTCAAAAGGACATGTGAAATTTGCCGATCTTCCAGCAGGAGCTGTAGTTGGGACAAGTTCTCTTCGTCGCAGTGCTCAACTTTTAACAGTCCGTCCAGATATAGAAATTAAATGGATTCGTGGAAATGTAGATACACGCTTAGCTAAACTTGAAACTGATGAATACGATGCTATTATTTTAGCAGCAGCTGGACTAAAACGCCTTGGCTGGAGCGATGATGTAGTTACTGAGTTTTTATCTGTAGAGGATTGTCTACCAGCAGTAGCACAGGGTTCTCTAGGTATTGAATGCCGTGGAGACGATACGGAGCTATTAACGGAATTAGGCAAGTTAACAGATAGCCTAACATGGAAAGAAGCACATGCAGAACGTGCTTTCCTAGCGGCTATGGATGGTGGCTGCCAAGTACCTATCGCAGGATACGCAAAGTCTAACGGGGAAGAAATTACATTAACTGGTCTTGTTGCTGCACCAGATGCTTCAGTTGTTTATAAGGAAACGGTTGTGGGCACTAATGCGGAAGCAGTTGGGAAAGAGCTTGCTGAGATTTTAACAAAGCAAGGAGCCTTTGAATTAATTCAACGAGTAAAGGCAGAGCAAGATGCAAAATAATTTACCTTTAGAAGGTAAAACTATTATTTTGACAGGTACATCTAAGACGACAACAATAATAGATGACATTACAGCTTTAGGTGGCCATGCAGTAATTGCCCCATTGATTGAAACTTGCGAGCTGATTGATAGTAACGACGATGTGCAGTTAGAGTTTGCACGTCAATTTGAATGGCTCATTTTTACGAGTCAAAATGCGGTAGAAGCTTTTGCTAGCAAGATGCGCCGATTTAATGTAAATGCAGCGCATTTTCCAGGGAAAATTGCTTCTATTGGTACTAAAACTACTACAGCCTTAGAAAAGCTAGGATTCCATGTGAGCTTTATGCCTTCTATATTTAGTGCAGATGTATTTGTTCAAGAATTTCCTAATGTAGCAGGTAGCAATCCTACGTGTCTATTTATTCGTGGAGAAAAAGCGAAAAAGACATTAAAGGAAGGGCTACCCTTTAAATTGAAGGAATGGACAGTTTATGAAACGATTGAGCGACATGATCAAATACAATTAATGATTGAATGTATCTGTGCGAATAGTGATGTCACAGTGATTTTTGCTAGCCCTTCCGCGGTTGATGTCTACGCCAAGGATGTAGCTTCGGTAGTTGGTTGGAGGGCAGTGCGTGTAGCAGTAATCGGTCATATTACAGAAGCAGCTATTTTAAATCACGGTGCTATTGTAGATGTTATGCCGAGCGTATATACAATGCAAGCAGTTATCGAGGAAATAACGAAAGTAGGAGAAAGAAAATGACAAAATTACAATTTCAGAGACATCGTCGTTTGCGTGCAAACGTTGCTATACGATCAATGGTAAAAGAAACATACTTACACAAAGAGGACTTAATTTATCCAATTTTCGTAATGGAAGGCGAAAATATTAAAAACGAAGTATCTTCTATGCCGGGAGTTTTTCAATTTTCATTAGATAAACTTGAAGCTGAGATTGATGAAGTTGTTGCTTTAGGTATTCCTGCGGTTATTTTATTTGGCTTACCTGCAGAAAAAGATGCAGTCGGAACTGGTGCATTCCATGATCATGGTATTGTGCAAGAAGCAACACGACTTATTAAAGCTCGCTACCCAGAGCTTTTAGTTATTGCAGATACATGCTTATGTGAATTTACAGATCATGGTCACTGTGGCTTAATTGAAGGCGATCAAATTTTAAATGATCCTTCATTAGATGTTTTAGCACGTACAGCAGTATCACAAGCAAAAGCTGGTGCGGATATCATCGCTCCTTCCAATATGATGGATGGTTTTGTGGCAGCGATTCGTGCAGGACTAGATGAAGCAGGCTTTGAAAATGTTCCGATTATGTCATATGCCGTAAAATATGCATCTAGCTACTATGGTCCATTCCGAGAAGCGGCTGATGGTGCGCCTCAATTTGGTGATCGTAAATCATACCAAATGGATCCATCGAATCGTATGGAGGCATTCCGTGAAGCAGAGTCGGATATTGCAGAAGGTGCAGATTTCTTAATCGTTAAGCCAGCTCTAAGTTATTTAGATATTATTCGTGATGTAAAAAATAACTTTACATTACCGATTGTTGCATACAACGTTTCTGGTGAATATGCAATGATTAAAGCAGCGGCTATTAATGGCTGGATTGAAGAGAAAAAAGTAGTGCTTGAAACGTTACTTAGCATGAAACGTGCAGGCTCAGATTTAATCATTACGTATCATGCTAAAGATGTTGCACGTTGGTTGGAGGAGAAATAAATGACGCGTTCTTACGAAAAATCAAAACAAGCTTATGCTGAAGCAATTAACTTAATGCCAGGTGGCGTTAGTAGCCCAGTACGTGCATTCAAATCCGTAAATATGGATCCAATTTTCATGGAGTCTGGTCACGGTGCTATTATTAAAGACATCGATGGCAATGAATATATTGATTATGTATTATCATGGGGACCTCTTATTTTAGGTCATACGCATCCAGAAGTTGTAAAAGCAATTGCAGAAACAGCAGCGAAAGGCTCTTCGTTTGGAGCACCGAGCTATACAGAAAATCGATTAGCTAAATTAGTATTAGATCGACTTCCTGGTATGGAAATGATTCGCTTCGTGTCTTCTGGGACAGAGGCTACGATGTCTGCTTTACGCGTAGCTCGTGGTGTTACAGGACGTGATAAAATTTTGAAATTTGAGGGTTCTTATCATGGTCATGGAGATTCCTTACTTATTAAAGCAGGCTCAGGGGTAGCTACATTAGGCTTACCTGACAGTCCTGGTGTCCCAGCGGATATTGCACGTAATACGTTAACAGTAGCGTACAATGACTTAGAAGGGGCAAAACTAATTTTCGAAAAGTTTGGTTCAGAGCTTGCAGCAGTAATTGTTGAGCCAGTTGCAGGAAATATGGGCGTTGTACCTCCACAACCAGGCTTCCTACAAGGTTTACGTGAATTAACAAAGGAACATGGATCATTGTTGATTTTTGATGAAGTTATGACAGGCTTCCGTGTTGACTATGGCTGTGCACAAGGTTATTTTGATGTAACACCAGATATGACAACATTAGGAAAAGTAATTGGCGGTGGACTTCCTGTTGGTGCATTTGCAGGGAAAAAGGAAATTATGGAGCAGGTAGCACCAGCTGGTCCAATCTATCAAGCTGGAACATTGTCAGGGAATCCATTAGCAATGACAGCAGGCTATGAAACATTATCTCGCCTTGATAATAGCTCTTATGAATACTTCAAAAAGCTAGGAGATCAATTAGAGGCTGGTTTCCGTGAAGCAGCAACGAAATACAATATTCCACATACTGTGAATCGTGCTGGTTCAATGATAGGTTTCTTCTTTACGAATGAAGATGTTATTGATTTTGATTCAGCAAAAACGTCTGATTTGCAATTATTTGCTGAATACTTCCGTCTAATGGCAGAGGAAGGTATTTTCTTACCGCCATCTCAATTTGAAGGTTTGTTTATTTCCACTGCACATACGGAGGAGCATATCGCAAAAACGGTTGATGCCTTCCATAAAGTGTTTGCACAATTAGCAAGATAACAGGTTGATACAAAATAGCATGCTAGAAGTATTTTCTGGTATGCTATTTTTTTGTTGTTAAAGTAATGCAATATGCCTTTATCTGCAATGGCTTATATTTTTACGGTTCATCACCAAAAGTTTTGGATGACTTTTGGTAAAACGTCTACTATGTAAATAAGTTGATTGGAGTGGAGGCTGGGCGACTCCTTGGGGATTAGCAATAGAGGAACGAAGGCTAAAACCATCACAGACAAAGCGCCCAGTCGGAACGGAAATCAACCACACGTTTTGGTGATGATCCATTTTTACCCGTTAAATGACAATGAATGTATGATCGTTACCGCTTTAAAAAATTTTATTAAAATTATAACTTTCAGCATAGCCAAATCGTGGGCAAAATCGTATATAATATAGCTATTCGTAAAAGAAAGTAGTGAATTGATATGGCAACTGGCACACATATGGTCGAAGTACCCGTAGGAATTGAAAATGTATGGGATTTCGTCAGTGATATGGAAAAATGGGCAAAGCTTGTCCCAGGTTATAATGCACATGAAATGATTGATGAAAAACATTCAAATTGGACGTTTAAAGGCAATGTTGGTGTACTGAAAAAAACAGTACAAGTAGAGATTACTATCTTAGAATGGGCAGCGCCTACAAAAGTAACATTCGAATTAAAAGGACTTTCTGACAACTTTTCAGGAAACGGTTATTTCCAAGCAGAAAGTATTGATGCAGAAAATACAAAGATGACAGGCTTCTTAGAAGTAACAGCGGGAGGATTAGCTGGTCCTATTTTAAATCCAATCTTTAAGCCGATCGTACCAAAAGCAACACAAATGTTAACAGATCGTGTGGCAAATAAAATTAAATTGGTGAATGTATAATTCTGCTGTTGTAACAACAGTAAAAAGGCATGCTAGAAGGTTTCTAGTATGCCTTTTTTTAGGCTCATCATCATAACGTGTGGTTGATTTCCGTCGCCAAGGCGAAATTGATTAATCAACCTTTAGCATACTATCCTTCGGAGCTTCATATGATGCAAGGGGAGGGATTATTATCGAACACAAAACTTGGAATATGAGTGAAACTTTTTGTTTTCCTGGTTATGGCTGCCCAACGGAAATAGCAGCTGTACAAATTAAGCCGCGATGGCAGACAATGCAGTTAGAAGATTCTCTACGATTAATGGGTATTTATCATATCACAGCACATGTTCGCTTTGATTTTCAAGACATGCAAGCTTTCCTGGATGATGAAGAATTAGTACAAATCGATGCGCTAGATATTCAAGGGGATACTGGTTATTTTGAGTATGCAGTTCCTTTAAATGTGGATTTACCAACGGATGCAGCTATTGAAGATTTAATGGTAAAGGATATTCGGCCTATATTGACTAATCAGATGTGTCAGCTCGAATGGACAGTTACAAGTGTGTTTAATGAGCTTGAGCCAGCATTTGAAAAAGCTCATGTTTTAGAAAAACAGCCTGTCACTGTCAATGCCTCAGCTCAAATAGAGAAGATTGCTCATATAGGAGAAACGACACAGGTAAAACAACCTGCAGCTGTAGTAGCTTCAATTCAAGAAGAAAAACCTGCACCTGTAGTGGCCTCAGTACAAAAACCAGCAGTAGTAGCTTCAACACAAGAAGAAAAATCAACAACATCCATAAAAGAGGAAAAATCAAAGGTCGTAACATTTGCAGCACCAAAGGAAAAGTCTGAAGCTGTAGTGGCTTCAGACAAAAAAGAAAAACCTGCACCAGTTGAGCAAAAAACAGTGTTGAGGGAATCCTCAAGTCATATTGTAGTCCGTGAATCCAGCTCCTGGCATGAAGTTCCATCGATGATTTGGGATTTAACGGAGGACTATACACCGCTAAAGGTTCGTGTTTCAAATGACATCACTCAAAAGTAAATAGCATAGAAGTAGCAGGAGCAATAAGATGATAAAATCTCCAGATGTTGGAATGATGATGACACGTATAAACTGAAAAACACAAATAGGTACAATTATCGTTTTGCAATAAAAACGAAATTGTCGTAACCATGGTGGTAAAAGCCAAGGATTATACTTACGTCGTCGCATTTGAATTTTCACTTCCTTTTCTAGTAGTGCTTCCTAAAAAATGACTAAATCACTTGAAAAAATGCACGATTTTGCGGTACAATGTGAAAAAGTCGAATATAGATGCTATGACAGGGAAGAGTAAATTATTAGTACATTTTAAGAGAGGAAACGGTAGCTGAAAAGTTTCTATTTGTACCTAATTGAATGTAGCCCTCGAGCAGCTTTAGTGAACTAACAGTAGTTAAAGCCGGTTAAACACCGTTACCGAATTGAGAGCCAGTAGTAAAAGGTTTAAGCAAGTAGTACATTTTTTTTCTGATGAAATGTGTGACAGCTTAACTCGCCTCTGCTGGAATTAAAGGTGGTACCGCGAACTTAAACTCCTTCGTCCTTTTAGACGTTAGGAGTTTTTTTTATTTTCATTAATCTTCTGGTAAATGTGCCTCTACCTGAGACATAAAAACAGAACGATTGGTACGATCTCACACCGGTAAAATTAATAAATCAACAGGAGGAGTCAAAATGACAGAAAACATTTCAATGCCTACAAAATATGATCCGCAGTCCATTGAAGCGGGTCGTTATGAATGGTGGTTACAAGGGAAATTTTTTGAGGCGCAGCCTACAAGTGAAAAGGAGCCTTATTCTATCGTTATTCCACCACCGAATGTAACAGGTAGACTACATCTTGGCCATGCTTGGGATACAACATTACAAGATATTTTAATTCGTATGAAGCGCATGCAAGGTTATGATGCACTTTGGTTACCAGGAATGGACCATGCAGGTATTGCGACACAAGCAAAAGTAGAAGCAAAACTACGAGAAGATAATATTACACGTTATGATTTAGGTCGTGAAAAATTCCTCGAAAAAACATGGGAATGGAAAGAAGAGTATGCTGGGCATATTCGTGATCAATGGGCGAAGCTTGGTCTTGGATTAGATTATTCTCGTGAGCGTTTCACACTCGACCAAGGTCTTTCTGATGCAGTTAAAACTGTTTTCGTTCAATTATATGAAAAAGGTTTAATTTATCGTGGCGAACGCATTATTAACTGGGATCCTGCTGCAAAAACAGCATTATCAGATATTGAAGTTATTTATCAAGATGTTCAAGGTGCATTCTATCATATGAAGTACCCATTAGCTGATGGCTCAGGATATGTGGAAGTTGCGACTACACGTCCTGAAACAATGCTAGGAGACTCTGGGGTAGCCGTTCACCCGAAAGATGAGCGCTATCAACACTTAATCGGTAAAACAGTTATTTTACCAATCGTAGGCCGTGAAATTCCTATCGTAGCAGATGACTACGTAGAAATGGAATTTGGTACTGGGGTTGTAAAAATGACACCAGCACACGATCCTAACGACTTTGAGGTTGGTAACCGCCACAACCTAGAACGCATTCTTGTCATGAATGAAGATGGTACAATGAACGAACTTGCTGGCAAGTATAACGGTATGGATCGCTTTGAATGCCGTAAGCAAATTGTAGCTGATTTACAAGAAGCGGGCGTGCTTATCCGTATTGAAGAGCATACACATTCAGTAGGTCACTCTGAACGTTCTGGTGCTGTTGTAGAACCATATCTTTCAGCACAGTGGTTCGTAAATATGCAACCACTCGCTGATGCTTCACTTGCTCTTCAAAAAGATGAAGAAGGGCAAGTAAACTTCGTACCATCTCGTTTCGAAAACACATATTCTCGCTGGATGGAAAACATTCGCGACTGGTGTATCTCTCGCCAGTTATGGTGGGGTCATCAAATCCCAGCTTGGTATCACAATGAAACAGGTGAAATTTACGTAGGAAAAGAAGCACCAGCAGATGCAGAAAATTGGACACAAGATGAAGACGTATTAGATACATGGTTCTCGTCAGCACTATGGCCATTTTCTACAATGGGTTGGCCAGATGAGACAAACGAAGAATATAAACGTTACTATCCAACAAGCACACTTGTAACTGGTTATGATATTATTTTCTTCTGGGTTTCTCGAATGATCTTCCAAGGTCTTGAATTTACAGGTCAGCGCCCATTCAAAGATGTATTAATTCACGGTTTAGTACGTGATGGTGAGGGGCGTAAGATGAGTAAATCACTTGGCAATGGTGTAGACCCTATGGACGTTATTGATCAATATGGTGCCGACTCATTACGTTACTTCTTAGCTACTGGATCTTCACCTGGTCAAGATTTACGCTATACAACTGAAAAAGTAGAAGCAATTTGGAACTTCTCTAACAAAATTTGGAATGCCTCTCGTTTTGCTTTGATGAACATGGAAGGTATGACATTTGATGAAATCGACTTAACTGGTGAAAAATCAGTTGCCGATAAATGGATTCTAACTCGCTTAAATGAAACAATTGAACGTGTAACATCTCTTGCAGAACGCTACGAATTTGGCGAAGTTGGCCGCGAGCTTTATAACTTCATTTGGGATGATTTCTGCTCTTGGTATATTGAAATGGCGAAATTACCGTTATACGGTGAAGACGAAGCAGCTAAGAAAACAACTCGTTCTATTTTAGCTTACGTTTTAGATCAAACTATGCGTCTATTACATCCATTCATGCCATTCATTACAGAAGAAATCTGGCAGCACTTACCTCATGAAGGTGAATCAATCACAGTGGCAGCATGGCCAACTGTACGTACGGAGCTTCATTTTGCAGAGGAAGCGGACAATATGAAGCTCCTAATGGATATTATACGTTCAGTACGTAATATTCGTGCGGAAGTAAATACACCTATGAGCAAAAAAGTGCCGCTATATATTTCAGCGAAGGATGCTGCAACGGCTACAGTACTTGAAGCCAATAAAGCATATTTAGAAAAATTCTGTAATCCAGAAACGCTAACAATTGGAGAAAGTTTAGAAGCTCCTGGTCAGTCAATGACAGCAGTAGTTACTGGAGCTGAGCTATTCCTACCGCTTGTTGGACTAATTAATCTAGAAGAAGAAATTGCTCGTCTTGAAAAAGAATTAGAGAAATGGGCAAAAGAAGTCAAACTTGTAACTGGTAAGTTATCGAATGAGAAATTCGTGTCCAAAGCGCCAGAAGCATTAGTGAATGCAGAACGTGAAAAATTAGCCGATTACGAAAGTAAACATTCGGTTGTATTAAAACGTTTAGAAGAACTGAAAAATATGTAACCTTTGGACAGCGGATGGCGAAAGTCATCCGCTGTTTTTTATCTTCATCTTGCAAATGTTTTTTGTAGCGACAGCATACCAAGGCGAAATTGATTTTATATGCAACTGTGTTTTTTTTAGCTTTCATTCGTAGTACAAGAATTTTTTTCGAAATGTATGTGTATCAGGCGCTACTTATACTAAAATAGAGATATTGTAGTAAGAGGGAGTGTTTCTTTTGTTTAAAACGATGAAAGAATGTACAGATTTTATTTTTACGTTAAAGGCAGTTGATCATAAACGTGCACCGCTCGTATTGATGCGAGAGGTATTAGCACTTCTTAATAACCCACAGGATAGGTTACGAGCTATCCATTTAGCAGGCTCAAATGGAAAGGGATCAACAGTGAATGCGCTAAGAGAAATGTTACAACATGCTGGGTATAAAGTTGGCGCCTTTACTTCACCCCATTTAGAGCGTGTTAATGAACGTATGACTATTAATGGAATTCAAATTTCTGATGAACAATTTTTACACTATATGAACAAAATTGCTGAGATAATTGAGACACATTATGAAGGTGACTTTCCGAGCTTTTTTGAAGTTGTAACACTTATTATGTTCCAACATTTTGCGGATCAAGAAGTGGATATTGCGCTGATTGAAACAGGACTGGGTGGACGTTTAGACGCTACGAATGTCATTACGCCCCTAATTTCAATTATTACAACGATTTCACTAGAACATACTGCGTTTTTAGGAGATACATTAGCAAAGGTAGCGTTTGAGAAGGCGGGCATTATTAAAGAAAATATACCTGTTGTAGTGGGTGTTAAAAGTGAGGAGGCACTTACTGTTATCGAGGAGGTAGCAAATGAGCGTCATGCCTCATGTCTTGTTTTAGGGAAGGACTTTACGGTTGAACACATTGAACAAGGTACTAATATACAGCACTTTAATTACCGAAAAGCAAATGTGGAGATGGTAGCTGTCCCATTAAAAATGGCTGGGCCGCATCAAATAAATAATGCAAGCCTTGCGATTACAGTAACCCTGACGTTAAGAGAGAATGGAGCCATTGACATTTCAGATGAATCAATTCGTCAAGCTTTGACAAAAGCTCAGTGGGCAGGCCGTTTTGAGCAATTACCGGCCAATATTATATTAGACGGAGCACATAATTCTGAAGGAACTGCTGCACTAATTCAAACACTTAAAACGGTCTATCCACATCAAAACTATCGATTTATATATGCAGCATTATCGGATAAAGATCATGCGAAAAGTATTGCTTTAATGGATAGTGTTGCTACATCAATTGCATTTACACAAATTGAGCTCCCGAATGCTATGCCTGCTGATCAATTAGCTGCATTATCTACAAATACGAACAAAATGTATAATGCGGATTGGCGTGAAATGGTTCAAACGATGCTGCATCAAAGAAATGATGAAGATGTTATCGTCATTACAGGCTCATTGTATTTTATAGCTGAAATACGACAATGGCTACAGGGGGAACAACGATGATCCCGAAATTGAATAACTACAAGGAAAAGTGGAACGTTCAGAGTGATGATGTTATTAAACCTGGTCTAACAGCGATTGAAGAGGCATTGGCACGAGTAGGTAATCCAGAAAACAAATTGCAAGTCGTGCATTTAGCAGGGACTAACGGTAAAGGCTCTACACTTACATTTCTAGAATCTATCGCCAAAGAACATGGCTTACGTGTTGGTAAATTTATGTCTCCTTGTATTGTGGACGTGCATGACCAAATTCAAGTAGAGGGTCAAGCTATTTCAGAAGAGGAAATGAATGATGTATTCCAAAAAATGCAGGCAGCCGGACTAAGTGGGAAACTAACAGATTTTGAACTGTTAACTGTTGCAACATTTTTACATTTTGTTGCTAGTAATGTAGATATTGCGCTTATTGAAGCAGGTATGGGGGGCTTACTCGATAGTACGAATGTGGTTACACCAATTGTGTCAATCATACCGAGTATCGCATTAGAGCATACGAATTATTTAGGAAATACGATTGAAAGTATTGCCTATCATAAAGCAGGAATTATTAAGCCATATCGTCCAGTTATTATCGGTGATCTACCGTTAGAAGCGAAGAATATAGTCTATCAGGAAGCTCAAAAAAAACATTCATCCGTTTTTGAGCTAAATCATCAATTTTATGTGGAACAAGAGAATGATGGAGAGAGCTATGGGCATAATGACAACGGCTCCCGTATAACAAAGCTTACACGCACAATGAAGGGAGCTCATCAGGCGAATAATATGGCACTAGCTATTACAGCCTTTTTTGAAGTGGTGACCTCATTGCAGTTACAAGTTAGTAAAGAAGCTATTCAAAAAGCTGTGAAAAACGCAACCATTTTAGGACGTTTTGAAGAAATTATGCCTTATATTTTTTTAGACGGTGCGCATAATCCAGCGAGTGCTGAGAAATTAATAGAAACGATTAAGCAGGAGTTCCCAGATGAGCAGATTACGTTTGTAATGGGTATTCTTGCTGATAAGGCTGTAAAAGAGATTTTGCAACTACTTGAGCAGGTAAGTGATTGTTTTTACTTTGTTGATTTCAATAATCCCCGTGCGATGGCTGCTCACGACATGCTTGAGCTGTCCAACGCCTCTCATAAAACAGTTTTAGAAGATTATGTGCAATTTTTAAAACTACAGTCAGAAAGTAAATCGAGAACTATTGTATCGGGTTCGTTGTATTTATTAACGGAAGTACGTAGTAGATTAAAAAATATTTAACATATAGTTGTTCGGAAAATATATTTACAATAAAGAATCAGGTACTCATTAAAAAATGAGTCCTGATTTTTTTATTTAGTGTGAAAAATAATTTATACGATGGACTATTTGAGTAAAATTGTTCTTTGATCTTTTTTCAGGCGTGTTGATTAGGGAAATATAGGTTTTTATGGGCTGATAAAAGGATTTTTTTGTTGATATTTTGCTAATGTATGCCCATTTTAACTGATTGTAGCGTAGGGCTACTCGACTCCCGCGGGAAAGCGAGACAGACCAGACCCTGCACGGAGCGCAGCGGAGGAAGCGGCTCGACGCTCGCCCGCAGGAAGCCTTGCTCTGCGCGAAAGCGAAGCGTCAGCGACAAAGCGAGTAGCCCGTAGCGGAAATCAGAGCCTTCTAATTAATTAGAGTGGATAAAAATGGTTAATAAACACGCTTGATCTTTTTTGTTTATAGTAAACCTTTCGTTACAAAAATATTTAATTTTGCAGTAAAACTTCGAAAATAACTATTAAATCAAAATGTAGTAAATTCGCATTTACACATCCTTTTATACATATACTTATATATCAAATTGAAACAATATCGTCTTTTCTAAATTTACTTTGATACGTTGGAGAAAGAGGTGATGATCGAATGAAAATTGTCAGTCATGTGATGAAAAAACAAGTATTTCGAGCGATGGTTATTGGAGGTATAGTCGGACTTTTTGGTGTAGCCCTTTTTTTAGGTATTCTTCAAGCAAGTACTAAATTTTCGTTAAAAAATGATAGCCCTGAGGTAGCCAATAAAAGTAATAATGGTAATTCAGCCGGAGAAACAATTCCAACAGCGGGAGGAGCAACAAACGGACCCATGTTTTTTGCAAGTCAAGCAGGGGTCTATTCAAATTATGAAAGTGCGAGCTCGTTTGTATCCGAACATCCTACATTAAAAGAAAGTGCCGTTGTCGAGGTTGATGGAAAATTTTATGTTTGGACAAGTGTGGTAACAGATGAAAATCAGCTTGTCTTTTTAAAAGATCCTGCAACCTTTAAAAAAGCATTTACTTTGAGCGGTGACAGTTGTAAGGAGGCAACGATTGCAGAACTTCCATCTGTACTAGCTGACAAAAATGCAACAAAATTAAATTTTAAGGATAAATCGAAGGATTCTACGTTGCCTGCTGATTGGCAATCTATTGGAGCGGCAGCCTCGTCTATTTCAACCGATATCAGCATCGTTCGCTTACAAGTTTTTGCCCATTACAAATCGAAAAATGCTTGTCTTCAAGTGAAATTTTAAGCACAAAAGATTGTGAAATAAGCATTATCTTGATTTTTAGAAAATTTTCAAATCCCCAATTCTCCGTTATGATAACTAATAAGGAGGAATGGTCAGATAATGTTTAAAACAAATCACAAGCTAGTGCTTGCTTCAGCTTCACCACGACGAAAGGAATTGCTTGCTATGCTATCACTTCCATTCGACATAATAACTAGTGAAGTAGAAGAGACAAGCGTTCAGGCAACTACAATGCAAGATTATGTAAAAGGTGTAGCTCTTTTGAAAACACGTGATGTGGCGAAAAAAGCTCCAAATGCAACAATTATTGGAGCAGATACTATTGTTGTTTATGCTGATGAGCTACTCCACAAACCAAAAAATCGTGAGGAGGCAATTTCTCACTTATTGCGTTTATCAGGTAAGTGTCATGCGGTCATGACAGCTGTTGCCATTATTGAACCTAACGGTAATGAAACTATATTTGTTGAAGAGACAAATGTTGTCTTTCATCATTTATCGCAGGAGCTCATCGAAGCATATGTAGATTCGGGAGATCCATTTGATAAAGCAGGTGGTTATGGCATTCAAACTGCTGGAACCCTTCTAGTAAAACGAATTGAAGGTGATTATAACAATGTTGTCGGCTTACCACTTGCAGCGTTGTTTACGCAAATGGTAGCACTCAATATTATCCAATTTGCGAAGGAGTGAGACTTTTTTGCCAAATGATGTTTTACCAAGGACGATGATACGAGACGTTAATATAGAGGATCGACCTCGTGAAAGACTACGGAGACAAGGAGCTATGAGTTTATCGAATCAGGAGCTACTGGCTATTTTACTAAGGACAGGCACTAAAGAAGAGTCTGTTCTTGTACTTGCCAATCGCGTACTAAGTGTTTTTGAGCGTTTACATCATTTGAAACATGCAACAATAGAAGAAATGGTTGCTATTAGAGGAATTGGTGAGGTTAAAGCCATTCAATTATTAGCGGCAATTGAACTCGGTAGACGTCTCGCACAGAAACATAGCGATGAAAAATATACGATTCGTTCACCTCAAGATGCCGCTACCTATTTAATGCCTGATATGACTTCACTGAACCAGGAGCATTTCGTAGTTCTTTTTCTAAATGTAAAAAATCAAATTATTCATAGACAGACGATTTTTATAGGCAGTCTAAATGCTTCAATTGTTCATCTATAAAATAAAAAAGAAGAAAATCCAGTGGTTTCAGGCGTTAGATATGCGTTGAGATTTCATTAAGTGACCAAAAAGTGACCAATGTTATAAAATATTATCAAATTTCGAAACTTCTTTTAATTTATCTTCGTTGGTTAAGTGACTGTATGTTTGAATTGTTTGACGAATGTCCGAGTGACCAAGCTGCTCTTGAATCACCTTAAAGTTCGAGTTTTTAGCAACCATAAAACTAGCGAATGAATGTCTTAAACCGTGGAAATTGATGTAAGTAAAATTATTACGTTCTAATAATTTTCTCCATTCGTTTGTAATACTATTTAAATGATTTGGATAACCATATGGATTTGTATAAATCAAATCAATTGGTTCTCCTTTTTCATCTAATGCAGGTTCCCAGGCACTTCCGCATTGTTCTTTTAATTGTCTATGCTCTTCGGTAAATTCTTTAATCTCCTCCATGAATTTAGAAGGCACCATTACTGTTCTGGCTTGTCCGTTTTTAGGAGGTCCTAATAAAAATTTTTTATCTTCTTGGTCGTAATGTAATTGAGCATCGATTAAAATTGTATTATTTTTAAGGTCTATACAGTGGTGGCGTATTCCTAAGATTTCAGAACGTCTTAGTCCGAGTACAGCCGCCATTTTAATTGCTATTTTTTGTTTTAACTTAACTTTATCTAATATTTTGAACAAGTTAATTAGTTCTTCTTCTGTATAGTAATATTTTTCGCGATTACGTTTACCATCATTAGGCTCTTTAATACCAGTCATTGGATCATCATCTTTGTGTATCATTTTCCAAGTGATGGCTTTTGTGAAAATGCTTTTTAGAATGAGATATTTACCTTTGAGATTTTTTCTACCCTCAGATATCTCGTGAGCAAAAAATTCCTCAATATGAATAGTTTTGATTTTATTTAATTTCATATTTTTAAAATAAGGAATGATATAATTATTTGCAGTGGTGCTATAAGTTTGATATGTGCGTATACGTAAATTTTTCTTCACATGTAATTCCATCCATTTATCTGTAACAAATGCTTCAAATGTAATGTTATCTAAATGAACGTTTTTATTTGATGTTGCTACCTCTAACTCAAATTCTCTAATCGCTTTTTTGATTGCACGATCAGACAAACTTTTCATACGAGTAGTTTTCGTAAAGCGAATTCTCTTACCTCTCTCATCGTATCCTTCTTCTACAGTGATTTTTATACGATCTTCTCCTTTTTTTGTAGGTTCCAAAATCTCGTAGCTAGCCATGTACATTCCTCCTTAAATTGTAAGAAAGAGTAGCCAAAAAGCTACTCTTTTTTGATTTTAGAAAACGTTTGGCCAAACGTCTAAATCCTATCGATTTTAGTTTTCATTCTTAACTTGTTTCGCGCCTTTGTGAAGCTAATGACTTTCTTGCTTTTTTCTCAGCTTCTAACTCGCGACGATAGCTTCCTAATTCAGCCTCGATTTCATCCTCGACTGTGGCAGCCGTTTCGGAGCGGTTGCTAAACAATTTTTCTACGTGATGGAGTAACGTTTCGCGTACATCTCGATCAAGATCCATATAACCTTTCATGATAGCGATCTCTAATTCCGTGAGATTGCTTTTTTTTGCGTATTCATCCAGTGAAAAAGTTTCAGACTGAACAAACATCTCACCCTCACCAGTTCGAAACCATGTTTCGTTGACGTTATAAATGGAGCAAACAGTCTTGATATGCCTATCCAATATTTCACGTTTTCCCACTTCTAACATTGCTAAAGTAGATTGTCCCATGCCTAGTGATTTTGCGAAATCTGCTTGATTTAATTTAGTGTACTCTCTTATTTCTTTTAATCTTTCAAACATGTCTACACCTCCTTATACATTCAAATTATCACAAATGAAATTATTAATCAATTTTTATTATATTAAATCATTGACATAAATTTCGTTTGTGATAATATGTGATTAATAGTTATCACAAATGAAATACAAGAGGTGGAGCAGATGAACGAAGTAATTTGCAATATAAACGATAAGCCAGCCGTTGAACAAATTCACGCGTTTTTAAGCACGTTGACGGAGCAACAGCAACATGAATTTCTTCTAATGATACAAGGTGCTCAAATTACGATGCGTTTAATGAAAAAAGAACAAGGTGAGTGTATTGCTTAAAAATTGAGTGGATAAATTAATTGGTTTGAAATGAATAGATACTAGGTTTAGGAAGAGGGATCTTGATGAGAAGAGTAAGGACAATAGATAAATTATTAGAATATCTAGATTCTGTTGAATGTCCGATTGGAAAATCTACTATCAGTAAATTAATTAAAGAAGAAAAGATTCCGCATATCAGAATTGCCGATAGAATTTTAATTTTTGATTTAGATGATATCGACAAATGGTTAGGAGGATCAATGCAAGAATACAAAGCAAATTAAATCATCAACATGCAGTAAGTTAGACGTTTGTGAGGTACAAAGCTCGCTCACGTCAAGCAGTTTGTAAAAGGTTGGTTAGCCGTTCCTCTAAGGACTTTACACTTACAAGCTGCTTGATGTGAAGTCATCTTCATACATAACTAATCAAAGCGCTGTGATACCGAGCCAATGACGGTATAAATCATATTCGGACTTATAGCTTAAATGACGGTAGCAACGTTAATAAGAATGTGAGTGAGGTGAGAAGTGTGGAAGGTAAATCGAATAGAGTAGATAAAAGTTTTTTATCCGAATGGATTGAAAAAATTACGAATACACAACAAGAACATATTGCATTGTTGTTAATTCATTTAAAAGAAAAATCAAACAGGTATATCGATTTAACACAAGAATTAACTCGTATAAAAAAATCATTGAGCTACAATTCAGAAACACAAAACTTAGTACATCTAGTGGATATGGCAATTTCTAAAATTGAGGATGAAAAAAATGCCCTCCATATACAGAGGGCGGATGATTAATGATTTTCAATTCTTGTAACAGATTTTGAGTTATAAATAACCGATGGAATATCAATTTCGAAAAAATACTCGGAATTAAAAAGTAATTCAAGGATGCTTGGAATTAAACCATCATGAGTATGACCCCATAGTTCAAACGTATTGCTTTGAGAAGCGTAGTTTAACTTTTCTTTCTCGTTATTGATAGATTTAATACTCATAAAAAGTTGTCCTTCTTTTACTTCTATAGATTTTCCATCAGAAAAATAAATAGTTGCAATATCCATTTTTATCACCAACCTTTCTAGGTGAATTATACCAAATAACCAAAGCGCTGTGATACCGAGCCAATGACGGTATATAGGTCCTTATAGCTGATATGACGGTAGCAACATTAATCAATTAGAAAGAGAGGCGAGATCTTTGGAAAAAGATAAAAAAACCTCACAAGTTGCTGGAACAACAAGTGAGGAGAAGGAAAACAAACACTGTAACTCTGTAGAAGTTGAAAAGGGACTTATTGGTACTCGAATAACTTTGAATCAAGCGCGTGAATGCGTGGGTTTAGAAAAAGTAGAAGATACACAGATGAATCAATTATTAGTGAAGCATAATATAATATCCGGTTAATTTAGTATGGTTCTCAGCTGACACTAATGCCTCAAAGTATATGTTCAAAAGTTTACAAGTTTCTGGGAGGATTTGAATTAACTCTTCTCCTGTAATATCCATTGAAAAATAATTGTTTAATGTACGTGTTAATTCAATAGAGCTTATTTTGTTAAATTTTTCTCCTAAAAATAGCATGTTGTATTTATCCATAGTTTCATGCCAATCTGACGATTTTGAATGTATCGATAAGCTAGCTTCACGTAGTTCTAACAATGCATTTTGGAGAAGTTCATTTTTTGTCATATTTATCACCTACCTTTCTGCTAATAGTTTAACAGAAAGGTAGAACTTAGGAGGAGTAAGGATGATTGAACAGCTACAACAAGCGTACGAAGCGGGTCTGAAAAATCTAGTGTTCGTGAATTTTTCAACTAAGTCAGTTGTTGGAGGTGATGGGATGAAAGAAAAGGATTTAATAGAATTGGAACTTTCAAAAGAAATAGCATGTTGTGAGGATGTTATGACAGCGATTAATTGGCATTTGCGTGATGGTGATTATGACTCAGTGAGGGAACGTATAGCAGTATTACAAGAAAGTGTTTCTAAAATCGAGCACCTAGAAAATCAGATTAAAGCACAACGTCGTAACAATTTATTTGAGACTGCTAAACGATTATGCAAACAAGGAAATCCAGCGAAAGTAGTTAAATTAAATGCAAATCCAAGTTTATGACATAAAAAACTGCTTAATCGTTGTAGCGATTAAACAGTACGGTCTAAAGCGTCAGATTTAGATTAATCCGATTATAACAAGAAGCGGATAAAGTGTCTAGCAAGGCTTATCCAAATGATGGACAAGTCATTAAAAATCAATAAGGGGGTACATTCCATTGAAAAGACCACGCAATTTAACAAGACAGGAAAAAAGAATATATAGCTAGTTTTCGTTTAAATCAAAAAGTTAACGGATAGTTGGTTGATTGTTCATCGTGAAACAGGACGACCACGTACTATCCCAGCACCGTAATAAATGAATGAGCTTGAAAAGGGGTGAACAAAGTGACTAAAAATCCTTATGACTATTACATTACAGATGATGATTATGCAATAGCTAAAAGGAATGGCATTAGTCGTGAATGTGTAAATGATCGTATCAGGGGACGTGGATGGAGCAAAGAAAGGGCGCTTAATACACCTGTCCAAAAGAAGAATAGGTTTTCAAGAGAAATTTTGGAAAAGGCGAAAAGCAATGATATACAGTTACAAACTTTTCGTGAGCGAGTTAGAAGAGGATGGGATATAGAAAGTGCAGCGACTGTACCACCTATTCCCCGCGAGGAAAGAGTTAAACGCTCTGTTTCAACAAGAAGAGTTTATCCTGTAGAAATAATCAATCTAGCAGATAGTAACGGGATATCTTACGGCACTTTTAAAAATAGGGTGAAAAAATTAGGCTGGGATATAACGACAGCAGCTACAAAGCCTATCATGACCAAACAGGAGGCTTTAGCTTCTGCTAGGAAAAAAAGTTCATTCCATATGGGTGTTGAAATATTTTGGAACACAAAACAGAAAAAGAAGCCTTTGTGAGCAATCGCAAGGGCTTTAAAAAAAGTAAGTAATACTAATTCAAAACATAAAAAAACGCCGTACCCACCTGACCAGTTAGTACGGCTCATTTGACTTTTGCCAAATATCTTATAGCTAGTATAGCAACCTTCATGGCAAATAGTCAATTACGTCCTTGTAATGGATATTAGGTTTACGACCACAATCCAAAACTAACAAGGTTAATAGATTATTAACGCAATGGGAGAGAGTAGCCATGAAGAATAAAAAGCATAAGGTGAAACATGTTTTAGCAGCATACGAAGAAGAGTTTGGTGAGTCAGAGCTTACGGAAATGCGCGAGGATAGCTTACTAAACAAAGTTATTGCTGGGTATCGTGTGAAAAGTATTTGGAGTGGTCCTGTTTTAGAGATAGAAGCGTACCCGTATTGGAAGATACCTCAAGGGAAACGTGTAAAGAGGGATAAAAATAGCAGCAAGGCACAAGCAAAGCTGAATGAAAAAAATAGACAAAAACATGTAGCAAGATTGATAAGTGTGAACTTTAGAAACTATCACGATTTATACATGACAATTACGTATGATAGCCACAATGTACCAGAAGACCATGCGCAAGCTAAAAAGGATATGCAGAACTACATCAGACGATTGAAGAATTGGCTAAAGAAACAAGAGCAATATGCTGATTTTGAGTTGAAATATATTTATACAACAGAACATACGCGTAACGGCGAGAAGGTGCGTGCACATCATCATATGGTGACTAACTTTCCTGATAGAGAAATGGCTGAATTTCTGTGGAATAGAGGGAGGGCGAGTTCGGATCGTTTAGATTCGAGAGGTGAGAGTTTCAAGCCGTTAGGAACGTACTTGGTTAAAGAGCGAGGGCCAAAAACGATGAAGAGCTATACACCTAGTCGTAATCTCAAAAAACCTAAAGTAACCGTGTCGGACACGAAGTTAACGCGTAGACGTGCTGCTAAAATCGCAACAGAAGAAATTAATGCGCAAGAGATTTTTGAAAAGATATATAAAAATTATCAATTCAAAAATATGAATGTGTCATTTTCGGATTACGTAAGTGGTGCGTATATTCAGGTGGAAATGATGCGGATAGATACAGTGGAAACATTAGTAGAAAAGAAAAGGAGATTGGATATATGAAAATTATTAGCATAATCAACCTTAAAGGCGGAGTGGGTAAAACCGTATCTGCTATAAATATTGCCTATACATTAGTGGCAGCACATGGCAAAAAAGTGCTTTTGATTGATAACGATAAACAGGGGAATACCTCTAAATTTTTTGATTTGCATAATGACGATGATAAGAGTTTAGCAGATTTGCTGACAGATAGAGAGTGCAGCATAAAGAGCGTTATTAAGCTTACGACATACGAGGGGCTAGACATTATTCCCGCTAATATGAATTTGCTACGAGCCAACAAAGAAATACTACTAGACGTATCGCGCCCACAACAAACTAGACTACGTAAAGCCTTAGCGCAGTTAAATAATGAATACGATTATTGCATTATTGATAACGCACCAGACATTAATATGACAGTCATTAACGCTCTTGTAGCTTCTGACGACGTATTGGTGCCAATTAAAGTGGATAAGTTTGCGTTTGATGGTTTAGAGCTACTGGTGGATCAAATAGAAGATGTCAAAGAGTTTAACGACAACATTGTTTTTAAAGGCTGCTTCATTACGATGTTCCAGAAAAATGGTGTAAATGTTCAGGGGAACGAATATTTGGCTTCATCCACAAGTTATCCACTTTTCCACACTGTCATTAGAAAAACGGTAAAGGTAGATGAAACAACATTCATTGGAAAACCACTCCTAGACTACAAGAAGTCAACTGCTGGACAAGACTATGAAAAATTGGTCAAAGAATACCTAGAAATGTGCTAGTTTCGGACACAAAAAGGAGGGACGAACACATGAAATTCAATCTAAGCCAGCTAATGAATGAGAAGTCAAAAGAAGCGGTGGAGAATGAAGGGTTTGCTTTCAAGATAGAGCATATTTCGATTGAGAAGTTAAGACCATCCGAAATGAATAAGTACACCGTTGAAGATGTAGCAGAGCTTAAAGCCAGTATTGAATTAATGGGGCTTCAACAAAACTTGTTAGTTCGTGAGCGGGATAGAGGTTTCGAGGTCATAAGTGGTCACCGTAGATTAAAAGCTATGCAAGAGTTGTATTCAGAAGGAAATGAACAATTTAAAAAGATACCATGCAAGATTATGAAATCAATGGACGATATTCAAGCTGAATTGCAACTCATATTAGCCAATTCCACAGCTAGAGAATTAACCGATGCTGAAAAAACCTATCAAGCAGCACGACTACAGGAGCTACTTAATAATTTAAAGAAAAGTGGTTATCAAATATCAGGGCGAAAACGAGCGATCGTTGCGCAGCTCATGAAAGTATCTCCTGCGCAGGTTGCACGTATGGAAAGCATCAATAAGAACCTTACAACAGAGTTAAAAGAGGAATTTACCAAGGAAAACATCAATATTACAACTGCCTATGAGTTGTCACGCCTTCCAGAAGAAAAACAACAAGAGGTGTTAGTCGAGCAGCGAGAGGAAAGTAAACCACTTACGCCAGCTATAGCAAAAGAGAAGCGGCAGGAAGTCATTGAGTCGGAACAAAAAGAAAAACCTATGACGCATGAATTAGACAGCTATCCAGATGAATTTGAAGCGGTAATAAAAGGGTTGAAAACATTTGTATGTGGTTTCAATAACAGAAACTTCCGAGTAGGAGACAAATTGAAAATAAATGAGTTTGATCCTGAAACTATATTGTATACAGGCAGTTCGGTAGAGGTTAGAGTCATTTACTTACAAGAAGGCGGAGAAAACGGCATTCCAGAAGATTACGTCATCATGAGCATTAAAAAAATTAGATAACAATAAGCGCTCATATATTGAGCCGCACTTGCAGAAAGGATTGAAAGCATTGAGAAAAACATATAGCAGAAGTCACGCTAATAGAGGCGCGAAGTTAGAAATTTTAGTAGAAATGACAAATAACCAATATCGAAACGCTTGGTTAGCAGATATTAGAAAAGTACCTACGCCAGTAAAAATTTTAAATACTGAAGGAAACAAAGTAACAGGACATCTTGATACACCGACATGGGTTGACTATAGCGGCATTTATGAAGGACATTCAATCATCTTTGACGCAAAGGAAATCAAGTTAAAACGTTTCCCTTTGAAAAACTTATCACCACATCAATATCAGCTATTGAAATCATGGAATAAGCATGGAGCAGTTGCATTTTTATTAGTGGCTTTTTGGTTGGAAGGTAAAAATGAGCCAGAAATTTATGTGTTGAGTTTCAAACAATTAGAAGAGGCATATGAAAACCAAAATGCTGGACGAGGTTCTAAATCAATCTCGCTCGATTTCTTTAGAGAAAACTGTAAACGTGTGAAATCGGGAAACGGCATTCCTGTTGATTATTTAGCAGCGCTCAATTTAGATCGGTCGAAAAAGTTAGTGCAGCAATAAGGTGTAAGGAGCGTGTTGGGTATGTCCTTAATTCAACAGTTAAATATTTTTGATTGTGATACTAGCATTCAACAGAATGATTGGATATTTCAACGGTTAGAAGCTTTGCAAATCGAGCGAGCATTACATGTAGGAGAACTGCAAATTAGCAGAACTGAAAGATTCTATGTCGTAGAAAAAGAAGCGGAATTTGAAGAGGTCTTTAGGGATATCGAACGTTGTTATGAATTTATAAATCGAAATTTATCACATTAAAAATTTTGTAAAGGGTGAATCATGATGGCTGAACCATATTGGAGTGCTAAACATGGTGGATATATCAAGTGTCCTGTCGAGGATTGCAACCATATAGGTATTATCATCACGACAGCACACTGTCGATTAGCGCATAACATGACACGCGAAGAAGTGCGAAAGAAATACGGTCTTCCGATAAGTGTATCGAAACTAAATCGAAAGCAGATTGAAAGTTTGAAAGGAAAAGTGAATCAAAGGGGAGATCACTAATGATAGATATAAGAACAAAACGACTAGTGAAAACGCGGAAAGAGCATACGTGCTTTGGTTGTACAAAAATCATAGACAAAGGTAAAAGTGCGGTAGCTTGCACTGCCAAACAAGACGATCAGCGCATGAATTTTCATTTGCACGAGGAATGTAACAAAACAATCATAAAGGATAATTGGTTTTCAGGAAGCGGTCTATATTATGGCTGTATCAAAGAAGCGAAGAAAACATTAGAAGACGCAAACAACATTAAATTCACTCCTGATGAAACACTACCTTTCTCTATGATGAAATTTAACAACAAGGCGGGGGTATAAGTATTGAAATTTAAAAAATGGTTGGCGTTGCCGCTGAAAAGACGATTAATGGTAATTAGTAATGCAATTAATTCAACTGGATTTTTTAAACGATGAAAATTAAGTAATAATCGAAAGATATTGTGCAGTAAGGGGTACAAGTTGTTTTTAAAGTTAAAGTTGGATTTTATAAAGGGAGAGTCAAAAGTCGTTGGAGCTGTAATCAACAGCTCCTCACATGATAATGTTCTGTATAGCTTTTTTACTCAAATTCAAAACGCATAGTATGGCTCATATCTTTGAAACCTTGTTTTTCATATAAAGTAATTGCGCCAATATTTTCAGATAATACGTTCAACTCCAAGTAATCCAAATTACGATTTTTCGCCCATTTTTTCGCTTCTAATAGCAAAAATGAACCAATACCTTGATTTTGATGTTGGTTTCCAACAATTATATCTGTAATAAAGGCATATTTATGTTCAACCAGACATGAATATGGTGGAGTCATTATTTCTTGAATGAGCAAAAAACCAACAGTACAGTTATCTATTTCAACTATTAAAATATCTGATTCTTTTTCATTAATTGTATTCTTAATAAACTCTACATCCTGCTTTGCAGGCTTTATATATTTTGGTTGTAAATTTGACATTCCTAAAAAAAGCTCTTGATATAAAACTTCAATTTGATGAATCTCATCTAGTGTAGCAATCTTTATTTTCATATTATACCTCCATTGAGTTTTTTATAGTTAGAAGAGTGACTAATCCAATAATCTAAGCTCTTAAATAACATTCTACAATATTCAGAAATTTATAGACACAATACTTTAAATTTGTTTCTTATAATTAATATAGTTCTGGAGTGCCTAAATTTGATGTGATACAGGTTGAATAACTACACTTAACATTAATGATGTTGAACAATGTGAAGATCGTGTCGGAAAGAAAATGTTCAGTAAAAATTTGTGAGTTATTAGTGAATTTAGATAACTTATCAACTTCTTCAGGAGTAATATTTTTAACCTTATATGAAATGACTGCCTTATTTGAAATCACTTTATACTTTTCTGAAGATTCACCAGGCGGTATACGAAAAGTGATGTTAATTAGTTTAAATGGTGGATTGTGCGCACCTTCAAAAGAAATAACCCTTAAACTAACATCATAGTAGTCATTTTGTCTATTTCTTTCAATTTTTTCGATTCTTCCATAATCGAATAATTGATTATCACCGTATGAAGACATTGTTTCAAGAATTGGTAGACCTAATTCACGTAAAAAGGCTAATTCTATCACACTCGGGGGTTGATCTTGAGGAAAATATTCTATATCTGATTTAGCAAAAGCGGAATTTATTGCCGGGAAACTCATTAAAAGTAACGAAATGATTATTATTTTTCTCATATAAAAAATTCCTTTCAGTATTTGTTCTTGTTATTTGCAAATACAACAATTTTATGTATCTGATTTCGAATAAAAATCAAATTAAACTTACTGAACATTATGAGGAAAATGAAAAACCCCAGTTTATACTGGGGAGACGGTTTGTCAGATTTAATAAATATTATTTTTCTGGATAATCTACATGTAATGGTGGTGGAACTAACCAACCTTTAGTCTTATTAAGACGTAGTAGTTTAGCACCGAGTAGAGCTTTTGCTGCATGGAATTGACCATACATTAAAGCAATATCTTCTCGAGTTGAAGTGCCCATTGCTTGACTGCATGCAACTAATCCAGCAGCAAGGTCTACTGACAGTGCAGCACTAATTTCTGGATCATTAAATTTTGCTCCAGGAGGAATGTCTTCAATTCTTGCTACTGGACGCTCGGGTGGTGCAGGAGGTAAGCCAACGCCGTTAGTTTTTAATACCTTTTCTAACGGTTTCACTTCGTCTCTTAAAAGTTGGATGATATCTTCAATAATTTTTCTTGAATCTTCATCACCAGCGTGATTATAAAATGTTTGATATCCGGCAATTAAGCCATTATTTGTTGCTAGATTTGTCCAGACACTAAAGACTTCACCATAATGTAATGGTTCATCTTTTGGATTTCCACTAAGTATACCCATACTACACTTCCTTTTCTAATTTCTCGCCATTTTTCAAACAAGGATAGTATGGATGAAATAAAAAAAAAAATTCATAAATAAATCAACATTAATGAAGATTATTGTAACAAACAAACTTTTTATTATGTATTAGCGGGATAGCGTTGTGCAAGTACAACTTGGGGCGATGCAATGCAACAGGTTGCTATCCCAAAATGAATATATGTAATTTAAGTTGAAAACATTACAACAATAAAAATGTGTGTAAAACGATGAAAAAAACCATCTCCTTAAGGGAAATGGCGAAATTAGCAAATTGAAAATTGGAAAAATGAGTGATGTGTTATATTAAATGCTTTCTCTATGAATATATCTAGGTTTTTGCCATCTAATTAAAAATAACTATATTCAAAAGGGTCACTTGAGGCAGAGTGACCCGAAGCCAATAAATTTTAAAAAAGGTGCAGAGCTAAGCAAATTTGCTTAACACTTTTATAAATATGTAGTAATAGCAGGTTTTGTATAGTGGATGACCTAGGAAATCGAATTGAAAATAAAAAACCATAACGGTGAGGTCGTTACAGTTTTAAGGTAGTGTGTGTGAAATATTTTTTCTGAACAATATGAGAATTAATCGAAAGATATCGTTCAGTAAAGGAAGAGTGCATAATTATGAAAAGAAAAAAGGAGTAATTCCTGCGCAAAAGGTTAATCACTCCTAACTATGAAATCTATTGAAGTTTTGAAATAAAGAGAGTTTTATATCTCTAGACAATTGGACTTAACATTTTAAGGATAATAGAAGCGTTTACGTTTGTTTGTGTGCCTCCTGCTAAAGTTTGAAGGATTACTGCTGCGGCAGAAGAATGATTCCTAAGTGTAAGAAACCCGCTGGATGGTATAGAAATTATTACCTGACCTGTGTTTTGTTGAGTACCAGCTCCTGAACCATAGACTGCTTGCGTAACCGGTGCACCATTTAAAAATAGTGTGAATTGGTTAGGTTCAACACCTGATACGATGAAAGTAACCTCGTAGATTCCTGGTCTAGTAACAAAAATTTGAGAGGTTCCTGGAGCATGCGTAATCCCCGGTGTAACTATACCTGTTGAATCAAAAATAATATCTGCCTCTACAGCTACAGTTTCAGCACCTAGATTATAGATATAACCAAATTCGCAAAGACCACTACATGCTGTTGGTGTTACAGGAATAGCACCAGTAATTCCACAGAGATCTAAGGCTGTGAATGGTCCTATTTGGCTTCCGCATAAGCAGGAACGTTTATTACAGTTACTACAGTTATCCATTTTTTCACCTCCATTTGTAGTATTTTATTCGTATGAAAAATGAAGTAAAGGGCAATAGGCTACAATCAATTAATAATTTAAACTTCATTATTGGTGTTCTGTTTTACAGAAAATTGGTAACATGGTTTAAATAATTTATATAAAGGTTACTGCACATTTTGAGCAAAGAAACTATAAAAGGGTCACCAGGTTGGAGGCGACCATTAAATCTGAAATGTTAATACTCTCTATGCATGAAAGTAGCGCCGATAATAATTAAAAGAATAAATAGAACAACAATTAAGGCAAATGTTGAACCATTACGATGTCCGCCACCGTAATAGCAGCCATCATTTATGCCACCAACATTTCCATAGTATCCCATAAATATCCCTCCTTTCTACAATATATAATATGTTAGCTGTAGAGAAGGAGTGGGGTGTTAAACGGCATTAAAAAATATATTTTTGTGAGATAAGACAATAAAAAAGGGTCACTTGGGATAGGAGTGACCCTTGGTAAAAAGTTTCGGATGTGTAAGGCTAAATTAGCTTTACCTTACTATTATTATGATGTGATAGCCATGTTTGTATAGTGAATTGCCTGTGAAATAGATTTAAAAATAAAAAAACCGTAGCGTCGTATATAATTCCAACACCTCATCATCTGACAGGTTGGATATTTTATTAATTAAATGAAATTTTGAGGAACACATTCACGAACACCAGAATTTCTCAAGGAGTTAAATAAAGCTGCACTGATTCTTAATAAAACATTGTTATCAGTTCCATTTTCTAAATCATAGATTACGAAGTATGAATTATCTACTGAAAAAATACATTTTCGTTCTAATTTAAATCCAGGTGGTACAGTTGGAAGTTTAAATACAGGTACAATCACAGGTGTATCTCCTTCATCTCTGATAAAATTGAAAGTTTGTTGGTCAATCTCATAGATATTAACTGGATCAATCTCCACACCTTGAGCTGGAATTGTAATTTCATCTTCAACTAATAGGAAAAAGCGTTCGTTTCGAAAATTGAAAAGACTTCTCGCTCCAATTACAAATGATGCCATTTTATATTCACCTCCTATTCTATAGAATATTGTATTCATATCGAATACAGTTGTTTGGACAAAAAGGAAGGTGGAGTGAAGATATAGTAAATATTATTTTTTCAATACTTATAATTAGCCATTTTGTTTCTAGACCGATGTCTATCCTATAGGGTACTTTTGAGTAAAGTAACTATAAGAGGGTCACTTGGGATAGAAGTGACCCTTAGTAACAAGATTCGGAGGTGTAAGGCTAAATTAGCTTTACATTACTATTAATATGTCGTGATAGCTATATTTGTATAGTGAATTGCCTGTGAAATAAATTTAAAAATAAAAAAGCCGTAGCATCGTAACACGCTATAATAATTGGAGGTGTGCTAATGAGTAGTATCGCACAAGAACAAATAGCTGCAATAGCTGAGGTAGCCATTGCAAAGTTTAATGAACTTCAACAAGAAGAAAAAACTAAGAGATTGGATAGACGGCTTTTTAATACGAGAATATTGTTGAAAAATTATCGTCATTTAAAAGTGTACTGTAATGAAATGAAAGAGAATATGGATTTAGAAGATGGGGAGCAAGAGGAAATAATCACTCCTGATAAAGAATACCTTACATTAGAATCCATAAAAAGAAGCGAAGCTCGTACACTTGCTATGATGCGGTTCATAGATAATATGATTAAAGTCTATGAAATGGATTGCAAACACTTAGGAGCAGAAGCGGTACGAAGATATGAAACACTAATGCATTTTTATATAAAAGATGAAAAAATGACATACGTTGAAATAGCAGATTTGCATAATGTTCATGAACGTACAGCACAAAGGGATCTGAAAGAGGCGATTCACTCGATGTCAGTACTTTTATTTGGTACAGATGGGTTGCGGTTACAATTATAGTCGTGTCGTAAAGATGTCGTTTTAAGTGTATTTTAAATATTGTATAGTGTAAATGTAGAGTAATTAGATTTACTTCACATCTATAGTCTTCCAACTAAATAGACGTTCACTGGTACGTCAACACTACTGAGTCACATCTAACAAGGTGTGGCTTTTTTTATGCCTTGAGAAGTTGAGTGCAAAATTGAAAGAGGAAAATTTAAAAGGATCACCCGGAGGATAGTGACCCTTAGTAAAGGTTTGAAAGTGTAAGGTTAAATTAGTATTACCTTACAGTAGTTATGAGCATTATAGGCGGTATTGGGTATTAGTAACCTCTATGCATGAAAGTAGCGCCGACAATAATCAGAAGAATGAATAGTACAACGACTAAAGCGAATGGGTTTCGTTCGCGACGCTCTTCGCGAAATTCTCCGCAGTATTCCATAAAATATCCCTCCTTTCTATAATATATAATATGTATAGTTTTCAAAAGGGATTGCGATATTTATCTTAGGATGCGTTAGAAAAATGTTTAAAAATAAATATGTTAAAAATAGGTATACACTATCAAGAAAAAATATTAGATGTTAGCTAAGTCATATCCAATCGGGTATGGCTTTTTATTATGCCTTGAGAGGTGGTGTGTTCATGCATAAAACCATATCTAAAAGCGTGCGTAGAGCTAGAAAGCAACGTTATAAAAGATTGAGGGAATTACGTAAAGCACGTGATATAGCTAGTCAGGATGCAGTATTGATAAGACGTCGCAAGAAAGAAGTTTGGAAGTTAAAAGATATAGTTACACATTTTCAACATAGAGAACCTTATTTATTCCTAGATGATTTAGCGAAAGAGATATTTAATGCAGATGGTTTTTGGTTACGTCGGGCAACTAAACCACCAAGCAAACAGTTGTAGCTAAAAATTAAATTGCGGAGAGATGAACAATGATTAATGAAGCACGCAAACAAGAACTGATACAGCATATCCTTACTGGTGAGCTAATGAAGTTCTATAAATCAAATGAGTGGATGCAGTTACGACAAGAAGCTTTGAAGCGTGATAACTATGAATGTCAGTTATGTAAAGCAGCTGGTCGCTATCACAAAGCAGAGAATGTTCACCATTTAAAAGAAGTAAAGAAACATCCGCATTTGTCATTGACTCTAAATAACCTACAATGCCTATGCATTAAGTGTCATAACGAAGTACATGATCGATTAGAAGTCACGCAGAAGAATAAATTTTATCAGGATGAGAGGTGGTAGCAGCATGACGTTTGACGAGGCGATTGAGAGTAATGTAACAATCATTGTTATGGATAGTTATCAAGCGATTAAATTAAAAAAAGTATTTCCTAAAGGGAAATTTATGAGTGTTAATACACAAAATCCAGATGGACTACGAGGAATATACATTGCTGAATCGATTCGATTCCATCCAAATATAGAACGAATAAAGAAAGCTTGCCATTACTGGAGAGTGTATTTTGGTAAGGTTCCTGAAGTGTGAGGTGGTAGGGATGCAACTTACTGATGGCACATGGACATATGATACAGATATTATCGATGCTGCAGCTACAAATGAGTGTCGTGATTGGTATGAGCGAGACATGCTGAACGCCTTTACTCGTTACGCCTACTATCGATACAAACAGATAAGAGATTGTGTCAATGCTCGTAAGTGCAAGCACATGACGATTGAGAAGGTACGAGAACAATTGAAAGCGCATGATAAACTTCAGTTCACATGTAATTTGTTATCGATTTCGACAGAAGAAATTTGGTACATCATTGACTTCGCTGATCAGCATTTGAAATACGTAAAATAAATACCCCCCGGTCAAAAAAATTCGGCTTTTTTAAGGGATTCGTTCAACGGGTAGGGTTCATGGGAGAAAATATTTTTTGATTTTCCACGTAGTAATTGCACCCTATGTAAGCGTGCATAAATATTCATGAAGGAAGGTGGGCGGTGAGGATGCATGAAACATGAAATGGCGTATGAAGATTGGCTAAAAGGCATGAAATACAAGGACATTGCTGAAAAATATGGTGTGAAAGAAAACACAGTTAAGTCATGGTATAAAAGATACAATTGGAAAGAAAAAAAGGAAAATAGTGCACACGAAAGTGTGCGTGTTGAGATAGTCGATGCACCACCGTCCATCGAATTAGTACCTAGTCATAATAAATTACGATTACTGATTGAAAGGGATCTAAAAGATCAACTCAAGTTGCGAGGTCTTGATCAATCATATTACATTGATTTAGTCGATGATTATATGGCCCTTTGGGATGTTAAAAATCTCTTAATCGAGGATATTAATGAACGTGGTGTCGTTGTACCTGGCATGTACGTGGAAAAGAAGAATGATAGCGTAGCTGAATTGAATAAGACAAACGCACAAATGTTACGCATACTCGCTGAACTGGGATTGAAAGCAGCGGATATGGAGAATGTGGATGATGAAGATGACGAATTATAAATATCATCCTTACATCGATGATTATATTAACGGTGTCAGAAGCGGAAAGTATATCGTATCTGAAAATGTCAAATTGCTTGTAGAATTAGTGGATCGTAAGCTGCAACAGCCAAATGTAAGTATTGAAACGAATGAAATAACAGAAGCGAAGGAATTTATTGAACGCTATTTCCCATTCAAACTGTATCCAGCACAGCTATTTGTGTTGGCATGTATGGTTGGACTTTTCTATGAAGATGGGACATTAGTATTTAATGAATTCTTTTTAATGTGGGGACGTGGGGCAGGCAAAAACGGTTTTATTGCTGCTATCAGTAAATACTTTATAGCAAAGCAAGGCGTCAGAGGGTATAACGTTGACATTGTTGCAACCTCTGAAAAACAAGCAAAAACCTCGTTTAATGATGTATACGACATTTTAGATGATCGTAAAGAAAAGATGAAGAAACACTTTAAGTGGACCAAAGAAGAAATTAAGCATATAAAATCAAAATCGATATTAACTTATCATACGAATAATGCCAAAACAAAGGATGGATTGCGTCCAGGTGCGATAATTTTTGATGAGGTCCATGAGTATGAGTCGTATGACAATATCAAAGTATTTACTTCAGCTCTTGGTAAAGTGCCACTGGGAAGACGTATCTATATCACAACTGACGGATATGTACGTGGTGGTGTACTCGATGATTTTAAAGCTGAAGCAGACATGATTTTGAAAGGAGAGCTTCCTAACTCGCGAATGTTCCCGTTTCTTGCACATCTTGACGATGAAGAGGAAATGCATGATGTGACCATGTGGGAAAAGGCGAATCCAGGAATCAACTTTTTACCACATTTAAAATCAGAAATGCTGCTAGAGTATGATAATTTAAAAACTAGACCTTCTTTACGAATTGAATTTATAACGAAACGTATGAACATGCCATTTATGTTGTCCGCAAATGGAGTTACGGATTGGCCGAAGTTAGAAGCGGCTAGTAAACCATTGCCAGACCTTACAGGGCTAGAATGTATCGGTGGAGTTGACTATGCAGATATACGTGATTTTGTTGGTGTAGGATTGCTATTTAAACATGAAGGAAAACGTTTTTGGATACATCATACTTTTATCAATCATCGTAGTTTAAAGTTGTATGATTTTAAAGTTGATATTGATTTGGCGGTGCAGCAAGGACTAGCCACTATTATTTATGAAGAAACAAATAGTCCGGAAAAAATCGCCAATTGGTTCGTTGAACAGTCGAAAAAATATCGGATAAAAACCGTTGCAGCGGACCATGTAAAATTTGCTCATTTAGAAGAAAAATTTAAAGACTATGGGCTAGATCTTATTAAGGCGCGCAAAGGTTCACTAACTCACACGATATTAGAGCCAGTTATTGAAGAAATGTTCTCACATGAAAAGATACTGTGGGGAGATGATTTCATGATGCGCTGGTACACGTGGAATACGTATGTGAAACGAGATGGAAAAGGAAATATTACTTATGAAAAAATTGAGCCGGAGTTACGAAAAACTGACGGCTTTTTTGCATTCTTGCACGCGCTGCAGCATGAAAATTTATTAACTGAAAAGCGAATTATCACAAAAGAAAATGTTTCAAAAGCATTTAAAACATACAGCTATTAGGAGGTGAGAGTATTGAGTATGTGGCAATGGGTTAAGAGGTTTTTTAAAAAAGGGCAATTAGAAAGCTTAAAAGATTGCTATTATGAACTGTCAGCTGAGTATTATTACAAGAAACTAGCTGTAGAAACATGTGTAAACTTAATCGCTAATGCCTTATCAAGATGTGAAATTAAGACATTCAAAGAAGGTAAAGCGCACAGAGGAAACATGTACTACGCTTTAAATGTGCAACCAAACCAAAATCAAAATGCAACTGCTTTCTTTCATAAAGCAATCAGAAAGCTTATCTATGATGGCGATTGTTTAATTATTATGCAGAATAACAACTTCTATATAGCTGATAGCTTTAATGTGGAAGAGTTTGCATTCTATGAGAATAAATATTCAGGTATCCAAATTGGTGACTTAACGATGGACAAGACATTTATAGAATCCGAAGTCATTCGTTTGAAGTTGACTGATACAAAAATTCTATCTGTCATAAATGATTTGTATGAATCTCATGGCAGAATGATTGAGGCAGCTAAGAGTTACTACAAGCTTAAAAATAATAAGCGTGTATTAGTAAAAGGTGATTTTTTAAGACCACAAGACGATAAAACGCAAGAAGCAATTGACGATATGTTTGAAACACAATTGAAAAATTGGTTTGATCCAGATAAGAAAAGCGTTGCTTTCCAACTACAAGAAGGCTTTGAACTTGAAGATATGTCAGACGCTAAAGTCGGATTAACAATTGACAGTCGAGACATTAGTAATCTTATAGATGACATTTTTAATTATGTGGCGATGGCATTTCATGTACCACGTGGTCTACTCAAAGGTGATTTAGCGGACATCGATAAACAAACGGACAACTTTATTATGTTTGCCATCAACCCGCCAGCTAAAATGACAGAGGATGAATTTAATCGCAAGGCCTATACAAAAGATGATTATCTCAAACGGACATATTTGAAAATCGATACATCAAAAATTAAAATCACAGACATCGTACAATTGGCCACCGCCTTTGACAAAATGTTCGCAATGGGTGTTTATACAATCAATAATATTCTAGAAGAACTGGGGCATGAGCCTGTGAACGATGAAATTGCAGATAAGCGTCATGTTACGAAGAATTATCAAGATGCAGAGACTGCACTAAAAGGAGGTGAAACTTAACTTGAAAAATCGTTTTAAGCAATTTAAAAATCAACAATATGCTGAACAAATTCCAGAAATTAAAAAGCAACTATCAGCAAAAAATATCAATGCATCCACAACTGAAATTGTCATCTATGGCGATATTGGGGAGAGCTGGTGGTACGATTCTATTTCAGCGAGTGACATCGATGCATTATTAAAAGATGTAACGACTGACAACATTACAGTTCGTATTAACAGTCCTGGCGGCGATGCTTTTGACGGTATTACGATTTATAATCGTCTGAAGGATCATAATGCAAAAGTGAAAATTATTGTGGATGGTTGGGCATGTTCAGCAGCTTCGATAATCGCAATGGCTGCAGACGAATTAAACATGAATACAGGCTCGATGTTGATGATTCATAATGCTTCGACAGGCATTTGGGGTAACAAAGAAGCTTTAACTAAAGAAGCTGAATTATTGACCAAACTAGACGCGTCTATTGTTGATGTATATTTATCTAAAGCTCAAGCGACAAAAGAAGAAATATCTACTATGATGGACAATGAAACATGGTTCACAGCAGATGAAGCTATCGCTATTGGTTTTGCATCATCTACAGTTGTGGAAGACCCAGCCGATGACGACAAAACCAAAACAGATGCAGAAGCATTTAAAAATAGTGTTCTTGCTCAATTTAAACAAGAGCCAGCCCCAAAACAAAATATTTTAACAAAATTCCAACGCAACTCAGATGAGTAGGCGTTTTTATTTTACTCAAAAATAGGAGGTCATTTATATGACAGGTATTAAAAATTTAGATAATGAACCAAAAGTTATCGAAAATAAAGAAGCTCAAGTGGCCGCTTTAAAAGCAGCATTTGAAAGCGCTGATCCAAACGAAGTTGCAGCTCGAATTGTTGAGAATTATGAAAGTAATATGCTACATTTCCAAGATTTAATGAACACGACAATTCGCGAGGCCAATCGTGCAAACGAGCAACAATGGGACAATGCTGTATTAGCATCACGAGGCATACGTACATTGACGACAGAGGAAAAGAAATTTTATAACGCTGCAATTGATGTGCAATCATTTGACGGTGTAGCTACATTAGTACCACCAACTGTATATGAACGCGTATTCGAAGATTTAGCAATGGACCATCCATTATTGTCTCGCGTTAATTTTCAGCGCGTCGGTGCAACTACGCAATGGGTAGTGCGTAAGGAAGGGGCAACAACAGCCTTCTGGGGAGATGTGTGCGATGAAATCAAAGAAATGGTTGACCACGGATTTGAAACAATTGAGCAAGGTATGTATAAACTTTCTGGCTTTTTAGTTGTCTGCAAAGCAATGTTCGAACTTGGACCTGAATGGTTAGATCGTTATGTACGTGCGTTTTTAACAGAAGTTATTTCAACAGAGTTAGAAAATGTCATTGTTAAAGGGACAGGTAAAAAACAACCGATCGGTATGATTAAAAATTTAGCAGGTGCTATTGTGAATGGCGCATATCCAGATAAAGCCAAAGTGACTTTGAATGTTTTCACACCGCAAGAAATCGGTGAAAAAATCTTGGCACCTACAACAAAAGGCGGTACACGTAGTTATACGGGCGTTTCATTAATCATTAATCCGTTCGATTATGCGACAAAATTATTTGCGTATGGGGCAAAGCAACGCGATGACGGTTCTTGGACACATAATAATTTTGCTATTCCTGGTTTGGAAATCATTCAATCGCCAGCTGTCCCATTGAATACAATGATTTCCGGTAAACCGAAAGATTATTTCATGGGGGTAGCTGGTGAAACAAAATTAGAATCTACTGACGTATTACGCTTAATTGAAGATCAACGTTTATATTTAACTCGTCAATTAACAAATGGTCGTCCACTTGATAACGATTCGTTCATCGTATTTGATATTACAAATATGGCTATCAACAACACGACCACAACAAATACACCTGATACACCTTAATCTAGGAGGGATATAAAGTATGATCACAGCAAAAGTAGTAAATCCATTTAAAGCACTTGAACATGATGGCCATATGTATAAGGCTGGTAACACATATCCAGCTGAAGGCTTTACGGCAGATGAGGAACGTGTTTATTTTTTAACAGGTGTGCATCCTAAGTACAAAAAAATCTATCTAGCAGAAGTTATGATTGCCAAGCAGGAAGAACCGAGAGAACAAGTGTCAGAGTTCCCAAAACATGTAGGCGGCGGGCGTTATGAGTTGTCCAACGGCGAAAAAGTAAAAGGTAAAGAGGAAGCTATTGAGGCTGAAAACGCACTAAAAAGCGGTGAATAATCATGCCTGAATTACTTAAAGAATTAAAAGGTCGTTTACGAATTACCTGGGATGATGAAGATCCTGAATTAGAACGTATCATTAATAGGGCTAAGTCTTACTTCGAGAAATTGACGAGTAAGACTTTTTCTTTTGGATTAGACACATGGGAAACAGAGCTATTATTAGAGCGCTGTCGCTATGTTTATAACAATGCAGCAGATGAATTTGAGAAGAATTTTGCAGATGAACTCAAGCGTCTAATACTACATGTCGCTTTAGAAAAGAGGGCTGTCGATGGCGAACAAGAAGATCCGTGATGTTTTAAACGACGGTTATATTCAATATGGTACGAAGGAAACTGGACGGTCCGCGAAGAGAAAACGAATCGGTGAAAAATTTGTTCCAATGGGTCGGCTTGCTTATCAAGAAATGTCGTGTCGTGATGAAGATTATGAAATGGCAAAAGTATTAAGTGCTGTTTTGAGCTTGAAAATTCGCACTCTCTGCCCTCCTCAATTACGCAAATTTGATAAAAGTAAATTAAAAGTCATTGTGGAAGGGACAGAGTACGATGTCATAAAGGTAGATAGTGATCGTGAAAAAACGTATCTCTATTTTTATTTACAGGAGGTGGGAGTACATGAGCAAAACGAAAACCAAGATGCAGGAACAGATTGACGCTTTACTTACAGTGTTAAACACCTTTGATATTCCTGTTTTTGAAGATGATCTAGCAGAGGATGAAGAGGCGCAATTTAAGAAAAATAACTATCATTTCTTTGTTTATGAAACAGGTGACATGAATAAAAATGATGATCAAAAGACTATTAGTCAAGATGTAGTTATCTATTACTATTCAGAAAACCGTGACGATATTGACGAACGTACTGTTGATATTATTATAAAACTTTCTCATATACCTCGTATGTCTTTGAAACGTACACAAAAACAAAGATTAAAAAGAAAAGATACGGATAACTATGTTGATAGAGTTGTATTTTTGTATCAACGAAGAATTGTAACTGGGTGTGTTGAATTATGAGGTCACTAGTTGAATTTGATGATTTAACTTCTTTGGAAGAAAAAATTAGGGCGTTACCAGGTCGGGCTGAGAAAGCCATTAACAAAGTGCTACACACGGATGCTATTGAGATTGCTACAAAAGAAATGTCCAATCTTTTACCCGTTTCAAATGTTGCTAATAAGAGACACGCGAAAGAAAGTAATTGGTCAACAAGTGAGGAACATAATTTGGGGTTTGTTGTGAAAACAAAGGGAGGAGCCGCCAATAAAAAAGGTAGTTTTGGTTACTTGGTTTTCCCTGATGAAGGTCGAGGACCATCGAATCCCTGGGCACAGCATTTTAGTGATCGTTCATTACAGAAATCAACGCCTAAAATTTTAGAGAAATTACATGGCGCATTAGAAGAATTAATAGAGGAGGGCTTATAATGCCAAATCAAGTAATTGAGCAATTTGATGCGTGGAATATCAAAAACGCATCGATTCAGTTTATGAAAGGAAACAAACAAGAACCAGGAACAAAATTTGGTTGTGTGGGTACGATTGCATCTGAACCTGAGACAACCGTTTTATCGAAAAAATGTGGTCGTGCAACAATTGCGGAGAAAACCGTTACACTAAAGCTAAATGTAACAGTTAGTGCCCATGTACCTGTACAAGTTTTACGTGACTATTTCGGTTTATCTAATGAGGATTTAAAGCCTGGTATCTATAGTTATGGCTCCAATTCATTGGGTAAAGACTTTGTATTTACAGCTGATGTGGTAGATGAATTTGAGGACCTCACAAAATTAATCGCATTCCCTAAAGCATCTAATGCGGGTGGCTTTACCATCAACATTGATACGTCCCAAGAAGAGTTAGCGATGCTTGAACTAGCATTTAGTGCAGTTGCTGATGCACATGGCCAATTCTACTATGAGGCGATTACAGCTGAGTTAGAAGATCCAGAAATTGCGGAAACTTGGCATACAAACTTCACACGAAAATTAGTTGAAAAAACTGAACCAGATACACCTTAATGAGCACCGCCTATTGTAGCTTTGTAAAAAAGATTGATTGTTTATAATAAAGAGTGATAACAATTATCTCTTTAGTTAGAAGTGATTTTCAATTAGATATTTATGTTGAATTTGAAAGATTGTGAAGAAATGTACTTAAACTAACGGGGCAGGTTAGTTCATTAAATGATGATAAATAAACTGTTGTAATATTTAACTTATTTTGGACATCTCTTATAATGGAGGTGTTTATTTGAAAAAAGGTGCTGAAAGCAATAGGCTACTTTATTTAGCATTATGTTTTCTTGTTTTAGGAACCATTGTTTATGGTATCCTTCAGTCAAAGGAAACTGATAGTTTAAGCGAGAATTCCTTTTTATCTACGGCAGTACATTATAGTTTAGATAACAATGGCTCAATTTCAAATACTGAAAAAAAAGAAGTAGCACACTTAATGCACGAGACTAACCAAATTTCAAAGGTTCAAATTTATAATGTAAAGGATATACCTCTTGAAAATGTCTTTAATTATGTAGATAATACAAAATCCGATTATGAGTTTAGTCGAGAAATATGGACATCAAATTTGTTGTTTGTTAAGATACTACCTTCGGGAAGTGGGCGTGGTGATTGGTACGTGATAACGGAAAGAAGAAGTTTTCATACCGCAAGTATGTTATGTTTATTTTTAGGTGGGTTTCTTTATTTTATTTTATTTTCTATTTGGGCAATGAAAAATGCCTATCACCAAAATAGACTAAAATTTAGGTGGGTTCTTGCATTTATGTTATTTAACGTTGTTGGATACTTAATCTTCCTTTCAACTAATAAAAACCGTACAAATTCAAATCGTAGCTTTGTTTAATTATTATTGAACTAATGGGGTTCTTTAGTTAAATTTTGATTCACGAAATATCAAACCAAGTTGTACAAAAAAGGTACTGCAATTGCAGTACCTTTTAATATGCTAATTAATTGTATTTTTAACCTGCGATTTTGCTTTTTGTACTTCAAAACAGAACCCGTTAGTGTTTAGCAAGTTTTTTAATAAGCTTCACGTTTCTTATTCAACTCCCATGAAAGAACTTAATCATCTTTCATTTTCTGTGGTGAAGAGCTGATTTTTGCGCTTCATGGATGGCTAACGGTGTGCTTTAGTTGAATAAGAGCTGCTAAAAACTCGTCAAATTTTATTATAAAAACTTGATACTAAATTACCAAAAAAAGAAAGCATGTTGATCAATTTTTATTCAATATGCTTTCTTTTATTTACTATAAAAACTGATTTTTAGAATTACTTTTAATCAAACTTTATTCCAAACCAACGCCCCCGAATTGGAGGTGTTTTATTTTTGAATAGATGGAGGAGAATCACATGAAAATTCAAAAGGTCGAATTAAAAGAAGTGGAAATTGTCACAGTTGACGGTGAGTTCGAAAAGCGATTTGTTAACGAGAAAGTACATCCAGCCTTTTTAACGAACGCTGCCGTGAAAAAAGGTTATGATACAGGCCTATTAGAATCGAGTTTGTTTGAGGATTTACTGAAAATTAAGGGACTTGAAACACTTATTACTCAATCCGATGAAGAAGCTTCCCTTGAGTTATTGAATGCTTTTGATGAGCAAAAATTAATTGCTGTTATTTATCTAGCTGCAATTGGCGCCAATAAAAATCTTGGATTATCCTTTGATGAATTTTTAGAAATGTACCATTATTCATTAACAGATACAATCCAACTTTATGCTAATTTGATTGTTGATTTAATGAGTGAATCGAATGAATTTGCTAAAGCTTTACACAAACAAACGAAAAAGTCCAAAAAAAAACAACACCACCAAAGCTAATCATCAAGCATGTGGAGGACCTTTACACACTCTACGTATTAATAGCAGGTATCGACCCAGAAACCTTTTGGCATGGTCCAATAGCAACAGTAGAGCGTATTTATGCGAATAAACTGGCGTTTGATGGGTGGAGTAATAGCCTGATAGGAGAGTGAGTATATGGCTAACAATAACAATGAAGTCAAAATAACCTTCAAGGCATTTAACCAAGAATTTAATAAATCAATGACGGAAATGAACAAAGAAACAACATCATTACGTCAACAGATGAAGCTCCAGCAAGAACAGATGAAACACAATGCTTCTGAGACTGAAAAGTTAGAAGCGAAAATGAGTGGTCTACAACAAATTTATGAAGTGGCAAAACGTAAAACAGAAGAAACCACAGCAACTTTAGCACGTGCAAAAAATCTATGGGGTGAAAATTCAGAGGAAGCAAAAAAACTAGAGGAACAGCTTAAACGTAATCAAATTGCTGAACAACAAGCAGCCAATGCCATCACAGGAACAGAACAAGCCTTACAACGTGCTAAGCAAGCTCAAGCTGATCAAACGGAGTCTTTACGACAATTACAAAATTTATTTTCAGTCACTGGCCAATCGGTTGGTGATTTTTCTGATTTATTGGGTCGAGATTTAACACGTGCTATCCAAAATGGTTCTGCCAGTGCAAAAGAATTAGATACTGCATTCGATAAAATCGCACGCTCATCATTAAATGCAGGTCGTGATATAACAGAGTTGCGAGCATCCATTCGTTCGTTAGACAGCGGTTCTTCTGTTGAACAAGTTCGACAAGATTTAGCTCGATTGGGACAAGAAGCAAATGAAGCTGAACAAGAAGTGAATGGTCTTGGGGATAGCTTAAAATCCATGGCAGGTGCAGCGACTGCGGCTATTGGCGTAGGCACAGCAGTATCAGCAGCGTTAGAAAGCGCTAGTTTGGATACGTCTATTAAGATTTCTTTTGATGTACCTGAATCATCAAGAGAAACCGTTAGACAGGCTGTGCGAGATGTAGAAGCGTACGGTGTTGATGGAGAAGCCTCACTCGAAGGAGTTCGAAGGCAATGGGCTTTAAATAAAGATGCTACAGATGCGGCTAATCAAGAAGTAGTAAATGGTTCAGCTGTCATTACCAGAGCATATAGTGGAATCGATTTTACTGAACTGATTCAAGAAACGAACGAAGTTGGCAAAGCGCTTGGTATATCCAATATCGAGGCAACCAACTTAATTAGTCGTTTATTGAAAATCGGTTTCCCGCCTGAACAGCTCGATATTATAAGCGAATATGGCGGACAGCTAAAACGAGCGGGCTACAATGCTCAGGAGATTGAAACTATCTTAGCGAGAGCTGCTCAAGAAAAAAGCTGGAATATCGACAACTTGCTAGATGGCTTGAAAGAAGGGCGTATTCGCGCTGTTGAAATGGGCAACGGATTGAAAGAATCCATGAAGGACGCTATTCGTGATGTTGTTGGTGATACGCAAAAAATGTCAGATGAACAACTTTCCGCAATGGAAGCTAACTTTTCTAAGCAAGAAGATGCCCTAGCAAAATCGTTAAGTAATCGAGAGAAGGCCATCTCCAAGGGGCATGCTCAACAACAAAAAGCTTTAGATAAACTGTTACAAAATGAGCATGACGCTGTATCTAAAAGTTATGATCAGCAACAAAAAGCACTAGAAAAAAAATTAAGTGCTAGTTATGATGCTACGGTTAAAAGCTATGAACAGCAACAAAAAGCATTGGAAAAAAGATTAACTGCTGAAACTGAGACATTAACTAAAAATCAGCAAGAACAGTTACGTCAGCTTGAAAAAGCGCAACAAGAAGAGTTGAAAATTTTTGAGAAAAACTCTCAAGAAAAAATAAAGCTCATAGACAACGAATACAAAGAGCGCATGAAGCTTATTGATGAAGAAAAGTATAATCAGTTAAAAGCTTTAGACAATCAAATAAATTCATTAAATGCTAAAACCGAAGCTGAAGATAAAGCCATTAAGAAGCAAGAAAACGCACAGAAGCGTGCTGAATTAACCTTACGTGTAAATAATGCGAAAACGAACGCGGATCGCCAGAACGCAATGCGAGAATTACGTGATTTTGAAGAACGGTTACGTCTTGAAAAAATCAGAGAAGACCGGAAAGAACAAATTGAAGTTATAAAAGGTCAAAAAGATGCTGTAAAAGAAGCATCGGATTCTAAAAAAGAAGCGCTTAAAACAGAGACGGATACTCGAAAAGAGCAACTTTCAGAGCAAATTGCAAACGAAAAAGAATCGTTAAAAAGTGGATTTGATGAGCGGAAAAATGCATTAAAAGAAATGCAAGCAGCTGAAAAAGCAGCCTTACAAGAACGGCATAACGCTCAAAAAGAAGCTTTTCAACAACGCAAACAAGAGGAATTAAAGGTACTTAGTGAATCTAATAAGGCACAGATTGATGCGTTACGCGAAGTGAATCAGGCGAAATTATCGGCACTTCAAGAAGAACATACTAATCGTAAAGAAGCACTTAATGAGAGATTAAGTGACGAAATGGATGCTGTAAGAGAAGCGCACAAAGCTGAATTAAATTCATTTAAAGCCATGAATGCCGAAAAGTTAGCGATAGCGAAAGACCCTCCTGACAGTGCTGCTGTACAAGCTTTATTCTCTCAGTTAGAGGGATGGGGGAAAGCGATTGCTAAAGGTGGCGAAGAAGGTTCAAAGGCATTTTCCGAAATGGCACAATGGTTATCCCAAATCGAAGATGCTACTTTACGTGAAACGATTGGCGTTGAAATTTTCGGGACTATGTGGGAAGATCAGGGCGACGCAATTGTTAGTGTGCTAGATGATGTGGCTAATGGACAGATTACTGTTGCTGAAGGCCAAGCAGAAATTAACAAAATGACGGAGCAAGTCAATGCTGATCCAATGACAGAGTTGAGACAAGCTGTTTCAGATGTAAAAGAAGCACTTGAACCGTTGTTAGGTGTTATTGCCGAAGTAGTATCGAGTATTGCTAGTTTTGCAAAAGAAAACCCAGTGTTAACATCTACCATTGTAGCTATTGTCGGTGCTATTGGCACATTAGTAGGTGCATTTACCGCACTCAGTCCAGCGATATACACCATAACCACCTTGTTTGGTGGTGGTAAGGGTGGTGCTGGCTTTGCTTCGATTTTAGGTAAACTCATTCCGGTCATTGCTAATCTAGCCTCGAAAGTCTTACCAGCTTTAAGACTTGCTTTTGGTGCTTTAACAGGACCAATTGGTATCGCGGTCACAGCGTTAACCATAGCGGTTCCGTTAATTATTGAAAACTGGGATTCTATAGCGGAATTCTTCACTGATTTATGGGATTTTATTATTGGCGTTTTCAAAAAAGCTGGTGGCGCTATAGCCGACTTCTTGAAGGAAAACTGGAAAACCATCCTTGCTGTCGTTACTGGACCAGTCGGCATAATGGTAAAAACAATTGTCGAAAATTGGGACACGATAAAAAGAAAGACGGTTGAAATTTTTACAGGTGTCTCCAACTTCTTTTCGAATATATGGTCAAAAATTTCTGATATAGCCAAGACTGTTGTTGACAAAATCAAAGGATTCTTTTCGTTCAGTGATTTGCTTGGGAAGGTCAAAGAAAAATGGGATTCTATTTATTCGGCAATTAAGACACCAATAAACAAAGCGAAAGATGCCGTTAAAAAAGCAATCGATGCTATAAAGGGATTCTTTAAATTCGATTTTAATTGGCCAAAGCTCAAGAAGCCTAAATTTAGTATTAAGGGATCTATCAATCCATTAGATTGGTTCGGTGAAGGGCTTCCTAAAATCGATATTCAATGGCATGCAAAAGGTGGCGTGTTTAATAAGCCGACATTGTTTAATACAGGAAATGCATTACACGGGGTAGGAGAAGCTGGTCCAGAAGCTATTTTACCTCTTAATGAGCGAGTGTTAGGCGCAATTGGTAAAGCCATATTTGATGCAGCTGGTGGAGGACGACAAGAACCACAAGTAATTCACAATAATTATGAACGCATGTTAGAAGGCGCGCAGTTTATCATTCGTGAAGAAGCTGATATTAAGAAAGTTACACGTCAAATTTATGAGCAACAGCAACGTGATCGAAAGGGGAAATAGTATGTGTAACATCACATTTAAAGGAATACACTGTTCGCGATTGGGGCTTGAGGTTATGGACACTGAGAGACCCATTTTCGGTGAATTTAGTGATTCGTTTATTAAATTACCGAAGGTTAGCGGCAGTGTATTAGTAGCTGATAATAGTGAAAGTGATATTGAGATTCGCATACAATGCCTACTTACACCGTTGCCAGGTCAAACCTATTATGATGCTTGTCGGGCATTACGTAGTTATTTTAAATCATCACAGAAAGAGCGATTGATTTTTGATGAAGATCCAAAGTGGGCATACATGGCTAAATTTATTTCTAGTGAAGATTTTGAGCGTATCGTGAACGAAGGGTTATTTTGGGCAACATTTCGTTGTTCACCTGATATGGTGGCCGTATGAGTTACGATATTAAGGTTTTAAATCATAGCAATTTATCGCTCATTGGTACGCTTGAAAATGTCATTAACGCAGAGATTTATGAAGTCATCAATGACCAGTACACTGCTGACATACAAATGGCTGAAAATATATTCCCTTCTTTTGTACACTATCCAAATTTAGTGGAAATGGATGGGGATTATTTTATTATTGCTGGAGTAGACAAGCAGCGTGATAGAAGTAAAGAAATCAAGCTCATACTTGAGCATGTAAGTTATGAATTAAATAATCCTTCAGATGCACCATTTGTTGCAGAAGACGAAGAGGAATTTTATGAGGGGTCACCAGGAAGCATCATTTCTCAATGTTGGGGAATGGACGGTTTTCAAATTGTCGATTTGGCAGGTGGTTATTATTACTACAGGCCAAGCGCTAAAGGTGGTCGGAGTCGCATTAATGAATTTGCACGCCAAAACGGGTTAGAAGTTGAATATAACAAGTTTGTCATTACGATTCATAACCGACGTGGTGCCAATAAAAACCTAGTGTTAGAGGTTGGAAAAAACATTCAATCGATTACACAAAAAATTGATTTGAATGATAATTTTTCGATTGAATATGCACATGAAGTAGACATTATCGATTTTAGTAAAATGTCTGGCTCTCAACAGCAAGCAATTGTTTCAGCTGATCTTGGGGATACCGTTCGCATGATTGATACAGATTTAGCCATTGATGCAACGGAACGTATCGTAGGTAAGCGTTATAATCCTTTATTTAAAGAAGTACCCAAGCTAGATGTAGGGCAAGTTATACGTGATATTGTAAATGTCATGAATGAAGATAAGGAAGATGAAGAGAAAGAAGATCCTACCTTAAATTACTTTTTGCAGAGCTGGCAAATTGGCAAGGTTAATTGTATGGCTCTTAGTGGCATCGAACTTGGCGAGGAAGACATCTTACCTGACAATATATCTACCTCTATTGATTATTACATCCAAGGTGAATTTAAAGGAATGTCTTTGAAGGTTAAGCCTCAATACAGCAAGTACCATGTGTATATTGGGGAGTGGTATGAGGACAACCAATATGAGGAATATAAACTTGAGAAAATAGCTGACGTCATGAGTAACTGGACATTTCCAAAACCTAAAATGCAAGCAATCAGTATTACCATAAGTGAAGTGCCTCTCGAACAACTTAATCCAGAGATTCACAAAGTAAGAGATTATGCAGTGAAATTTAATAAAGTTTATATTGACCCATTACGTGAATTTAAAATTGGTAAGAAAAACATGTTAGCCAACAGTAGCTTGTTAATTGATACGGAAGGGGAAGACTTAGAGCTTGATGATTTTTCGGTAAAGTTAAACTATCACCTGATGCAAGAATACGGGGGTATTAAATTATCATTAAGGCGTGAATTTAGTAATTATAAAGTAACTATAATGACGTTCAGCTCCGATGGTGTTCCATTAGTGTACGATTACGAAACTATAAGAGATCAGCTACCCAATTGGAAACTGCCACGTGAAGATGCAGAATATTTATTAGTTTCTGTTTCAGAAGTACCTAAATCGCAATTTGATCCAACTGTTCATAAAAATGTGGTGTATGGCGTTGCGTTCGAAAAAATTCCGTTTGAACCACTTTACGAGTTACGTATTGGAGAAGTGAATTGTTTACAATTAAATGGTGTGTTGGTACCTGATAATCCTTCATTAAACGTCATCCAAGCAGAAATATTTTATAAAGAATTACTGGAACACAATGGATTCCGCTTGACGTTATTAAGAGAATTTCGTTCTTATTACGTTGGTATACGTACTTACAGCAGTAAAGGTCAAAGAACAGACAGATCGTACGAGGATATCGTAGGTTGGACTTTCCCACGCAAAAACGTGATGTACATTGTTATCAGCATCCTTGAAAAACCACCTTCACAATTTGATTCGACAAAGCACAAGCAAGCTTGGTACGCAGTTAGATTTACAGAACAAAATGATGAGATTTTTGACCCTGGTTTACTTGGACCAAAATATTATTTAGAGTCGGAAACTGTATTAGCAGGTAATGAAGGGGCTGAATTTCTTTTTACAGCTGCCTATGATTCAGTAGTTAGTGTGACTACGGGAATTGGCCAAGTAGAGCAAACAGAGCCAATAACAGCACTATGGGAATTAATTAAAGATGATGCAGAAGATAAATATATAGGAGTAAAAGTTAATTTGATAGGATTGGAAAGTGGAAATTTAAATATAAGTGTACAAGCCATGTGTCAAGAGGGAACTGAAGAGGAAGAAGAAGAAGAAGAAGAAGAAGAAGAAGGTGATGTTAGTGGCTGATGGTTTATTCGGTGGTGGAAATGGTTCTGAACTAAATCCCTTTCTTGTAGAGGATTTAGGTGATTTTTTAGCTATTAGAAATTTCATAGACACCACCGGTATATTAGCATTTAAACAAATAGCAGATATAGATTTAAAAGGCATAACTGACTTCGAATATTTTAATTTACCTTCAGTAGACTTGATGTACGATGGCAGTAACCATCAAATAAAAAATCTTTTTTATCACAGCACTAATGATTCAGCCTGTATTTTCTACATGGTTTCTTCTATAAAAATGAGTAATGTTATTTTTAAAAATATTAATTTGAAAAGTGATTTTTCCGTAGGAATAGTAGGCTATATAAGTGATACAACATCTAAAGGACATAAATTCGAAAATGTACGTGCATTAGATTCTACTTTTATTTCAAATGGTAACTCATCAGCTCTTTTGATAGCTGTAAGCTCAAATTTAGGCACTGGAGATTTAGAATTTATCAGATGCTCAGTAAAAAATTGTGTCATTAAAGGCTATTACGTTACTGGGATAGCCCATACCTTAACATCTCATAAGATAACAATAAGTCAGTGTGAGATATTAGATTCTTCATTTGGTGCTTACACTAACGGATATTTGTATACGAGTTTTTTTATCTATGCATCACAAGGTAATGGCATAGATGACGTACTTGTAGAATTTAGTAATTGTTATGCAAAGGGTAATTCCATTGACATGTCAAATGTGACAGATACTTTGTATGCTTCTGGATTTATTAATTCATATCGAAATTGGTATAACTTTCAAAATGGTAACACCTATATTGAAATTAACCAATGCTACTTAGACAACGACTTGGCAATTACCCACCAAAAAACAGATCCATTTAGTTTCGGGATATATTTTGGTGGATTTGCTGGTAATGCTGCTTGGGATAATCAAGGCAGTTTAAATATCTGTGACAGCTTTTTGCTTGGTAATGTTGATATTTCGCATACCGATCAAATCGGTTGGGGCATTGTCGGTGAAGCTATGGTAGGTATAGCTCCTTCTAAATTTCAACTCAATATCATTAACACTAAGAAAGTAGACATTTTTTCGTTACCTAGTAATCAACCTTATAATAGCGGAGCAGACAATCAAATACCAAACACCGTAAAAATCGGTCAATCCAAACAAAAAAGCACTTATATCGATGGTGCATCATGGGATTTTAACGACATTTGGAGCATTCGCGAAAATGTATCTACTCCGACATTTAAGCTAAAAAGAATAACTAAAAAGTGCATACGAAGACCAATACCAAATTACAGATGGAAAACTGGAAACTGAAGGAGAGGGGGATTATGTTTAGTGGTGGAACTGGTACAAAAGATGATCCATTTTTAATTAAAACAACACAGGACCTTATCAGTGTACAGAATAAAAATATAGAAAACCCTAAGTATTATTATAAACAAGTGGCGGATATCGATTTATCAGGTGCTGAATGGGTACCTATAGGCGGCGGTCAAGGCCAACCGTTTTATGGTACCTATGATGGTGGCGGGTATAAGATAAATAATTTAACAATCACTGACGATATTATGTATCCAGCTTTTATAAGCATAGCAGTACAAGCAACACTTATAAATATCACAATTGATAATGCATATATCACCAACACGAAATATAACTGGATAGCTATTTTAGCATCACAAACACAAGATTGTACAATTACCAATTGCCATGTAACAGGTAAAATGGAATCCACAAATGAAAATAGTAGTACAGGTGGTCTAGTAAGTTCAGCTGGTAAAGGAACAATAATAAGTAAGTGTTCTGCTAATGTGGATATAACAGCAGGGTTGGCTGGTGGATTAGTCTGCTATTCCTATGCTGTTATAAAAGATTGTTATGTTATAGGCAGAATTGGTGGCGTACAAGATGAATACGAGTCAGATGATAAATTCTTATATGCCGGAACATTTGCTTACTATCTATACAGTGGTAGTGTCGAAAATTGTTATACGAGTGTAGAGATGTATGACTATTCATGGCGTAAGAAAACGTTATTTCTGTTTGCTGATAATACCGGTGCAGAGATAAAATCCTGTTATTGTGATGTAACGCTAGGTATTACTACTCAAAATTGGTCTAGCGAAAGTAATTATGTTAAAGATATTTTTATAAGAGGTACGGATAACAATTTATATGTAAATTACAACTTTCAAAATAGTAAAGACTATGACTATTGGGACCCTGCATGGAATAGTACAGGTCCTCCTTCATGGTGGCCAGAACCATTTTATAGGGCACAGCCTATAACAGGTGAAGTATGGTCAAATTTCTGGAAGCAAGTAACATCAGAAACACACCCCAAAGCACGTACAACTACAGAAATGCAAACACAATCAACATTTAATGGATGGGATTTTGATACGGTTTGGACAATAGATGAAGGTAGAGATTACCCTCGATTTAAGTTAAAAATTACACAAATAAAATGCAAACGGATGTCATTAACAAACTACGGAAGGTGATAATATGACGAAAATTAATCAAGAAAAGTTAATCCGTGATGCATTGGGAAGTCCTATACCTAGTCAGTATTGGGATCATGCAAAGCAAGTTTTTATAGTACCAGGTGGTGAAGGTGTTGATTTTACAAAATTGAAGCTTATACGAGACGCTTTGGGCTATCCTATTCCTCAATTCTATGATAATGAAACTGGCGTATTCTCAGCTATTACAATCGGAACTAACAATACTTCAAAGTCAGATGGAACAATGGTATTAGACGGTTCAACCGAGAGTAATTGGGTAAAGCGATATGGATATGCTATGCATGTAGATAATGAGCATACTTTACATGCTAAACAAGGTATTACTGCAGTAAGTAATGGTACGGCAACAGCTATTAGGAATAACAACATTAGACCTTTTATTTTGAAAAATAGACAAATACTCACTATGTTTGTGTATGTTGAAAACAGCAAGAATGTCACAGGACTCGCTATTTATTTAGCAAATGATATTGAATATGCTTCATATCGTAGTTATGAATTTGGCGCAAATACATTAGTTGAAGGCTGGAATGAACTTCGTATTGATTTAAATAGCCAGACTGAAAATGAAGGCCCCTTTGATTCGAGTGTTAAATCTGTACAACTCGTCGTCGTTGCTAGAGAAGAAATGATTTCAAAGGTAACGTTTGATTCTATTTTTGTAGGGGAAGCAACTAAGAAGCCGTCTGTGATATTTACATTTGACGATGCATGGACTAGCCAATATGAATTAGCATTTCCAATGATGCTTGAGCGAGGCTTTAAAGGAAATATAGGGGTTATTTCGAATTGGGTAGGTAAAGAGGTCGACATTATGACAGAAAGTCAAATTGAAGAAATGTATCGTTATGGATGGGATATGTTCAATCACACCGCAAATCATCCCAATCTTACAAACGTTTCAGTTGAAACTGCAGTGAATGAAATATTGTCATGTAAGAGATGGTTAAATGAACGAGGTTATGACAGAGCTTCAAATATCTTAGCCTATCCTTACGGTGGCCATAATAAAGAAATAGTAAAAGCTTTACAGCCACATTTGCACTATGCCAGAACGTTAGTTGAAGGATTAGAGCCTACTTTTCCATTAGAAGTATTGAAAGGAAAGACGAAAAATGTACTTACACTTCCAGCTGCAACGGTAATAAATTATGTCGATCAAGCCATTACAACACAAAGTACATTAGTTTTTTGTTTGCATAAAATCGGCACCGAGCAAGATGAATGGGGAACTACCTATAATCGAAGTGATTTCGCAACGCTATTGGACTATATTTATGAGAAAAAAGATTTAATTGATGTCAAAACTATTTCAGAATGGGTATCTGAAAATAAAAGCTAGAGCAAACGCAAGCAGAAGCTTAGCGTTATTTTTATTGTCTAAAATCCCAAACGCTTGGGAATTTGCCTTCCACAATCACTTGTAGAGGGCTTTTATTATGCGAAAAAGGAAGGTGTCTTATGGGAGATGATTTAGTAAGAGATGTATATGAGCGCTTAGGGGCTATTGGTGAAAAGTTAGACGGTATTAATCATATTCGTGATACAGCAAATCGAGCTGAAGATAAAGCAGATGAAGCTCTAGCAAGTACGAAAAGTGCACATAAACGATTAGACAAAATTGACAAAGTAATTTGGTGGGCATCTACAACAATTATTGGAGCTGTAATTTTAGCATTATTAGCCCTAGTCATTAAAACAAATTAGGAGGTTTTGAGAGTGAAAATTAACTGGAAAGTACGTATTAGACACAAACAATTTTGGGTGTCTTTAATAGCATTACTATTAGTACTCGCTAATCAAATAGCGGGCGTTTTTAATGTCGATATTACGATTTACAACGGCCAAGTAACAGCTATTTCAGAGACGATTCTGAGCATTTTAGGTTTGCTTGGTATTATCATTGACCCAACAACAAAAGGAGTTTCAGATAGCCAATTAGCAATGGATTATAACAAACCAAAGGATGATGCAAAATGAATACAAGCGTAACTACTACATGTCGAGATCTTACTGAACTTTTAACGCCAGCACAAACAGCTTGTAGATTACTATTCCAAGAGTGCTACAAGGCTGGTATAAAGAACATCTTTATTACTGAAACGTATCGCTCTCAAGAACGCCAGAATTACCTATATGCGCAAGGACGAACACGACCAGGACAAATTGTTACCTGGACATTAAACAGTAATCATAAATCACGTCTAGCATGGGATATCGCTGTTGGTCCTCCGCAATCATTATATGATGTGACAACGCTTAATCGAATAGGTGCTATTGCACGTAAGTTAGGCATTACATGGGGCGGTGATTGGGTAGGTAGTATTGACCGACCGCACTTTGAAGTTAAGTCAAGTTGGAAGATACCGAAAGGCTATAAATTAGAAGGACAAGTAATCGTTCCGAGTAACAGCAAATTGCAAGTTCAATTAATTGTGGAAGACAAAAAGGAGGAAATTAAAGTGACAAATACAAAATGGAATCCAGGTTCACCAACTATGAAAACAGAGGCAGAAAATTACATTGAACAGGCGGTAAAAGACGGTATTATTCAAGCTATACATTTGAAGGACTTACAAAGTGGGGCAATGTCAATTGATCGTTTAATAGGGTTGTATATTACTATTCAACAACGTAGAAGTAAATAAAGCTTCTTAATTATTGTAGGCACTGAGAAATTATAGGGATAAAAATTATTCACAATTTCTCAGTGTTTTGCCAAATCTTATTTTAGTGAATATTTACCAATGTATAACTGATACTCCATACAATTAATATAAAAGTTACTATAATAATACTCGTCTCAGTAGTTGTATCATCTTGTCCTTTGATTATTTTTTTTAAGAGTTTAATAAGATAGAAGCTAAATAAAAATCCGTATATTGGCATTAAATAAATACTACTAAAAGAAAATAATGTTTCCATTACCAAAACCTCCTTTTATATACTTTTATAATAAACTACTATGACCTAAAAAAAACTAGTTCATTTCTACCAAATTGAAAATTTATAACCAATAATGTAATATTTTGTTTATAATGGGTTTATAAAACCAAGGAGGTATTTAAATGAAGAAAAGTGTTATTTCGGTATTTTTTGGCGTTGTTTTTATGTTGATTTTAGGATTCAACCATGAAGTTGAAGCTGCAGAAAATGGTCTTACTTTAACAGATTCTGAAAAGGAATACTTATATGGATTGGATTTTAGTGAGACAGAAGTAGAAAATATACCATATGAAGAAGCGAAGTTTCTAATTGAAAATGAAGCTGAAGTTTTGACAAGTTTCCAAGAGTTTTATAGTTTTGAAGAGGATTCAAATAGTTTATCGGAAATTACTTCTTTTGGTAGTATTCCAAGTGCAGATTTAAATTTTTCAGGGCAAATTTTGAAGTTGAAAGATAGTTCTGAATCAGGCTATAATGCGTTTTATGCAATTGGTAGTTTTAGATGGTTAAATAAACCTATTTGGGCTTTAACAGATAAAATAACGATTGGTTTCCCATCAAGTCTTGGTGTTTATATGCCAGCAGACAAATCAGGTAAACTTAAAGGTTTTAACTCAACATATGCTCTATACAATACTTCGACTGGAGGAACTATTCAAATGTCATCTAGTACTACACCATCAACTTGGGATCCGTCTGGAGGAGTAGCGGGTGCGTATGATCTTAGTGGAACTATAAATAAATTTCAAACACATGAAGGTACTATTTCTCAAACATTCTATATTAAATCTTCATCATCAGGTAAAGCAACAGTTAAGTTCGAATATGGTCACAAGAAAATTACAGGTACAGTAGGTATATCAGTACTTCCATCTGTTGGGTTAAGTATTTCACCTGATCAAAATAATATTGATATTAGAAGTTATGGTGCGAGCTTTAATTATTAATTAAAAGAGAATATCTTATGAAATTTACCAGGCAAATAAAGCCTGGTTTTTTTATTTCCAACAATTTCTTCTTGATGTAATGCAAATGTTTGTACTATCACAATAACGAACATGCGTTCTGTTTGAAGGTGGAGAATGATGAAAGAACAACTGATTAAGGTAATGCAGCGTAATCAACTTTTAAATATGATGTCATGAAGCATCATGAATTGTTAACAGCATTGGAAGTAAACAGATGCGTGAGAATTTACGTAGGGTATTAGGGTGTGTATCGTACGTAGATAAATGAATATGAGTTTATTTATTATTAATTACAAAGAAGTTTAACACCAATTTAACACCAATCGACTTTTTAATGATAAAAAAGCACCTTAACTAATATGGTTAAGATGCTGTATAAATCTTGATATAACAATATTTAGAGTAAAAGCCGCGTATGCCGTAGTTAGTTATTATAGAAAGTTTCAAACCACAATTCCTCAAAATTAATGGTCAACTTATGTTTATAAAGGTAGTGTGCAGCCATTAAAAAGTGACTAAAAAAGTGACCAACTAAACAAGTTTAAGTAGATATAAACATTATTTAATACTCATTATTTTTAATAGAATGGCATAAGATAAGCGTTCTAACAATAAAGTAAGTATCAATAAAATAGAAAAACTTCTATATTAATAAATGCTTCAATCGTCCATCCAAGGGAGATTTTTCGCGAGGCTGTAAAAAGATCTGCGGCCTCTATTATTTGTGCGCATAATCATCGTGCAACACGTTCGTAACTAAAAAGGTTGCGCATGCTGTCCGAACGTCAAGTTGACAAGTAAGAGAGTCGTGAACTCTTCACTCGATAGGTGGAATGATAGGGTAACGCCTTGAAACGTCTACTCTAATACTCCGACATGCGTTATTCGAATGTGTATAAGAATAAGGTGTGAAGCTCGGTGAAGTCGGCTGAATGTTACCGTAGTGCCAATCTAATTGGTAACCGAAAGCTAACTAGAGGTAGTTGGTGTAACGGATAGGTCGGGAGTCGTTAAAACTTAATATGGTGAGAATGTGGTAAAACACTGACGAACTAGCGAACGAAATGTCTGTAAGTGTGACTATTTAGAAATGAGTAGACTTGATGAAAATTCAAGTGCGTTTCCGTGGGCGAGTAAGTATGGTGGTTTCGAAAGCTCCATGCATCGTTACAGGCGATGGAGAGGACGCCAGGCAAGAGCTAGCACCTAAGTTAAGTATTGATAGGGTTAAGGGAACGTGGAAAGCTATCAACATGAAGAGTACACACTTGATGAAGTGTTAGGAAGGAAAGGAATGTATCTATAACTTCCTTTTATGATAGTGAGAGTAGAGGCAGGAGTAATGAAGTTTCTGTAATGGAAATGGAACAATAGCCTCAAGTCGTTTCGTCTAAACTATTTTAACTCAATCATTTCAAGGATTCTCGTATGACTAAAAAAGGTCACGAGCCATGATTGGAGCGTGATAGACCTTGAGCGAAAACTTTAAGAAAATCCCTAGACTGAAAAACACAAGGTTACGACATGCAGAGTACTATGGTATGACTGAAACCTTTGATGAACTTTATGCAAAAAGTAAGGATAACCAAAAATTTAATAACCTTATGGCTATCATTACTTCAGACAATAACATCCTACTAGCCTATCGAAATATTAAACGAAACAACGGAAGTGCCACGGCTGGAGTAGATGGAGTAACAATAAACGATATTGAAAAGCTGGATAAGCATGAGTTCATAAAAATGGTAAAGAAAAGATTTACACATTATAATCCTCGAAAAGTAAGACGTGTGGAAATTCCAAAACCTAATGGGAAAACTAGACCATTAGGTTTTCCATCAATGTGGGATAGAATTGCACAACAATGTATTTTGCAAGTATTTGAACCTATATGTGAAGCTAAATTCTATAAATATAGTTTTGGATTTAGACCGACAAAATCAGCAGAAAATGCGATAGCCGCATGTGCGGGGCGAATAAATAATAATAAAATGCAATACGTTGTGGATGTGGACATTAAAGGTTTCTTTGATGAAGTGAAACATTCTAAACTAATGCAACAAATTTGGACAATGGGCATTCAAGACAAGCAACTTCTAGTCATTATCCAGAAAATGCTAAAAGATCCTATTATTTTACCAAATGGTGAAATTGTACATCCGACAAAAGGAACGCCACAAGGTGGAATACTTTCCCCTCTATTAGCGAATATCAATCTGAATGAATTTGATTGGTGGATTGCGAACCAATGGGAAAGTAAAAAGTGTCGAACGATTAATGATTACCTTAATAAGAAAACTGGATTGTATAGTCATCAATATCGCTATAGGCAACTTAGAAAAACTTCCAAATTAAAAGAAATATATATTGTTCGCTACGCTGATGATTTTAAAATTTTTACTACAACACGTTCAAATGCTGAGAAAATTTTCATTGCAAGCAAAATGTGGCTAGAAGAACGGTTAAGCCTTCCTATTTCTGAAGAGAAATCTCAAATTACAAATCTGAAAAGGAAAAGTAGTGAATTTCTCGGTTTTGAACTGAAAATGGAACGAAAAGGATATGACCGTTTTGGACGCAGAAAATATGTTTGTCAATCGCATATAACAGAAAAATCACGGAAGAGGATTAATCGACAACTCAAAGACCAAATTAAGCTCATGCAAAAAGTACCCAACGGAAACGAATTAATCAAAAATGTTCGTATCTATAATAGCATGGTTATTGGTATTCATAATTACTATCAAATCGCAACACAAGTAAACGATAGTCTAATGCCAATACAATATCAACTTACACAAGTAGAACGGCATCGATTAAAAGAATTTTCGTTGAAGAAAACAACCAATTACCCAATTAATGATAAAGGCATTAAACCTTATTTAAAATCTGAGATGACAAGATATATAAATGGATATCCTCTTATTCCTATTGGGTTCATCAAAACTAGAAATGCATTAATGCCAAAAAACGGTGTCAATAAATTCACCAAAGAAGGACGGGAACTAATTCATCGAGAACAAAAGTCTGTTCCGAAGTGGCAAGTACAATGGATTAGAGAACATCCTGTCGTTAATGAACGAGCAACTATAGAATTTAATGATAATCGGATATCGCTGTTTATAGCCCCAAATTGGAAATGTGGAGTAACAGGGGAAGAATTAATTCTAACTGAAATGGATTGCCATCATAAAAGATTATGGAGTGAAACGAAAGATGATAGATACTCTAATCTAATTCTAATTACTAGAGATGTTCATCGGCTAATCCATGCCACTAATACAGAAACTATCCAAACATATCTTGAATTTCTCAAATTAAATAAGGAACAAATTGAGAAAGTAAACAAACTAAGGTTGTTAATTGGGAATGAAGCAATAAAATAGGGATGCAAATTAGATTTAGTAGATTGAGGTAAATGAAATAGTAGGCAAACGATGGAATGCCGTGTGCGATGAAAGTTGCATGCACGGTGTGGAGCAGGGGAAAAGGTAGAGATTACTTCAAAGCCTTACCTATTGCTATCTAGTGGCGTACCAACACCCAGTGATGAGGATATTGAAGTGACGAGAAGGATTATAGAGGCTGGTTATATTATTGGCATTGATTTAATAGACCATATTATCATCGGTGATCATCAGTTTATTAGTTTGAAAGAAAAAGGATATTTTTAATTCCATTCAGCGGGTGCCAAACATCCGCTGAAATAAAGGAACTTAGTCTAAGAACGCCACGTCCTGTGGCAACGACTGAGTGACCAACATCATGTTGGCCCAAAGCCTCCGGCGGATGTCACAGAATCGGAAAGGAGTTCTTTGTGCGAGCACAAAGCCGATTCCGGACGCAATTATGCCGAGGCATAATTGATCTCTGCAATATATTTTGCAGAGTTTTTTTGTGGAAATCTTTAGAGTTTGTTGAAGTATCAGGTCCATCACCAAAAGTTGTGGATGATTTTGTTAAAACGTCTACTATGTAGATAAGTTGATTGGAGTGGAGACTGGGCGACTCCTTGGGGATTAGCGGCTCATCGGACGCCCACAGGAAGCTTTGCTCTGTGCGAAAGCGAAGCGTCAGCAACAAAGCGCCCAGTCGGAACGGAAATCAACCACACGTTTTGGTGACGATCCAAGTATCTATACGATTTAGAATTGTAAAGCAGTTGCCGAATCATTTCGGGAAGCCTTACAGTGTTCTTTGTTTCCAAAAATTGGTGAAGAATCAAATCACTTTATTATTTTAAAAATAAATATTTTGTATTTTTTTGCGAAAAGCTAAAAATAAAAACGAACCTTTTTTTATAGAAAACGTTATTGTATTCGTAGAAATGTCTATAATATTCACAAAAATTGGTAGCCTATTACACGTTGTCTTACAAGAATAAAAATTATATGCTAATCTATACGTACTGTTTTTGTTTAGGAGGGAATTAAAATAGTATCTTTTCCGCGAGAAGAGGTATGTGGCACTACAAATTCTTGCGTTTTTCCGTTATAATGAAAGGTATGATTTTATTTTTATTCAGAAAAAGACTCTCACTCCAAAAGGTGTGAGATAATTGAGGGTGTAGTTTTTTTCAGTAGGTGTCTAACACTGAGTGAATGAAGATAGAGCTTCGGGTGTAAACACGCCTGGGCGTAGTTGATGTCAACGAAAGTATGGCTTAAATAGAAAGGGAGTACACAATTTGTTTGGATTAGGAAGTAAAGATGTCGGGATTGACCTTGGCACAGCGAATACATTAGTGTTTATTAAAGGGAAGGGAATCGTTTTACGCGAACCTTCAGTCGTAGCAAAAAATACAAAAACTGGAGACATCGTTGCAGTTGGTAATGATGCGAAAAATATGATTGGTCGTACACCTGGCTCAATCGTAGCAATTCGTCCAATGAAAGATGGCGTTATTGCTGATTTTGATATTACTACAGCAATGATAGAATACTATTTAAAAGAAGCTTGTAAAAATTCTGGTGGTAATTGGAAAAAGCCGAATGTTATGATTTGTGTGCCTTACGGTATTACATCGGTTGAACAACGTGCGGTTATTGATGCTGCTCGCCAAGCAGGTGCTAAAGACGCATTTACAATTGAAGAGCCATTTGCAGCAGCAATCGGTTCGAACTTACCAGTATGGGATCCAACAGGGTCAATGGTCGTTGATATCGGTGGTGGTACAACAGAGGTAGCAGTTATTTCATTAGGTGGTATTGTAACAAGTGAATCCGTGCGTGTTGGCGGGGATGCAATGGACCAATCCATCATTTCGTATATTCGTAAAACATACAACTTAACAATTGGTGAACGTACTGCAGAAGCAGTGAAAATGGAAATTGGTACAGCGTTGGCTGAGGGTCCAGAAGATAAGATGGAAATTAGAGGACGCGACCTTTTAACAGGTTTACCTAAAACAATCGAAATTTCTTCACAAGAAATTTCTGAATCTTTACGTGAAGCGGTAGCATCTATTATTGATGGTGTTCGAAAAACGCTTGAACAAACACCTCCTGAATTATCTGCAGACGTAATGGAGCGCGGAATTGTACTAACAGGTGGTGGAGCGCTATTAACGAATTTAGACAAAGTTATTAGCCAAGAAACTAATATGCCAGTATTTATCGCAGAAGATCCACTGGACTGTGTTGCTATTGGTACAGGTAAGGCTCTAGATCATATTGATTTAATTCGTCAACAACAAGTTAAAGGTTAAGGAGGTTGAGGCAATGCCACAGTTTTTTTTCAATAAGAAATTAATTTTGCTACTCGTGGGCATGGTTTTTCTTGTGGCATTGATTAGCTTCTCATTACGTGAACGGACGAAAGCAACTTTACCAGAGCAAATTATTAAAGACACTGTCGGCGTCGCACAATCTATTGTTGCGAAGCCGGCGAATTATATTACTGGTGTTTTTAATAGTATTGATTCCCTCTTAAACACGTACGAAGAAAATAAACGTTTAAAAGCGCGCTTAGAAGAATTTGCAGCTGTACAAGCTGAGGCATCGGACTTGAAATCTGATATTAAAAAGTTTCAAGAACTCACGGATAAATCGGAAAGCTTAAAAGCATATGATCCGATTCATGCCACAGTTATCGCTAGAAATCCTGATCAGTGGGAAGAAAAAATTATTTTAGATAAAGGATCTTCACACGGTGTGGAAAAAAATATGGCAGTTATGACAGCGAAAGGGTTAGTCGGTAAAGTTACTTTAGTGACACCTTTCACCTCTGAGGTAGAGCTTTTATATACAAATAATCCAAATTATCGTGTTTCTGCGATGGTTCAAGGAGATAAACAAGCATACGGTTTAATCGAGGGCTATGATAAAGAGCGTAATGAACTCATTATGAAGCGAATCGATTCAAGTTTAACAGTTAAAAAAGGTCAGCAAGTAGTGTCATCAGGACTTGGCGGTATTTTCCCTAAAAATGTGCCAATCGGAGAAATAACTGAAGTAAGTACAGATGATTTTGGCTTAACAAAAATGGCCTATGTAAAACCATCTGCTGATTTTTCAATTTTAGACTATGTTGTTATTGCTAAACGTTCCGCTACTGTGATAGATGGATCTGATGGTAATACATCGAACGAGGATTTAACACATCCACAAAAGGGTAAAGAGGAGGCGGAATAATGGTTCGGTTTCTCATCCCTACTGTGGCAGTTTTACTATTTTTACTAGAACCAGAGTTTGCTATGCTTTCACCAATTGAAGTAAAAGGGCAAATCTTTTATTTAGTTCCGAGATTTTTAATCTTATATTTAATATTTATATCCATTTATTACAGCCGTCAACGAGCGGTAATGTATGGACTTTTTTTTGGTGTCTTGTATGATGTGTTTTACATTGATATTATTGGATTATATTCAGTACTGTTTCCGCTTATTTGTTTTTTAGCAGGATCTATTGTGAAAGTTATTCATCAGCACTTAGTTGTGACAACGACGATTTCAGTTGTTTTAGTAGCAATTTTAGAATTTATACTCTATCAATTCTTCTATCTTATCGACTTTACAACGATTCCATTATCGGATTTCTTACTTTCACGACTACTGCCAACGATCATTGCTAATGCACTATTTTTAATGATTCTTGGTTGGGCCTTCAAGTATCTAATTAATGCGCGTGTCTTACAGAGAGCACGTGAAGTTTCTTAACAAAGAGCAACGTGGGGTGAGGCATTCATGAAAAAACAGTTAGTTAATATGAAGGGAACAAAGGATGGATTTGTTCTTCGTTTAGACGATCAATGTGCGTATGCCGATTTAGTAGAAGAGATGAAAAAGAAAGTTTCAGAGAGCGGTATCGATAGCAAAGTAGATGTACAATTATATTTGGGCTATCGATACTGTTCTGATGAACAAATCAAAGAGCTTATTAAAATTGTTCAGGAAACTGAGCAACTAATCGTTTCAAAGGTGCAAAGTGAAGTACTGACTGTCCATGAGAGCAACCAGAAAAGGATTGAAAGTCAACAAGATACATATATAGGTGTGGTCAGATCGGGGCAAGTTCTGCGTTCGGCAGGAGATATTGTTATCGTAGGGAATGTCAATCCGAACGGACGTGTAGAAGCGGGTGGCAATGTGTATGTCCTAGGTAAACTCAAAGGAATTGCGCATGCTGGTGTTCATGGTAATAAGGAAGCAATCATTGCAGCATCTCGTTTTGAAGCTACTCATATCATGATTGCTGATCAGGTTCAGGTAATGTCAGACGAACATGTAAAAGTAATTAATCAGGAAGAGATGACTTGTGCATTTATTGGCTATGAAGGGCGTATTACGTACGATCAAATTCAAGCGTTAAAAAATATTCGACCATTGTTAAATGTGTCTAGGGGAGGTAGCTAGTGTGGGAGAAGCGATCGTCATAACTTCAGGTAAAGGCGGTGTCGGAAAAACTACGACAACGGCTAACCTGGGGACTGCATTGGCTCTACAAGGTAAAAAAGTATGTCTAGTAGATACTGATATTGGCCTGCGTAATTTAGATGTAATTTTAGGTCTTGAGAATCGAATTATCTATGATTTAGTTGATGTTGTGGAAGGGCGCTGTAAGATTCATCAAGCGTTAATAAAAGATAAACGTGTAGATGAGAAATTATTTTTATTACCTGCTGCTCAAACGACAGATAAAAATGCTGTTAAACCTGAGCAAATGAAGAACTTAGTAGAAGAATTAAAAAGAGATTATGATTATGTTTTAATAGACTGTCCAGCGGGCATTGAACAAGGCTATCGCAATGCTGTTGCTGGTGCAGATCATGCAATTGTAGTAACAACGCCAGAAATCTCTGCTGTGCGTGATGCAGATCGAATTATCGGCTTACTTGAACAGGAAGAAATTTCTGCACCTAAACTAATCATTAACCGCATTCGCCAGCATATGATGAAAAGCGGTGATACGTTGGATGTGAATGAAATTACAACACATTTGTCTATCGATTTATTAGGGATCATCGTAGATAATGAAGGGGTTATTTCATCATCCAATAAAGGTGAACCAGTAGTAATGGATCCTACTAATAAAGCATCTTTAGGCTATCGTAATATTGCCCGTCGAATACTTGGAGAGTCTGTGCCACTTATGGCAATTGAAGATGAACATAAAGGTGTATTTTCAAAACTAAAAGCGTTATTTTCAAGATAATCATCAGCCTTTTCGTGCATTTGTACGAGAAGGTTTTTTTCTTGTGCATGAATGGACATGCAATCTCATATAGTGTGAAAAAAGGATGAGGGCTTGTTTAAGATATGGAAATGGTTGGTCACAATACTGCTTGTGGCTGCAATTATGCTCGTAATTCGTTTAGAGGATCAAGGTGTATTGGAAACACCAGTGCGAAAACTAGTTACAACATCAGCAGATTTAACCTATTTAAGTGAGCTCGGACAAAGTTGGCTAAATAAAGAGGATACAACAATTTTGGTATCGAGCGATGTTGGGCAAACTGAATTATTATCATTTGCCAATGCGCAAGTTTTTAAGGAAGGTTTTTTATTGCAATATGACATGGGCTTACCTGTTTATGCTGGAAAGAATGGTCTTGTCGTTTTTACTGGTCATACAAAATATACTGGTAAAACAATGACGATAAGCTATGATGATGGTACAACAGTATCCTATGGTATGCTGGATAGTTTAGCACAACTTCCATATACAACAGTGCAAGCAAATGATTTAATCGGCATGAAAGAGGCGGGACAACTCTATATCTCGATTGAAAAAGATAAGACAAATTATAGTTTAGAGCAGATTGTACAATGGCTTGAAACAGCGGCGTCCAATGAAAATTAAACTGCATCTTCTATGTATCCCTCTCGTATTTTTAATGATTTTTACTGGCCAAATTGCTTATTACGCCATTATTTTATCTTCGTTATTATGGCATGAAGCTGGTCATTTGTTAACGGCAATGCTTTGTGGTGTTAAGGTAAAATCATGCGTTATTACACCTTACGGAGGGGAAATAGAATTTGAAAATCCAGCGGTTGTGCCTGCAACGTCACTCCTTTGGATTGCCTTAGGGGGACCAATCGCTACAATATTAGGGATTGGCCTCGCTTTTTTTATGCCAGAACTGCTTGCTACTAAGCTTATTAATGTGCAACTTGTGCTATTAGCAATCAATATTTTACCGATTATTCCGTTGGATGGTGGCAGAATATTTTTAGCGTGCTTATTTTTATTCCATCCTAGTGTTCGTGCGTTTGAATATTACTACTGGCTTTCTCTCATAATTGCTTTTATACTATTTATGATAACTTTATGTTACCTCCCACAATCTATTTTTTTAGCAATTCTATGTTTATTTATATGGCTTCAAGTGTTAAAAGAATGGAATTATCGAAAATATCGTTTGGCATTTGAGAAATATGTAATGAATAGATTGACTTAAAAAAAATGGTGTGGTAATATTTTAATGTTATTGTTTGTAGCACCTGTGCTACTGCAACCGCACTGGAAAGGTTTAAGTATCGTATGATCACCTTTATAAACAGGCGAGTCTGAGTCTAAGAGGAGGTGCAGTAAAATGTACGCAATTATTGAAACTGGTGGTAAACAAATCAAAGTAGAAGCTGGTCAAGAAATCTATATTGAAAAATTAGGTGTAGAGGCTGACGAGGTTGTAACTTTCGATAAAGTTTTATTCGTTGGTGGCGAAAACGTTAAAGTTGGAGCTCCATTCGTAGAAGGCGCTACTGTAACAGCTAAAGTTGTGAAAGAAGGCCGTGCGAAAAAAATCGTTGTTTTCAAATTGAAAGCTAAAAAGAACTACCGTCGTAAACAAGGTCACCGTCAACCTTACACAAAATTAGTTGTTGAAACTATCAACGCTTAATTGTGAGGTGTAGCGAATGATACAAGTTACGATTCATCACGATGAAAATAGACATGTGTCTGCATTTGAATTTTCAGGACATGCGGAATACGATGAATCTGGTAAGGATTTAGTATGTGCAGGGGCATCTACAATTGCCATAGGTACGGTAAATGCTATTTATGCACTATTACAATTACAGCCAGAAATCGAACAAGCTGCTGAAGGTGGAGGCTATCTTAAGGTAGATTTACCGTCAGATTTAGAGCCTGAGATTGATGCAAAACTACAGTTAATTGTTCAAGTAATGACTGCCCAAGTGTATTCAATGGTGCAAAATTACGGACAATACATCCAAATCAACTACAACCAAGTAGGAGGTGGAACACGATGAAATTATTATTAGCATTAGACCTTCAACTTTTCGCATCTAAAAAAGGTGTAGGTTCTACAAAAAACGGACGTGACTCTGAGTCAAAACGTCTTGGTGCTAAACGTGCTGATGGCCAATTCGTAACTGGTGGATCAATTCTTTACCGTCAACGCGGTACAAAAATTTACCCAGGTACAAACGTAGGTCGTGGTGGTGACGATACACTATTTGCTAAAGTTGACGGCGTTGTTAAATTCGAACGCTTAGGTCGCGATCGCAAACAAGTATCTGTATACCCAGCATCACAAGAAGCTTAATCTTCAAAAAAGATAACATAAAGCGGAGGACTGCATTTATTGCAGTCCTTTTTTGGGCTAAATTTCAAATTCTTTCAGCAATTATTTTCGTAGCGAAAGTGAAACGTCAGCTACAAATGTCTTTTGTACCGAAAGCGTAGCGACAGGTACAGAAGTCTCCCACTTCTATAGGTGGTGTGATGAATGCGGTTTTAAGTCACTTTTACTTTTCGGTGGGTGTCCAAACATCTGCTGAAATAGAGGAACTCAGTCTAAGAACGCCACGTCCTGTGGCAATGACTGAGTGACCAACATCATGCTGCTGTCGCTACGTTAGCACTACGCTTTCGCGCAAAAAACATCTGCCGCTGACGCTTCGCTTTCGCGCAAAAAACATCTGTTGGCCTAAAGCCTCCGGCGGATGTCACGGAATCGGAAAGGAGTTCTTAAAGGATGTTAGCCTAAAATCATCGCATCCATGCGATAACGGCTAACTGACCTGCATCCAGCAGGCCTAAGCACAAAGCCGATTCCAGACGCAATTATGCCGAGGCATAATTGATTAAAGAATTAAGGGAAAAATACAGCAAAACTTGTTATACTAGTAAGGATAACTTTATTGGAGTGAATGGGATGAACAATCAATCACTAACCATTAGTGAAGTATTACGTTTTGCAAATCATGATTATGTGAATCAGCTTCAGCTTATTCGCATGAATTTAGATTTAGGTAGAATTGATGAATCAAAAAAACTTATTACAGAGTATTCAGAGCAATTACAAGTATTTTCTATCCTTAATCGTCTACAATTACCCCAAACAATAGAATGGCTGCAAACAGCAGGCTGGCGCTACCCTTCATTACCAATGAAGCTAAGCAATGAGATAAAAAAGCCTGTCACAAATACTATTGATTCGGAAGTTGTAGATTACTTAAACAAAACAGTTATGCATGTTTATGATACATTAGATCCATTTACAGAGCAGAGCTTAGTGCTCGATGTACGTGTTGACGATCATACATTTGCCGTGACATTCACGTTAAATGGGCTATGGAGTGCTGATGCATTCACCGAAAAAGGTTTGAAACAATTAGACATTCAAACAGTGGAAGAGACAAATACGTCTTGGATATATGTATTGAGTGCAAGCAGGGAGTGAAATAAATGTTTGTCGATCACGTCAAGATTTATGTAAAAGGTGGCGACGGTGGGGATGGAATGGTAGCCTTCCGTCGTGAAAAATTTGTACCGAATGGTGGTCCAGCTGGTGGCGATGGTGGTCACGGTGGGAATGTTGTCTTTCAAGTTGAAGAAGGTCTTCGAACGTTAATGGATTTCCGCTACAAACGCAACTTCAAGGCTGACCGTGGTGAGCATGGTATGAGTAAAGGGATGCATGGTAGACGTGCAGATGATTTAATCGTTAAAGTACCACCGGGCACGGTTGTAATGAACGAAGAAACAGGCGTTGTTATTGCGGATTTAGTCGAGCATGGTCAACAAGCGATTATCGCAAAAGCTGGTCGCGGTGGCCGCGGGAATTCCCGCTTTGCAACACCAGCCAATCCTGCTCCAGAACTTTCTGAAAAAGGTGAGCCAGGACAAGAATTAAATGTTATATTAGAGTTGAAAGTACTAGCAGATGTAGGATTAGTTGGCTTCCCAAGTGTAGGTAAATCAACATTATTATCTGTTGTTTCTGCGGCAAAGCCAAAAATAGGTGCTTATCATTTCACTACAATCGTACCGAACTTAGGAATGGTTGAAACAGATGATCATCGTAGCTTTGCAATGGCCGATTTACCAGGTTTAATCGAAGGTGCGCACGAAGGTGTTGGTCTAGGTCACCAATTCCTCCGTCATATTGAACGTACACGTGTTATCGTACATGTAATTGATATGTCGGGTATGGAAGGGCGCGATCCTTATGAAGATTACTTAACAATCAATGATGAGTTAAAACAATATAATCTTCGTTTAACAGAACGTCCACAAATTATTGTGGCAAATAAAATGGACATGCCAGATGCAGAGGAAAACTTAGAAATTTTCCGTGAAAAAGTGGGCGAAGATGCGAAAATCTTCCCAGTATCAGCGGTTTCTCGCCAAGGTTTAAAGCCGGTATTATTTGAAATTGCCGACTTACTGGAAGTGACTCCTGAATTCCCATTATTCGAAGATCTAGATGAAGAATCAGATGCAACGGTACTTTACAAACACCAATCTGAAGCAGATTCAATCGAAATCTCTCGTGATCCTGATGGTACATTCATTCTTGGTGGATATGCGATTGAGCGTATCTTCAAAATGACAGACTTCAGCCGCGAGGACGGTGTACGTCGTTTTGCACGTCAATTACGTGGTATGGGCGTCGATGAAGCATTACGTGAACGTGGTGCACAAAATGGAGATATTGTACGCTTATTGGAATTCGAATTTGAATTTGTCGACTAAGAATAGGTTTTAGGGGGAAGCGTATGAAGAATGTTGCGAATCAGCGATATTATTTAGTTCGTGAAGATGTTTTAACGGATGCTATGCAAAAAACTTTGGAGGCGAAACACTTACTTTCAAGTGGTTCGGTATCTTCCATTTGGGATGCGGTAAAGCAGGTGGATTTATCGCGTAGTGCGTTTTACAAATATCGTGATGCTGTATTTCCTTTTCATTCAATTGTACAGGAACGCATTTTAACAGTCTTTTTACAGCTTCAGGACCGTAAAGGAACACTTGCAAAGCTTTTAGAAACAGTGACAATTACGCATTGCAATGTACTGACTATCCATCAAACAATACCGATTCAAGGACGTGCTAATGTTACATTGTCATTAGATGTCACTAGTATGACATGTGAACTTGATGATTTAATACAGCAACTCAAACGTTTAGATTTTGTAGAGTCAGCGGAAGTAATTAGTTCTGGTGCATTGTAATGACAGAAAGCAAGCTTGAATTTTTGACAGAATGTAAATAAGCTCAAAAGGAGCAGTCCCATGTGATGAAATGATCACTTCATGGGACAGCTCCTTATTCTATAACAAAAAATAAAGACTATCACAAAAAATTCTATAATTTGATTTAAGAGGTGCGGCAATCGCCGGAGCATTTAGGAAAGCTTCACATTATGCCTTTGCCTAACATTTGATGTAGAAATATAAAGTGAATTTCGTGGATTGAAAATTCTGAATTTTTTCATTAGTGAAATTTAGGGAGAAGTTGAGGATAACATTTGTTAGAACGTTGTCATGTATATAAGTTGATTGGAGTGGAGACTGCGCGACTCCTTGGGGATCAGCGTCAAAGATGAGACCCTGGAGCGGGCAAAGCGAGTGAAGCGGCTCATCGGACGCCCCCAGGAAAGCGCGCAGTCGGAACGGAAATCAACCCCACGTTATGGTGATGAGCCATTTTAATATAAAATCAAAAGCTACAAGTTGTAGTGAAGGAGGTAAATGTAATGACAGAGCAACGATGGGAAAAACGAATAGGATATTTAGGACCGGAGGCATCATTTACATACTTAGCAACAAAGGCAACCTTTCCGAATGAGTGGCTTGTCTCTTGTGCTACAATTCCAGAATGTATCGAGGCAGTAGCAAAGGGGAAGGTAGATTTAGCAGTTGTACCACTGGAAAATGCTTTAGAAGGCTCTGTATCGTTAACGCTCGATTATTTATTCCATGAGGCGACTTTATATGTTACAGGTGAGCTTCAGTTAAAGATACAGCAACATTTAATGGTCAATAAAGCGCAGAAGGACAATTGGGAGGAGATTACAGGTGTTTATTCGCATCCGCATGCACTAGCCCAATGTCATAAATACTTATTTTATCGTTTCAGCCATGTTCCTTTACATCAAACGACATCAACAGCAGCGGCCGCAAAATTTGTTTCCGAAAATCCAAATGAGTGCATTGCGGCAGTTGGAAATGCAGCGGCAGCAGATAAATATGGCTTAGAAATCGTTCAACCTAATATTCATGATTTCCATTTTAATCATACACGTTTCTTCGTATTATCTAAGCAAAATATACGATTACCACAAGAATTATCAGATGGACAGGCAAAGACAACTTTCATGATTACATTGCCAATGGACCGTTCAGGGGCATTACATCAAGTATTATCAGTATTTGCATGGCGACAGTTGAACTTAAGTAAGATAGAATCAAGACCATTAAAAACGGGCTTAGGTGATTATTTCTTTATGATTGATGTATTGGCAGATGAAAAGGAGCCTATGATGCGTGGGGCTATGGAAGAACTAGCTGCACTTGGTTGCAAGGTGAAGTCACTTGGTACATACTTTACTTATCTAACATCGGACGAGTAATCAATTTCGCCTTGGCTAGGAGGAATCATTGTGGGTGGTATTATTTTGTTTGACGGAGTGTGCAATTTTTGTGATAGTAGTGTGCAATTTATTATCAAATATGATCAGGCAGCTTATTTTCAATTTGCTGCTATTCAAAGTGATGCAGGGCAGGCATTACTTGCACAATACGAGGTACCAGAAAATATAGATAGTGTCATGTTAATTGAGCATGGAAAGGTATATTTTGAATCCACAGCAGCACTTAAAATCTGTAGGAGATTAGATAGTTTTTGGCCTGTCTGCTATATTTTCATCCTTATTCCTCCATCTATACGAAATATAATATACCGAATATTTGCTAAAAATAGATATCGTCTTTTCGGACGAAGAGAAATATGTTTATTGCCAACACCTTCACAACTAAAAAGATTTCTCTAACTCTGAAGCTATCCAATTTAAGTGGATAGCTCTTTTTTAGAGGGAACTGCAACAGTAATTCACAAGAATAACCAAATAAATAAGGAACAACGGAAATAAACCATGAAAATTTAATCATAATTGTATAGCAAATCATTTAAAAATGCCCTAAACGTTTGCGTATGATTGTGACTTGAAAATATTTAAAAGGATTTTTAACTTCTTTCAGCAGAAGTTAAATTATTGATCTACAATTAAATAGCCTTTTTTTTGTAAAGTAAGCTCAATTAAATCTAAAATTTCAACAGAAGGAGCAGAAATAACATGAAGATGTGTACCACCTGTTAGTTCGGATAAATAACTTGCCTGTGTTTCGTTGACGCGTTGAATAAATTTTTTTATCTCATGACGATTAGCGACCATAATAGATGCGGTAATTTCTCCATAAATAGGATGTTCAACAATAACATTTTTTACTGTACCACCGCAATCAACTATTGTTATAAGTTCGTCTTCAGCATCCTCTGCAGTGTGGAAGCAAGGAATTGTACGTTCAACAGTTTGATGTAATTGTTCCTGATGCATATAAATATATCCTTGGCTAGTTGCAATAATAGGTTCATTTCTAGCCTTTAATAATGTCATATCATTGACAATGACTTGTCTAGAAACATTAGCGAATTTAGCTAGGTCCGTCCCAGTTATAGGTGCTGTGCTTTTTTTAAGTTGTGCTAGGAGTTGCAGTCGGCGTTCTTCGCCTAACATTTTTTTCATAAGAGATCACCTCTGCCTGTAATAAAGGAAGCAGTTTTCCTTAAAAACTAGTGTACCATGAAGCACTTCCAACATGCGTGAAATTTTTGTATCCAAATGAAACATTGAACATATGATACGAAGAGAGGAAGGGAGGAAAAAATTGCGTATTCATATTGTCCAAAAGGGAGACACGTTGTGGAAGATTGCGAAAGAGTACGGAGTTTCGTTTGAAGATTTAAAGCGGCTTAATGCCCATCTTGCTAATCCAGATTATATTGTACCGGGCATGGAAATTATCCTACCTGAAAAAATACACAAAGAACCACATAGAGAACATCATCGAGAAACAGATTGGGGAATGCATAGAGAAGGGGGACATAGAGAAGGACATAGGGAATCACATAAAGAGGGACATAAGGAACACATGCACAAAGAACATATGCACAAGGAGTCACCTACAAAGCACGTTAAAGAAAAAGAGGTTCAAAGACCAATGCCACCACCAATTATTGTACCACCACCACCAATGCCAGAACCACGGATGATTCCAATTCCTTATCCAATGCCAATGCCGATGCCTCAGCCAGCGCCTGTTGAGCTTAGCTGGAATCAACAAGTTGTCATGCCAAGTGTAGAGCAAACTGTATCTCCAATTCAAATTCAACCACAACCACAGCCTGTAGCCCAACCGGAGGCGCCACCACCAATGCCAATGCCGCAACCGATTTTTATCATGCCACAAATGCCAGCACCACAAATGCCAGCAGTACCACATTGTGCAAGCTGCCATCAACCAGTGCATCATCATATGTGGTGGCCAATGCCGATGCACATGCCGATGCAGATGCCAATGCAGATGGAGCCACAAGTTGAGGCTTATACTATGCCAGAACAACCAACATCATGTGAAATGCCATGCGAAAAAGTTGCTGGGGCGGAGGAGTTCTTAGAATCTAGTACATCTCCATTCTTCCCTATGAAACCTGAATTTCAGCCGATGCCGGAAATGATGCCGGAGATGGAACAGCCATGTGGTTGTCATGCACAACCAGTCATGATGCCGAATTGGCAAATGGACCCATGTTTCTGTCCACCGCCATGTCCACCACCATGCCCAACGCCATGTCCATCACATTGCCATATGCCACAATCTTCGGTAGGACCATGGATGACACCGCACTTTTTCCCAGGCGGGATGACGCCTTATCGATGGTAAAAAAGCGTATATCATTGAAGAAGTAAAGTCGAATATTTGGAAGTATAAATATCAATCCAATAATTATTTTGTGAAACGAGCAAAGCAGATAGAAATAGCTGAAAAGGTGAGAGTTATTCATCGACAGCTTGGACATCTGGAACCCTCGCTGATCTTACCTTTAATGAAAAGTGATGATGAGTATTTAATCGTGCAAGATTGGCAAGAAGGAAGTCATAGTGCTAATTTTGCACATGAAAAGGATCGGAAGGAATCACTCAAGTTATTAAATACGTTACATGATACACATAAAAAAATTGCTTGGCAGCGGGTGCCAGGCTTGCACACCTATTCACAGCTTTTAAAATGGCAAATGCGTCATATGCGTTTTAAAAGCAGACGGAATGATTTTCGTGCATTTTTAACAAAAGAAGAAATTGATCAAATTGTACATTATAGTGAGAAATCGTTACAGCTAATCGCTCAGGAAGATGTACCTGAAAAAGAAATAACGCTTTTACACGGAGATGTCGTACATCATAATTTTTTATGGTGCTCAGATGGGAAATTACGTTTAATTGATTTTGATTTGGCTCACCTTGGAGAAGCGGATGATGAATATATTTTATGGTTACATCGTGTATTGCCAGCTGTAGATTATGACCTTGGTAAAATATTTGCAGAGCTACCAGAGATGAAACGATTAGATAAAAGAAAGCTACATCGATTAAAATATCCGAATGAGCTATTACGTGAATGGCTTTTTGCAGTAGATTTACCATTAGATCAACAGCTTGTATTTTTAGATTATTTAGTGCCATTTACAAAACGAGCTCTCACATATTGGCCGAAACTGTGGTACGATATTGATAAAATGATAAAGAAATGACCGTCTTTCGGCGGTCATTTTTGTATGTGAACGACTACTTGTGTTATTTCTTATAGTCGAGCATTCGTTCGTAATATGCTATAATCGAAGACGATGATTGTGAGGGATTATAGAATGTATGATTATTTAAAAGGACAAGTAAAGCGTATAACTCCTGAGTATATCGTCCTTGAACAGCAAGGGATTGGCTGGCAGCTAAATACACCAAATCCATTTGCGTTCCGGACTTCTGCCCTTGAACAACAAATTTTTGTTCACTTGCATGTACGTGAGGATGCACAAGTGTTATATGGCTTTCCAAATTTAGACCAACGAGAGCTGTTTCGTAAACTTATTTTAGTGTCGGGAATTGGACCGAAGGGGGCACTTGCTATTTTAGCTACTGGGAATCCACAACAGGTTATCAGTGCCATTGAACGAGAAGATGAATCGTTTTTAGTAAAGTTTCCTGGTGTGGGTAAGAAAACGGCACGTCAAATGATTCTAGATTTAAAAGGTAAACTTGGCGGATTGTTGGAGACTATTGAGCTACCAAGTACAGAAGATGAGCTACCGTTATTTGGTGTGAATCCATATAAACATGAGCTTGAAGAAGCTATTCTTGCCTTAATGGCACTTGGTTATTCTGAAAAAGAATTAGAAAAAATACGTCCACGGCTCGAAGAAAACGACAAGCTTGAAACAACAGATGCATTTATGAAACAAGCTTTACAATTGCTATTAAAGTTAAAATAGTGAAAGGGGGGGAAGTACATGTCTGAGCGTATGATGGCTAGTGAGGCAGGTAGCTATGATGAACAGTTTGAATTATCTTTACGGCCACAAAGATTAGCACAATACATTGGTCAACATAAGGTAAAGGAGAATTTACAAATTTTCATTGAAGCGGCAAAGCTTCGTCAGGAAAGTTTAGATCATGTGCTGTTATATGGACCGCCTGGACTTGGTAAAACTACCTTAGCTGCTGTTATTGCTAATGAAATGAATGTCAATGTGCGCATGACTAGCGGCCCTGCGATCGAGCGCCCTGGAGATTTAGCAGCTATTTTAAGCTCACTGGAGCCAGGGGATGTGCTATTTATCGATGAAATCCATCGCCTGCCTCGTGCAATAGAAGAGGTGCTTTATCCTGCCATGGAGGACTTTTGTTTAGATATTGTCGTTGGTAAAGGCCCTGAAGCACGTTCTGTTCGACTTGATTTACCGCCATTTACACTCGTTGGTGCAACAACAAGAGCTGGCGCATTATCAGCACCTTTAAGGGATCGCTTTGGCGTGTTATTGAGATTGGAGTATTATGATAATACGTCACTTGCAGAAATAGTTGTACGTAGTGCGCATTTGTTTGATGTTGAAATTGAGCAAGTAGCAGCACTTGAAATGGCGACACGCTCGCGTGGTACACCCCGTATCGCTAACCGTTTGCTTAAACGAGTACGAGATTATGCACAGGTGCTTGGAGATGGTATGATAACGGAGGGACTTGCTAAGCAAGGGCTTGAGCTATTACAAGTCGATCCTAGAGGGCTTGACCATATTGACCATAAACTAGTGACCAATATGATTGAGCGCTTCCGTGGTGGCCCTGTAGGCTTAGATACGTTGGCAGCATCTATTGGTGAGGAACGCGTAACGATAGAGGATGTGTACGAGCCATATTTGATGCAAATTGGCTTTATACAGCGTACGCCACGTGGACGTGTGGCAACACATTTAGCCTACGAACATTTTGGATATGAATATCCCCAACAAACCTAGAAGAAGGAAGTATTTTCATGCGTGTAGAAGATTTTGATTTTGAATTGCCAGAAGAGCTTATTGCACAAACACCACTTTTGGACCGTACAGCTAGTCGTTTAATGGTAGTGACGCCAGGCTCGAAAAATGTTGAGCATCATCATTTTGCTCATATTTTAGATGAGCTACAAGCTGGAGACTGCCTTGTGTTAAATGATACAAGGGTCTTACCAGCGCGTTTAATGGGCGTTAAGGAGGAAACTGGTGCTCATATAGAGGTACTGCTATTAAAGCAAATGGCAGGCACAGATGAATGGGAAACACTTGTTAAACCAGCTAAACGTGTAAAAGTCGGCACAGTTGTAACATTTGGAGATGGCTTACTGACAGCTACTTGTACAGGAGAGCTTGATCATGGTGGACGTACATTTGAGTTTAAATATAATGGGATTTTTTATGAAATTTTAGAGCGACTTGGTGAGATGCCACTACCTCCATATATTCGTGAAAAATTAGAGGACAAGGATCGTTACCAAACCGTTTATGCAAAAGAGCGTGGCTCAGCTGCAGCACCAACTGCAGGCCTGCATTTTACAGAAGAATTACTAGAGCGAGTAAAAGCAAAAGGGGTCGAAGTTGTATTTATCACGTTACATGTGGGACTTGGAACTTTCCGTCCTGTAAGTGTAGATTCAATTGAAAATCACGCAATGCATTCCGAATTTTATAGTGTAACGGAAGAAGCCGCATCTATCATAAACCGAGTAAAGAGTAACGGTGGAAAAGTGATTGCGGTTGGTACAACCTCTACACGTACATTAGAAACTATCGGCTCTAAATATGAAGGTGAAGTGCGAGCAGAACAAGGTTGGACGTCTATTTTCATTTATCCAGGATATGAATTTACGGTTGTGGATGGTTTAATCACAAACTTCCATTTACCAAAATCGACCCTTGTAATGCTTGTTAGTACACTTGCGACAAGAGATACAATTTTAAGTGCTTATCAACAAGCTGTAGAAGAAAAATATCGCTTCTTTAGCTTTGGTGATGCTATGTTTATTCGTCCAAAAGGAGAATAAAGAAAAAAATCGGAGTACTGTTTTTACTTTAGATAAGAGAGGAATTTTTTATAATATGACACAACCAGCAATTCGTTATGAGCTACTTCATACTTGTAAGCAAACAGGAGCACGCCTTGGCATCGTGCATACGCCGCATGGCTCTTTTGAAACGCCAGCATTTATGCCTGTTGGTACACAAGCAACTGTTAAAACCATGTCACCTGAGGAATTAAAAGAAATGAATGCAGGTATTATTCTGTCAAATACGTATCATTTATGGCTCCGACCAGGTAATGATATTGTTAAGGAAGCAGGGGGCTTGCATAAATTTATGAACTGGGATCGCCCGATTTTAACAGACTCAGGTGGTTTCCAAGTGTTCTCACTCAGTCAATTCCGTAAAATCGAAGAAGAAGGGGTTCATTTCCGCAATCATTTGAATGGGGACAAATTGTTTTTAAGTCCAGAAAAGGCGATGGAAATTCAAAATGATTTAGGTTCGGATATTATGATGGCTTTTGATGAATGTCCACCTTACCCTGCGACATATGACTATATGCTGCAATCAGTAGACCGTACAACACGTTGGGCTAAACGTTGTAAAGAGGCACATAATCGTCCAGAAGAACAAGGTTTATTTGGTATTATTCAAGGGGGAGAATACGAGGATTTACGCCGTCGTTCTGCAGAAGCTTTAGTAGAGCTAGATTTCCCAGGTTATGCAATTGGAGGGCTATCTGTTGGTGAGCCTAAGGACGTTATGAACCGAGTATTAGAGTTTACAACACCATTAATGCCAACTAATAAACCACGTTATTTAATGGGTGTCGGATCACCTGACTCATTAATCGATGGTGCTATTCGTGGTATTGATATGTTTGACTGTGTATTACCAACACGTATTGCCCGTAATGGCACATTAATGACATCTGAAGGTCGTTTAGTTGTTAAAAATGCAAAATATGCACGTGATTTCGGGCCAATTGATCCGAACTGTGATTGTTATACATGTAAAAACTATTCACGCGCCTATATCCGCCATCTAATTCGTACGGAAGAAACATTTGGCATCCGTTTAACGACTTACCATAACTTACACTTCCTATTGAAACTAATGGAGCAAGTGCGTGAGGCAATCCGTGAAGATCGTCTTGGTGATTTCCGAGAAGAATTTTTCGAGAAATATGGCTTTAATGGACCAAATGCAAAGAACTTCTAATATTTAGAAAAAAGATCATGTGAATTTGTGTGATTTGTGAATATTTCTAGCAAATTATTGTCTATCATAGAAAAAATATTAATAATATAGAAAAATTTTAGGCTTGTCCATCGCTTTTTTAGGGTGGAATAGTCTATACTAAAAAAGTGAGAATTAGAAAGGGGGCAAGAAGAATTATGAATACATCATCATTACTACAATTTGCACCAATATTATTAATGTTCGTTGCAATGTGGTTTATTTTAATCCGCCCTGCTAAAAAGAGACAGCAGGAAACACAAAGTATGCAGAGTAATTTGCAACGTGGAGATAAAGTTATTACAATCGGTGGCTTACATGGTGAGATTGACTCAATTGAGGACACAACTATAACATTAAAAATCGCAGACAATGTGCGCGTAAAATTTGATCGTCAGGCAATCGGACGTAGTGTTAATAACTAATATTAGGTCTTAAAGGCGTTGTCCAACATTAGTGGACAACGCCTTACACCATATAAATAGCTTTGTCAAAATGCAGGAATTCATTTTTGACAAGGCTTTTTTTGTATAAAAAGTAACGTACACGGTCACCTTATTATATGGGGGTGACTGCATGGAAGAATATTTAACAATTATTTTTAGAACATGCTTTTTATATGTGTTTATCCTAATAATTTTTCGTTTAATGGGTAAACGTGAGGTCGGTGAATTATCTGTAATAGATTTAGTTGTATCCATTTTAATGGCTGAGGTTGCTGCATTTGCACTTGATGATTTCGAAAGCCCTTTATTTAGTGTGATTTTACCAATCATCATATTGTTTTTCATTCAAATAACAACTGCATATATTTCACTCAAAAGTAAAAAATTCCGTGACCTAGTTGATGGTGATCCAGTATTACTGATAAGAGATGGTGTCATTTTAGAAAGTGAAATGCGCAAGCAACGCTATAATTTAGATGATTTGTGTCAACAATTACGCGAAAACGGAAATGCTTCCGTTACAGATATTGCTTATGCTTATCTAGAGCCCTCGGGCAATCTGTCTGTATACCAAAAAGATGAAAAGGCATTTGTTTACCCACTGATTATCGACGGTGATATTCAGGATAGGCATTTACAGGTATTGCATAAAGATGCTGATTGGTTAATGGCAGAGCTTGCTAAAAATAAAATCACGGATAGTAACACTGTATTTTTTTGTGTTTGGGAGGAAGATCGGCTCCATATCCAGCTGAAAGAATCTTAAACTTTCTTGGCCAACTTACGAAGGTAGCGCAAATCAGTTATGCGTAACTGATTGGAAAATAGTAAAAAAGTAAATAGTAAAAACAGGGTTACACAACTACTTAAAATAAAAGGCAGTGGCATCATTTGCATCAGGAAATACTGAGTAACACAAACAGCTATAAAGCAGCTATATGGAACAACAAACATTCTAAAACTAGCACGCAAATTTTTGCGCTGTCTTACTGTTGCAATATGCAAAAATGAAGTTAATAAAACGCCAAAGCCAATTGCTACAACGGCACCTTTTTCCTGTATACCAGGCTGAGAAGCAAGTACGAACATGACAAAGAGCTTACCAAGACCACCGTAAATGGAGTTCATCATTGCTGCGCGAGCCTCACCGATTGCTTGTAATATAGAGTGCAATGGACTTTGTATATAATAAAAATAAAAAATAGGCGCTAATATTTTCACATAACCACGATTTTCTTCTAAGTGAAAGAGCTTCACAGCTAAGTCGTCTCCATGAACGAAAAAGTACGTAGCAGCAACACAGCCCACTAATGATGAAAGTCGTAATGATACAGAAATGCGTTCTTGTAGGAGCGGAATATGCTGGCGTGCAACGGCGTCACTAACAGCTGGTATAAGAACGATCGAAAGTGCTGCAGACACAAATGCTGGGAATAATAATAGAGGGACTAGTACACCCGAAATAACCCCATATAAAATTGTTGCTGCTGAAGCTGTCAATCCAGCCATAGTTAAAGCCTTTAAAAAAATGATAGGTTCTAAAAACCAAGTAAAAGATCCAAATAGTTTGCTTCCAGCAGAAGGAAGGGCAATTCGTAACATCGGGGAGGCAGGATAAGCCTCGATTTTGTTTTTTCGTGTCAATAATTTTTTCTTTGAAACAATATAATGTATCCACAAATACAAGAAAGCAACGACTTCAGCTAGAAGCGTAATACCCATAGCAGAGGCTGCTGTAATGGCAGCATTATCATAGGCAGCCACAAAAGGTAGTGTAAATGTGATGAAGCTAATGCGGATAATTTGTTCAATCATTTGAGCCCAAGCTGTCGGTGTAATTTTTGCAATACCCTGTAAATAAGCGCGCAATAATCCAGAACCAACTGAAACTGGTACAGCAAAGAGTGCAATCCAAAGCGTAAATGTTGTTTGTTCATTATGTAAAAGCGTAGTCGAGATATATGGTATTGTAAGTGCAACAATCGGCATAAAGATGATCATGCCAATAAATGACCAAAGAATAGCCGTACGCATAACACCATAGATGCCTTCGCGTTTGTTTTTTGCTAGTAACTCTGCTACAATTTTTGCCACAGCGATAGGTAGTCCAAGTTGAATGAGTGAGATGAAGAAAATGAACGCCGGATAGACGGTCATATAAATGCCGACCGCCTCTCCACCAGCGATACGCATAAATTGCATTCTATAAAAGAAGCCAAAGAGTTTTGATAAAAAAATCACGAACATTAAAAATAGTGTACCCCGTACAAAAGAACTCATGCCATCCGTCCCTTCTCAAGCCACAAAAATTCATTTACACTATTTGTATGCAAACATGTCTTACGATACAACTTTGATTGGAGATGATTCAAAATGAGTATGCAGTATGAGCAACTATTTGAAAAAATTCGTCCTGCAATTGATAGTAAGATAGAAGAGTTTAAACATTATCAATACGATGCGATTACAGCAGAAGAACTATGGCGCTATTGTGTAGAGAAAAAATGGCGCAGAAAAAATATTGATCAATTACGTTTACATGAAATTATCGCAACTATTTTTGCAGTATCACCATCCGATATCGTATCATTTAATCAAGTAGAATTTTTACAAAATAATGATTGGTTTACAGAATTGAATACGGAAGAGTTAAAAATGCTACTTGGTCCGGTTAAAACTTAAGAAGAAAATGTGTGAAATTTGTCAAATAATAAAAGAATACTAAAAGTGTTGAATTGACACCAAGCGCAACGTGTTTCATAATGAGTGTGTTGCGCTTTTTTTTATTTGTATAAGTATATTTATTCAAAAACCTCCTAATCATTCTTTTCTAAATTTGGAGGCATACACCTATTCAAATACAGGGATAAATTTGCGCGTTATGAACGATTGAAATAAGTAGAGCAACCTTTTTGAAGCACAGGCAACATTATTCTAAAGGAAAAGGAGGAATAAACGTTTCAAAAGGACTTGCTATTATACTTGTTTGTAGTGTAAGGACTTGCCTTACACCAATTCGAGGAGGATTTATAAATGAAACTAAAAAGTCGTATAGTTGCATTCGTACTACTAATGGTTATTTTCACAGCAACCATCGGTACGACTGTAGGCGGCGTCTTAAAGGACATTAAGCTAGGCCTTGACTTACAGGGCGGGTTTGAGGTTCTTTATGAGGTGGAAGAATTACACAAGGGAGAAGAAATTACACCGGGTGTTTTGTCGGCAACAGCAACAGCTCTTAGTGAACGTGTAAATGCTATCGGGGTAAGTGAACCGAGCATTCAGGTTGAAGACAAAAACCGTATTCGTGTGCAATTAGCGGGTGTCGAAGACCAAGAATCAGCACGTAAATTATTGTCTACTACTGCAAATTTAACATTCCGTGATGTCGATGACAATATATTGCTGGATGGTAATGACTTAAAGCCAGGTGGTGCTAAGGATTCCTTTGACCAGCAAAATCGTCCGATTGTTTCGCTAACATTAAAGGATGGGAAAAAATTTGCTGATATTACAAGTAAAATTGCCGCTAAACCAGCTGGTCAAAATTTACTCGTTGTTTGGTTAGACTTTGAAGAAGGTGTTGATTCATATAAAGCTGAATCACAAAAAGCGAAGCCTCGCTATGCATCTGCAGCGACAGTTAACCAAACATTAAATACAACAGATGTAATGATTAGCGGGAACTTTACAGTTGAAGAAACAAAGAATTTAGCAGGTATTTTAGATGCTGGAGCACTTCCTGTGAAGCTTAATGAAATTTATTCTACTTCAGTTGGTGCACAATTTGGTGACCAAGCACTGAAAAGTACAGTTTTCGCTGGCGTTGTGGGCGTAGTAATAATTTTCTTATTTATGCTATTCTACTATCGTTTACCTGGCTTTATTTCCATCATTACACTTGTTATTTTCACTTTCCTAGTACTAGTTGTATTCGACTGGATCAATGCAGTGTTAACACTGCCGGGTATTGCAGCTATCGTGCTCGGTATAGGGATGGCCGTTGATGCGAATATTTTAGCAGCGGAGCGTATTCGTGAAGAGCTACGAGTAGGTTATTCGGTTAAACAAGCATTCCAGATTGGCTCGAAGGAGTCTTTATCAGCAATTATCGATGCACAGCTAACTACATTATTAGCTGCTGCTGTATTATTCCAATGGGGGACAAGCTCTGTTAAAGGATTTGCAACAACATTAATTATTAGTATTTTACTAAGCTTCGTAACAGCTGTTTGGGGTTCTCGTGTACTATTAGGTTTACTTGTCAATAGTGGCTATTTCAACAATCCAGCATGGTTTGGTATTGCAAAATCTAAACAGCATAGCTTAGATGAAAATATCGGTACATTAGATTTATCAACGAAATTTGATCGTTTTGACTTTGTACACAACCGTAAAAAATTCTATACATTCTCATTAGCTATTCTAGTAGCTGGTTTAGTGGTTCTTGGTATATTCCGTCTAAACCTTGGTATTGATTTCTTAAGTGGTACTCGTGTGCAAATTGAGGCGGAGCAAACGTTGAATAAAGAAGAAGTATCTAAATATCTAGATAGTATTGGCTTCTCATCTGAAGATATCGTTTTGACAGGTGAAAAGAGTAACTCTGCGGTTATCCGTTACAAACATGACCTATCGCAAGCAGAAATTTTAAAATTCAAAAAAGAAGCTGGCAAAAAATATGGTCATGAACCTGGAATAAGTACAGTGTCACCAACTGTCGGTAAAGAGCTTGTAAAAAATGCAGTAAAAGCATTATCACTTGCGGCTATCGGTATCATTATCTATGTAGCGGTTCGTTTCGAATGGCGCATGGGTGTTGGGGCAATTGTCTCGTTACTACATGACGTATTCTTAATTCTTGCTGTGTTTAGTTTTATGCGCTTAGAAGTTGATATTACGTTTATTGCAGCTGTACTGACGATTGTCGGTTATTCTATTAATGATACGATTGTTACGTTTGACCGGATGCGTGAAAACTTAGATCGATATGATACGATTAAAGACCGTGAAGTGTTAGCGGATATCGTTAACAAATCACTACGTCAAACGATGGGTCGATCTGTTAACACAGTGTTAACGGTTATTATCGTTACAGTGTCACTTCTTCTTTTAGGTGCACCGTCGATTCAAAACTTCTCAATCGCGTTATTAATTGGTTTATTCACAGGTATGTATTCTTCAATTTGTATTGCTGCACAAATCTGGTATTCACTTAAGATTCGTGAAATGAAAAAATCAGATGGTCAAATACACAAAAAAGAGAAAAAACAATGGGGTACTGACGAGCCTACTGTTTAACATAAGTCTTTAAAACAGGGAAAGGAAACATTTCTTTCCCTGTTTTTTTATGAAAAAAAGAATCTGCTTGCTTTCTTGGGAAAGCAGCAGATTCTTTTTGTTGGTTTAATCAATTATGCCTCGGCATAATTGCGTCCGGAATCGGCTTTGTGCTTGCACAAAGAACTCCTTTCCGATTCCGTGACATCCGCCGGAGGCTTTAACTTCTTTCAGCTGTATGGACACCCGCTGAAAAGTAACTTAAGTCCGCATTTATCTCACTAACTATAGCGGTGGGAGACATTGCTGAAAGAAGTTAAAGTTTAAATTGCAGTAGTAATGATTGGAGTTGCTGCGCGTTGTCGCTTAATTCCTCAGCTACCTCATTCACCTGCTGCATTGTTGCAGCTTGCTCTTCTACTGCTTCAGCAATGATTTGTGAGTTGCTCGCTGAAATGCTCGCACCATTTGCAATTTCTGTTACAGAGGCAGCGACTTCTTCAGCACTTGCTGAAATTTGTTCCGAAGTGGCTGAGATATCTTCAATTTGGTCAGTAAATGCTTGCACAGACTCTGTAATGGAATCAAATGCATCACCGGCCTCATGAATTTTTGCTACACCATCCTGGACAGATGCTAATCCTTCATGCACAGCAGCTGCTACATTTCTTGTATCCGTTTGAATTTCATTTGTGATGGCAACAATTTGGCCAGCAGATTGATTAGATTCTTCAGCAAGCTTTCGTACTTCATCTGCTACAACCGCGAAGCCTTTGCCATGCTCACCAGCTCGTGCTGCTTCGATGGCAGCATTGAGTGCCAGTAAATTTGTTTGTTCAGTAATAGCCGTAATTACTTTTGTAATTTGCCCGATTTCTTCAGATTGCTTACTTAGCTTGCGTGTTAAATTGGCAATTCGTGTAGTTGATTCAGAAATTGTATCCATCTGCTCTTTGGCAGTTGAAATAGTTCTCCCCCCGGTATTGGCAAGCTGTGTCATACTTATAGCATTGTGATGCAAATTTTGAGTAGCCTCAGCAATTCGTTGTACACCAGCAGCTGTTTCGTCCATAGCTAGAGCACTTTGTTGAGAAGCACTAGCAGATGAAGATAAATGGTTTGACGTGTCTTGTACTCGATGTGAAATGTCGCTTGATGTTGTTTTCACTTCTACAGTGCTTGCGGAAAGTTCTTCAGAAGCAGCAGATAATTGTGTAGCATTGTCCTGAACATTTTTAAGCAGTACAGATAACTTCTGTTTTAATGCATTCACTGCTGTGGCAAGTGTACCAATTTCATCTTTTGAGTGATGTTCAAGCTGAGCAATCGTTAAGTCACCGTGTGCTAATGTATCGGCTGCGTCAATGACTTTACGAAGAGGTTGAGTGATGTAGCGTTTTACAAAATACATAAAATAGAAACCAACAATTGCACTTAAAACAAGTAAGACAATTGAAATAATAAGAGCTCGTGCAACTGTTTGGACAACAGTGTCTTTAACTTTTTGCAACTGTTTGTCATGATAATTTAATAAATCATTTGTCAGAGTATAAATTTCTTTGTTGCTTTTTGTAACTTCTCCATTTATGTATGATAAAGCTAAATCTGTATTTCCACTATTAAATGCTTGCACTGCTCTATCAGAACTTGTTAGTAAATCTTGCTGTAATTCGGTTACTTGCTTCATAATATTTTTTGTATAATCGGAACGAACAATGCCTGAAAGCTCTTGAATCGTCTCTGGTAGAATTTTTTTATAACGTTCTAAATTTGATTTTGTCGTCTCATCCTTACTATTTAGAATATAGGAACGCAAAAAGAGCCCTTGTGAAGCAAGCTCTTGCTGTATTTTCTCTGTTAATTGAATTTGCACGATTCTGTGATCAAGTACCTCTACTAAATCTCCTTCAACCGACTTAAACTGAAAAAATGAAATAATACTTGATATTAAGAGTAAACAAGTGAGTGAAATAAAACCTATATTTAGTTTTTTTCGAACGGACATATTCGTTCCTACCTTCTTTTATGTATTAGAGAATAAATGTTCAGGATTTACTATAACTTGATATTTTTACGAGGTCAATACATGATAAATACTCAAAAGTAGGTAGTTTGTTTTCCTTTTCCCGGTATATTTAGGGTCATTTTTCCCTTTGATATAATTTCAAAATTTCTTTCAACATTTTTCTTTTTCTCTGAATTGATTGACAATTCTTGTGGTTTGGAATAGAATAAGGCTAACTTTTTTGTTCGATACAAGGTAGTTGGTCTCGGGAGCGAGGTCAGCCTTAGAACAGATGAGCTGAGTTTAGATGAGAATAGCTGAGAAATTGTTGAATAAGAGTAGTAGCATAAGTGTGCAATTTAGAGAGTCAGTGGATGGTGCAAACTGATTTGTAGCTTATGTGAATGGACTTATGAGAGTCGCTAATTATTAATAGCGAACGGATTCCCCACGTTATAGGGGGGTGCTTCAACTTAGATAAAAGATACGTCAATTTAACTGGCGAACTAAGGCCAAGCACATAAGGGAGAGCAAATATGCTCTAATATGAGGTGGCAACGCGGTCATGATCGTCCTCTGCAATTAGGAAAAATCCTATTTGCAGAGGACTTTTTTTGTTGTTTTTATGTGCAGGGGGATGAATGCTTCGCTTTCGCACAGAAACCATTTGTTGCCCCGACGCCCCCAGGAAAGCACCCAGTTGGAACGGAAATCAACACCAGGCTTTGGTAAAATTCCAATGATTTCTAATAAATTTTTGTCCATCTTCGGAAATTAGGGGCGACATTATGTTAAAACGTACACCATGCATATAAGTTGATTGTAGTGGAGGCTGGGCGACTCCTCGGGGATTAGCGATAGAGAAACGAAGGCTAAGAGCATCACGTCCTGTGATAACGCCTTCGTGACCAACATCGGTGCTGCTGCCGCTTCGCTTTCGCGCAAAAAACATCTGTTGGCCCGAGACCCTGCAGCGAAGCGGATGTCTTCTGTGCGAAAGCGTAGTGCTAACGTAGCGGCAGCAACTGGGTTTTGTCTGTGCGAAAGCGAAGCGTCAGCAATAGGGTTTTATCTGTGCGAAAGCGCAGCGACAGCAACAACAACAAAAGCGGCTCATCGAACGCCCCCAGGAAAGCGCCCAGCCGGAACGGAAATCAACCCTACGCTTTGATGATGATCCTTTTTTCAACAAGAACCGATTCAGCAGCTAAACATTTGTAAGTTAGACGGTAGTGAATTTTTAGGAAAAGGAGCTTGGTAATTATGCAATCGACGAGTTCAAGAACAAAAATGAAAACTATTAATGCTGATTCTTTAACACCGATTTTAATTTTTAGACGCCTGCAAGGGAACCGTAAATTTTTGCTTGAAAGTTCAGCACAGCATGAGGGAGCAGGACGTTTTTCTTTTATCGGTGCAAATCCGAGAAAAACGTATAAAGGCTTTGGAGATGAAATTCAGGAATACTCATATAAGACTGGAAACACATATACACATAAGGGCGATCTGTTTGTTTTACTGAAAAGACTAATGCCACGTATCTCCAATACGACACAATTCCCGTTTTCGGGCGGAGCTGTTGGCTATGTTGGTCATGATGCAACAACGATACTATCGACTGCTCAGGATAAAGTACAGCTACCAGATGTGCATTTCCACGTGTATGAGACTGTCATTGTGTTTGATCATGTAACAGATGAAGTTACTTTGATTCATACAAATATTGATGCAGAAAAAAAAGAACCAAATTTAGAAGAGTTAGCAGAGCAGCTTTTAAAAGGTAGAGAGGATGAGGATACAACTTGTAGCTATGAACCTTTTGAATCGATTACGAATGAACAATTTGCAACATCCCTTACTTCTAGCAAAGCTACTTTAGATGAAGATATGACAAGAGTCGTCCTATCAAAGCGTTTTTTAGCAAATTTACAAGGAGATGCTTTCGCTTTATATCGTCAATTACGTAAAAAACATCCTGCTCCGTATATGTATTATGTAGAGTTTGAGGATCATGTTGTTTTAGGAACATCTCCTGAAAGCCTAATTCGAGTACAAGGTGAGCGTGTGATTGCGACACCAACAGAGGGGACATATCCTAGAGGTTCCACAAAAGGTCAAGACTTAGAACATGAACGAAAGCTCTATGAAAACACAAATATTAGAAAGTCACATGCTGTACTTGTTTCTGCCGTGCGACAAGAGTTACAGTCTGTGTGCTTCCGAGATTCCATTCAAGTCATTGAGGCGATGAGAATTGAGCGTTCAAAGCATGCATTACACATGACATCGAGAGTTGAAGGGCAAATATTACCGATGCTTCATGCACTTGATGTATTAGCTGCAACGTTACCACCCTTTGCATCAATAGGTATTCCAAAGGATCAGGCAAAAGACTATTTAGAAAAATCTAGTCAAACTTCAGGGATTTTTGGAGGAGCTCTTGGATTTATTGGTTTTAACGGTCATCTTGATTTTGCTTTAACAGGAAAATCCATTGTTATAGAAAATGAAACGATGCATATGCAATCAACTGTAACGGTGACCAAATACACAAACGTCAAAGAAGTATTAAAACAGGTAGAAAAAGACGAACAGGAATTTTTACAGCTACTTGAAAAAGAAGGAGGTCAACACTAATGGAAGGTATTCGTCAAAAAGTTCAACAACGAGAGCATTTAATGTATGAGGAAATGCTACTGGCAGCAAAATGGATGTTCCAAGATGACACACCGAAGGAAGAAATCGCAAGCTTTTTAACGGCACTATCTGTCAAAGGTGAAACAGCACATGAAGTAGCGGCATTAGCCACAATTATGCGTTCCTTTGCATTAGACGTACCAGCCAAAGCAGGTGTCTATATGGATAATTGCGGTACTGGAGGGGATGGTCTTAATACATTTAATATAAGTACAACTTGCGCTTTTGTATTAGCAGGGGCAGGGGTCAAAATGGCGAAGCACGGCAATCGTAAAATTTCTTCGGCATCAGGAAGCTCGGATGTTTTAGAAGCACTCGGTATTCATACGAATATTTCCATTGAACAAACTGTTGATCTGTTAGAGAAAGAAGGAATAGCCTTTTTATATGCTCCAAATGTCCATCCGAAATTAAAGCGGATTGGCGAGGTACGTCGGGCACTAGGCAAGCCAACTATTTTTAATCTTGTCGGTCCACTTACGAATCCAGTGCCTTTATCGATGCAATTTACAGGTATTAACCGTCCTAATTTTGTCATGGAGTATGCTTCCGTATTACAAATGCTCGGGCGTGAACGAGCAATGGTCGTTTCTGGGCCACTAGGTTTGGATGAGGCGTCATTAGCTGGTCAAAATACTTTTGTCCTAGTAGATAAGGGGGACTTAATTCCATTTTCATTAACTGCAGAGGATGCGGGTCTTCGCTATGCCCCATTAGAGGCCATTCGTGGAGGTAATGCAGATGAAAACGCTGCGATTATGCGTAAATTATTAGCTGGTGAACAAAATGCTTACTTTGACACAGTTTTATTGAATGCTGGTATTGGGTTGTTCAGCTATGGAATTGCTGAAACCGTTAAAGAAGGTGTAGAAATGGCGAAGGATAGTATTTTTAGCGGGCGTGCCCTTCAAAAATTAGAGGCAGTCGTTGCTTATAGTGAGCATATTAAAGAAGTGGAGGTCCGACAATGAATATCTTAAATAAAATTCTCGAACAAAAAAAGCTAGAAGTTAGTGCTTTACTTGAACAGCCCGACCCGTTAGCTAATTTTACAGAAAAGCTGCGTCCATCATTATTTGAGCAATTGAGAAAAGCTGAAACATTACAGGTTATTTCTGAAATGAAGCGTGCTTCCCCCTCGAAGGGGCTAATCGCAGAAGGGGCAGATCCAGTTGCGCAGGCAAAAACTTATGCAGAAGCTGGAGCAGCGGCCATTTCTGTTTTAACAGATAAAGAGTTTTTTAAAGGCTCTTTTGATGATTTAGCCGCAGTTGCAAATGCTGTACAAACGCCACTTCTTTGTAAAGATTTTATGATCGATCGTGTGCAAATCCGATTTGCAAAGGCATCAGGTGCATCTATCATTTTGCTAATTGTAGCCGCGTTAACAGATGAGGCATTACGTGACTTGTATAGCTATGCAACAAGCTTAAATTTAGAAGTATTAGTTGAGGTGCATGATCTTGAGGAGCTTGAACGTGCTATTGCAGTTGGTGCCAAACTAATTGGCGTCAATAACCGCGATTTACGTACCTTTGAAGTGAGCTTAGAACGTACACGTGAAATTGCTGAAGCTTTTCCGTTCGAAGAAGAGAAAGTATTAATAAGTGAAAGTGGGATTTGGACGCAAGAAGACGCTAAAGCGGTGGCGGTCATGGGAGCTAGTGGCGTTCTTGTAGGTGAGTCATTAATGCGCAGTGGTGATGCAGGTACTGCTCTAAAAAGTTTACAGGTCAATAAGGTGGGGGCATCTGTATGACGAAGGTGAAAATTTGTGGACTAAAGGAACAACAGCATGTGCAGGCAGCAGTAGAGGCAGGAGCGGATGCCATTGGTTTTGTCTTTGCACCAAGTAAACGACGAGTGACGGTTGAACAGGCACAGCAACTAGCCAAACATGTGCCAGAGGGCGTTTTGAAAATCGGTGTTTTTGTCAATCCAGGCGCGGAGGAATTACGCACAGCGATAGAAAGCGTGCCATTAGATTATGTGCAGTACCATGGAGACGAAACTCCAGAATTTATTCGTCAGCAAGGCTATCCAGCAATTAAAGCTTTGTCCGTAAGAGGTGCTGAAGATGTTCAGGCTGCTGCTAACTATGATGTAGACTATTACTTATTTGATGCACCAGGGACAGATTTTAAAGGAGGAAGTGGTCACACGTTTGATTGGACCCTTCTAGAGATGGTAGGAATTCCGCGAGAAAAGTTAATTTTAGCAGGTGGTTTACAAGCTGAAAATATTGAAGAAGCGGTGTCGCTTGTATCGCCATTTATGGTAGATGTATCGAGTGGTGTGGAGACAGACGGTGTAAAAGACATAGCAAAAATAACCGCATTTATACAGGCAGTAAAGAAGGGGAGAGCATAATGGCGAATTCAATTGCAAATAGTGTACCTACGAAGGAAGGGCGTTACGGAAAATTTGGTGGACAATTTGTTCCGGAAACATTAATGACAGCTTTGTTGGAATTAGAAACGGCCTATGATGAGGCAATGAATGATCAAACATTTACTGAGGAACTGGCCTATTATTTACAACAATATGTCGGTCGTGAGACGCCGTTGTATTACGCAGAAAATTTAACAAAGGTGCTAGGAGGCGCGAAGGTTTATTTAAAGCGTGAAGATTTAAATCACACTGGAGCCCATAAGATTAATAATGCGATTGGTCAAGCACTTCTTGCAAAACGAATGGGTAAAAAGAATATTGTGGCAGAAACAGGTGCAGGGCAACATGGAGTGGCCACGGCAACTGCATGCGCATTATTGAACCTTGAATGTGTAGTCTTTATGGGGGCAGAGGATATAAAACGTCAACAGTTAAATGTGTTTCGCATGGAGTTACTCGGTACAAAAGTGGAGTCTGTAGAAACAGGTTCAAAAACATTAAAGGATGCTGTTAATGCAGCACTGCGCTACTGGGTGACAAATGTTGAGGATACTCATTATATTTTAGGCTCAGCTTTAGGACCACATCCATTCCCGAAAATCGTAAGGGATTTTCAGCGTGTAATTGGTGTTGAAACTAGAGAGCAGATTTTAGCTAAGGAAGGCCGTTTACCAGATGCAGTAGTTGCCTGTATAGGTGGTGGTAGTAATGCAATCGGTATGTTCCATCCTTTTGTCGATGATGAAACTGTAGCGCTATACGGAGTAGAGGCAGCGGGTAGTGGCATTGAGACAGGAAAGCATGCAGCAGCAATTGCCGGTGGACAGCTAGGAGTTTTACACGGTGCATACATGTATTTATTACAAGATGAAAATGGCTTCGTGCAAGAAGCACATTCTATTTCAGCTGGTCTAGATTATCCAGGGAAGGGGCCAGAGCATTGTTATTTACATGATATAGGGCGTGTTAAATTTGATTCGATTACAGATAATGAAGCACTTGAGGGCTTACAGTTACTAAGTAGAACAGAAGGTATACTACCAGCACTAGAAAGCTCTCATGCCATTGCCTATACAGCAAAACTCGCGAAGACAATGTCTACAGATGACATCATTGTTGTGTGTTTATCCGGCCGAGGAGATAAAGATGTTCATACTGTTCGTAAAGTATTAGGAGGAGATATGTAATGACAACACTTCAGCAGGCAATTGAACAAACGAAAATCGCTGGTAATAAAGCATTTATACCATATATTATGGCGGGCGATGGGGGTCTAGAAACTTTGAAGCCAACGATCCTAAAGCTACAGCAAATGGGGGTAACAGCAATTGAAGTGGGTATACCGTTCACGGATCCTGTAGCGGATGGGCCGACGATCGAGCAAGCAGGTGAACGGGCTTTAGCAGAAGGTGTGACATTACGTAAAGTGCTAGAAGCATTAGCATCATTTAAAGAAGACATTCAAGTTCCGTTAGTTGTTATGACTTATTTTAATCCTGTTTTAGCTTATGGGTTAGAGGCTTTTGCTAACGATTGTGTGGCAGGGGGCGTTAAAGGGTTAATCGTTCCTGATGTACCACTTGAAGAAAGTGCCGTTTTACGTGACACATTAAATCCTCATGGTATCGACATCGTCCAGCTTGTCTCGTTAACTAGTCCACCAGAGCGAATTGCACGTATCGCGGCGGCCAGTCAAGGTTTTGTCTATGCTGTGACAGTCAATGGAATCACAGGGGCTCGCGCAAGCTTTGCTAATGATTTAAATGATCATTTTGCTCACTTACGTGAAGCAAGCCAAATACCAGTACTAGCTGGCTTTGGAATTTCAACTCCCGAGCAAGTGGTAAGCATGGGGGCACTTAGTGATGGTGTAATCGTTGGTAGTGCAATCGTGACAGCATTGCATGAAGGTAATTTGGAGAAGATTGAGGCATTAGTTTCTGCTTCAAAAGGTGTGCTTCAGAAGTCTACTCTTTAACGGAGTAGGCTTTTTTCTTTTGACACTGGTATCCAAGGCTTTGACGGTTCTATCCACGACTTCGGCTCTTCTATCCATGACTCTGACGGTTCTATCCACGACTTCGGCTGTTCTATCCATGACTCTGACGGTTCTATCCACGACTTCGGCTGTTCTATCCATGACTCTGACGGTTCTATCCACGACTTCGGCTGTTCTATTCACGACTCTGAAGGTTCTATCCACGGCTTCGGCTCTTCTATCCGTCGCTCTGACTTCTATTCTTCGGGTAGTTTAGTAAAACCGACGGATTGAATTGACGATCTGATGGATAAAACTATCATTCTGACAAATAGTGCGGATAGGCTAGATTTTCGGTATAATAGCTTTCGTGAGGAAGTGAAAAGATGATTCTATCGAAAAAGAGATGGCAGGTAGAGCGCCCAGACGCTACGCTTGTCCAAACATTACAAAATGACCTACAACTTTCTGCGATTGCAGCAAAAATTTTAGCAGCACGAGGTTGCGGAACAACTGCTGATGCAGAGAGCTTATTAAATATGACAGAAGCAAGTATTCATGACCCGTTTTTAATGCATGGTATGGCAGAAGCTGTAGCGCGTATTGAACAAGCGCTTGAAAACGGAGAGAAAGTCCTAGTATATGGCGATTATGACGCGGGTGCGACACGTTTCTAAGTGAAAAGCTTAGACACTAGGGAGTCGCATAATTTCCCTAGGAGAACTGATTTCTTGATAGGTGGAATGAGAGGGTAACGCCTTGAAACGCCTACTCTGATACTCCGACATGCTTTTGCTAAGGTTAAGTAGCAAAGTATGAAGCTCGGTGAAGTCGGCAGAGAGATACCGTAAGTTTACGATGTGAAAAACTAAAAATATTCACAGTAAGCCACGAAAGCTGTCTAGAGGTAGATGGTGTATCCTATATGCCGGGAGTCCATAAAGTATCTATGGTTAGAATGTGCTATATTAGCACTGACGAATCTCTGAATGTACAGGTCTAGACGTAGACATTGTAGAAATGCAATGGGTGGCAGTGCCATCGTATGTGTGGGTGAGTAAAAATCTGGCGTTATGAAAACCCATAGCTTGTTACAGGCAAGCTCAAGCATACAGGACTATAGGAGAAACCTAAGGATATATGGAAGGATAGAGAAATTGGAACGTGGAAAGCGGAAGATGTGGAGGTATTAGCCTACCTATGAAACAGTTCGATATAAAGGGTATAACCTATTAAAATCGATTAACTTTCCGTGAGAGTGGAGTCATAGTACCTTTGAAACCATGATAATAAATGGTGGAGGGATAGGCTCTAGTCGGAACTTTCAAAGACTTATAAATGCATAACAAATCACAGATTCGAGTATGACTAATAGAATCACCACTTGAGAAAGGGGTTGATGTCTGTGGCAAATTCACGAATCGCAAAACATGTTAAAAAGTCCAAATTAAGAAATGCGGAATATTACAGTATGCAAGCAACATTTGATATGCTGTATGACCAAAGTTCAAAAGGTTGTAGTTTTAAAAACTTAATGGGCATTATTAGTTCGCCTGAAAACATTAAATTAGCGTATCGTAATATTAAGAAAAATACTGGCAGTAAAACAGCGGGTGTAGATGGACGAACAATCGAACATGTATCGAAGCTTCCGGAGGAGCAATTTATCTTCTATGTCAGAAATAAATTAAGAGATTATAAACCTAAAGCAGTAAGACGAGTTGATATACCAAAACCTAATGGAAAAACAAGACCACTAGGAATTCCAGCAATATGGGACAGGATAGTCCAGCAATGTATTTTACAAGTTCTTGAACCAATAGTAGAGGCGAAATTCTCAGGTAGGAGTCACGGATTTAGACCAAACCGTTCCGTAGAAAATGCAATTGCTCAAAGTTATCGACTCATACAAAAATCAAAAATGTCTTATGTAATTGACATTGACATTAAAGGCTTTTTCGATAACGTTTCACATGCAAAGTTATTAAAACAAATGTGGACAATGGGAATCAAGGACAAAAATTTACTCACGATTATTTCAAAAATGCTAAAAGCCAAAATCAAAATGCCAAATGGACAAATCATTGAAAATGAAAAAGGTACACCACAAGGAGGAATTCTCTCTCCCTTACTTTCTAACATTGTTCTCAATGAATTGGATAGATGGATTGAAAGCCAATGGGAAACTATTCCGATTTGTGAGGATAAAATAACTATCCGAAAAGATAGAGGGAATTCAATAGATAAAGGAAATCAGTATTACCATCTAAAGAAAACCCGATTAAAGGAATGTTACATTGTCCGATATGCAGATGATTTTAAAATATTCTGTAGTAATCCAAATCATGCGAAAAGGTTATTTATTGCAGTCCAAAAATGGCTGAAAGATAGACTTGGCTTAGAAATTAGCGAAGAAAAATCAAAAATTGTGAATCTTAAAAAGGACTATTCGGAATTTCTGGGAATCAAAATGAAGTTAGTTCCAAAAGGTAACAGATGGATCGTTAAAAGTCATATGTGCGACAAAGCTGTAAATCGCACTAAAGATAACCTTAAAGAAATTATTAATGGTATCCGTTATGATAGCGGTTCAAACGACCAAGCAAGAAAAATTGCGTTTTACAACTCAACTGTAATAGGACTTCATCAATATTTCCGTATTGCCACCATGATAGCCGAGGATATGGGTAACATTGCATATGAAGTAAATGCATGTTTAAAAGACCATCGAATGAAACGGCGAATCAAGAAAACAGGTGTTATTACATCGGATTTCATTAAAAAGGAATATGGAAAAAGCAAACAGATTCGATTTATCTCTAAAGCACCGTTTCTACCAATTGGGTACATTAAACACAAAAGCCCGATGATGAAACGGAATGTGGTAAATGCCTATACGAAACAAGGTAGAGAAGAAATTCATAAAAATCTCTCTACGATTGATATAGGCTCTCTTCGTTTCTTAATGGAACATCCGATTCCGCAAAGAAGTGTAGAATACAATGATAATCGTATTGCATTATATTGTGCACAAAGAGGGAAATGCCATGTTACTGGTAATGAATTAAATCCGATGATGGTACACTGTCATCATAAAGTACCACGATTGCAAGGTGGTACTGACGAATATAAGAACCTCTGCTTAGTTGATAAAGATATCCACATTCTGATACATGCAAATGATGAAGAAGTAATTTCGAAGCACAAAATTTTAATAACGAATACAAAGATGTTAAATAAGTTAAATACGCTAAGAAAGAAACTAGAGCTAGAAACAATAACAATCTAATTTGGACAATTAGAGCATAATCAAGAAATACGTGAATTATGTTGAGTTATGTAGATTACAAAAGTTTTGAATGTTTTCGATGGAACGCCGTGTGAGGTGAAAGTCTCACGCACGGTGTGAAGTGGGGGAAAAGCTGGAGATAATTTCAAAGGTTTACCTATCACTATATGGTGTCACTAGCACGACGGTCATGCTCAATGTGTTACTTGATCTCGGTGCCGATGTGTCGTTTAAAATACCGAATCGTTTTATTCACGGCTATGGACCGCATGAAGCACTATTTCGTGAAGCACATGACGAGGGTGTTCAGCTAATTATTACAGTTGATAATGGTATTTCAGGCATTGAACCGATTCGTATCGCGAAGGAACTGGGGATGGATGTTATCGTCACAGATCATCATGAACCAGGTGATGAATTACCACCGGCAGATATTATTTTACATCCTCGTATACCAGAAGGGCATTATCCATTTGGTGAGCTAGCAGGTGTGGGTGTAGCGTTTAAGTTAGCTCATGCTCTATACGGGGAACTGCCAACGCATTTAATTGAATATGTTGCTGTCGGAACAGTAGCAGATTTAGTTCCGTTAGTTGATGAAAACCGCTACCTAGTAAAACGAGGAATAGAAGAAATGCGTATTTCACTCAGCCCTTGGGTACAAGCGATGTGTGAAGTAGCAAGTGCAGAGCAAGCCAAAATCAGTGAAGAAACAATCGGTTTTTACTTTGGACCGCGCTTAAATGCAGTTGGTCGACTTGGAGAAGCGGCACCAGGTGTAGAGCTATTAATGGCTGAGGATAATGCTAAGGCAACAGCATTGGCGAAACAGCTTAATACATGTAATAGTGAGCGCAAAGATATTGTAAAGAGTATTACAGATGAGGCCATTGCTCTCATTGAATCAGATAAAAAAATCGGGGATTCACTCGTTTTAGTTATTGCTGGAGAAGGCTGGAATGCTGGAGTCGTAGGGATTGTCGCATCTCGTCTTGTCGAGCTTTATTATCGTCCAACAATTGTACTTTCATTAGACTATGAAAAAGGAACAGCTAAAGGCTCAGCTCGTAGTATTGAAGGCTTCCATTTGTATAATGAACTAGCGAAGAATCGAGATATATTACCTCATTTTGGTGGGCATCCTATGGCAGCGGGGATGACATTATCCATTGAGCATGTGGATGAATTAAGATCACGCTTAGATACTCAAGCAAAAGCTTGTTTATCAGAAGAACAATTAACACCAGTACTCAATATTGATATCCCATTAAAAATGGATGAAATTTCAGCAGATGCGATTGAAGAAATTTCAACGCTTGGTCCATATGGTACGGATTTTCCAAAGCCTGTTTATGTGCTCGAAGATGTAGAAATATCCTCCATGCGGAAAATTGGGGCAGCAGAAAATCATATAAAAATGGAATTGACGGATGGCTATGAAAAATTGGATAGTGTCGGTTTCAATAAAGGACATTTACACGACGAGCTAACATATGGAATAAAAGTATCGTTTACTGGGGATTTACAAATTAACGAGTGGCAGGGACGTAAAAAAGCACAATTTATGATAGAAGATGTCCAAACTACTGAATGGCAATTATTTGATATTCGTGGTATACGGCAAACATCACGCTGGTTAAATACGGTCCCAAAAGAGGAGGCAACATTCATCGCCTTCCGTTCAGAGACGGTGACCTATTACCAATCACTAATTGGTGTACCGATCCTAGCAGTGGATCCTACGCTTTCAAATGTAAAACAAAGCAATTATATCGTGCTATTAGATTTGCCACAAAATGTTCAAATGTTAGAAAATGTATTACAAAAAACAGCATCTTCCCGTATTTATGCACACTTTTACATGCCTGATTCACAGTATTTCAATGGATTGCCTACGCGTGAGCAATTTTCCTGGTATTATAAGTTTTTAAAAAATCGCCCTGCTTTTCCACTGAATATGCATTTGGCTGAATTAGCAAAGCATACAGGTTGGCCATTAGATGCATTAAAATTTATGACACAGGTGTTTTTTGAGCTTGGTTTTGTTAAAATGGAGAGTGGACTGACGACTGTCAACGTGATTGCACCAAAACAGGCACTTACAGAGGCACCGTCTTACAAACAGCGTTCAGAACAGATTGAAATGGAGCAAAAGCTTGTATATGCCCCTTATATAGAATTAAAACAATGGTTTGATGAACGATTACATTAATATACGAAAAAGTTTCGTAGGAGGAACAATAACATGGATTTAAAGCAATACGTAACAACGGTTGAAAACTGGCCGAAAGAGGGCATCAGCTTCAAAGATATTACAACAATTATGGATAACGGTCCTGCATACAAATATGCAACGGATCAAATCGTAAGTTACGCAAAAGAATTAGGTGCTGAAATTATAGTAGGTCCTGAGGCTCGAGGCTTCATTATCGGATGTCCAGTTGCATATGCGCTTGAAATTGGTTTTGCGCCTGTTCGTAAACCAGGAAAATTACCACGTGAAGTGATAAGTGCTGATTACGGGCTTGAGTACGGTAAAGATACGCTTACAATGCACAAAGATGCAATTAAACCAGGTCAAAAAGTATTAATCTGTGATGATTTACTTGCGACAGGTGGTACAGTTGAAGCGACTGTACGTTTAATTGAACAATTAGGTGGTCAAGTTGTTGGCTGTGCATTCCTTATCGAGTTAACAGAGCTAAACGGTCGTGCAAAACTTGGCGACATAAACATAAAAACACTTATTCAATATTAATAAATGATTGGTACTTGCTAAATGAATTGGTTGATTGTAGTGGAGACTGGATGCCCAGGAAATCTCTCGTCCAGAACGGAAATCAACCACTCATTTTGCAGAAGAGTCGATGGAAAGCGTCACATTTTTGTGGCGTTTTTTCATTTATAAAGAGACTAATCGATATAGTAAGTATTACAAACATTTTAAATTTAGAAGTTAGGGAGAGTGGGCTTTGTCCTATTATGTAATTGATGCTTTTACTGAAACAAAATTTGGCGGTAATCCAGCAGGTGTAGTGATTCATGAAAATTTAGATGAAGAGTTTATGCAGAAATTTGCTACAGAAGTTCGTTTTTCAGAAACAGCATTTATTAAAAAAATAGACAATAAAAATTTTGACATAAAATTTTTTACTCCGACTGCACAGGTTGAACTTTGTGGACATGCTACTATTGCATCGTTCCAGGCATTATTAGACAGTTGTGCTATTGAAGATAATAATACATATTTTATGAAAAACACTCGCCGGCACACTTGCTGTTGAAGTGAATCAATCATTTATCATGATGGAGCAAGCTGAACCTCAGTTAGGAAAAATATTCGACGATTATGATAGTTTGTCTGACCTTTTTAAAATTGATAAATGCCCAAATAGGAGATATAAATTACAATTTAGTGCCTCGAGCTGCAAGTACGGGTCTTTGGGATATAATGCTTCCGATAAAAACAAAGGATGATTTGTATGCTTTAAACCCTGATTTTAAGGCACTTGCTGAATATACAAAAGTCAATAAAGTGGGGGGCGTTCATGCATTTACGCTCGACACAAAGGAAGGGATAGCAGAGAGTAGAAACTTTTGTCCACTCTATGGTATTGATGAGGAAGCTGCAACAGGTACTTCAAATGGGGCGCTAACCTATTATCTTTTTCATAACATCATTCTAAATGAATATAATCAAGAGTACTCGTTCCTGCAAGGGCATAGTATGGGCAGACCTTCTAACATCATTACAAAATTAATAAATAAAAATAATCCAAGAGTTATGGTAGGTGGGAAAGCAATCATCTTGTCAAAAGGGGAATTATGCTAGGAATTACTACTCATCATATAATCGAACAGAATAGATTTATAACATCGCAGAAGATGTATGCTATGTGAATAAGTTGATTGGAGTGGAGGCTAGGCGACTCCTCGGGGATCAGCGTTACAGATGAGACCCTGGAGCGAGCAGGCAGAGGAACGAAGGCTAAAAACATCACATCCTGTGATAACGCCTTCGTGACCAACATCGTGTTGGCCCAAGCGGCTCATCGGACGCCCCTAGGAAAGCGCCTAGCCGGAACGGAAATCAACCCCTCATTTTGCCGAAGAGCTATACTTAATTGACACCTTAATTTAATTGACATAGTCAACATGCAGAATCCATTTTGATCAATCATTTTCAAAATGGATTCTTTTGTTTAGGTTCGTTTATTTATTCTTCATCATAAGATTGAATTATTTTTTGAATAGTTTTCAATGTTTCATAAAAATCCTCGTATTTCTCTAAGCCAATATCATTGATAATTCTTTCTTGGATATCTTGCCAAATTGGAGCAGCCTCGTTTAATTTTTCGACCCCTTTATTTGTTAGTGTAATGACCTTTGCTCGAGCATCTTGCGGATCTCTCGTTAAATCTACATAGCCATTCTGCTTTAACAAGTTAATATTACGAGTAATTGTTGTTTGATCGAGCAGCAAAATTTCACCTAGTCGACTTATGGAAACTGATTGTTGATAATCGATATTTGCTAGCATGGAGTATTGTGTAACTTTTAAGCCAGTGGGCTGTAGTAATTTATCATACAGTTGTGTCACGACTCGTGTTTTTTTTCGAAGGTTTGCACATACACATATTTGTGTGTAATCTATATTCTTCATTGCTCCTTACTCCTTTTCGAGTTGGTTCAATATTATATTAGCCTTATTGAATCATTTTGTTAATCTGGAAAATGTTCCTTGACAGTAATAAAAGCGATTACTAAGATTATATATGTATATACATGTTTTTAAAAGGTATTTACCCCAGTAATATATGCATATACATATATTGAACTGTAATCATTTTCATTAAGGAGTATTTCAAAAAATCATTTCAAGAAATGAAGGTGTCAAGATGAAGCGTATTCATTATAGCTGGTTTATTTTAGTCGTAACCTTTTTCTCAATTATTGTTGCAGGGATTACAATGTCATCATCAGGAGTTTTTATAGATTCCTTTGAAAAAGAATTTAATTGGGATCGATCTTTAATTGCATTAGCGTTTGCAGTGAGTCTATTTTTATATGGTTTTTCTGGCCCGTTTATGGCGGCATTACTAGAAATAGTTGGATTAAAGAAAATGATGCTAGGTGCGATGGCTACATTATTCATAGGCATGATGTTTACGCTTTTCATGACACAGTCATGGCAATTAATTATTATATGGGGCTGTATTATTGGCTTAGGAGCGAGTCTCTTTTTAACTGTGTTAAGTCCTTATGTAGCCAATCATTGGTTTGTGAAAAGCAGAGGGCTGGCAGTAGGGATTTTAACGGCGAGTACAGCAACAGGGCAGTTAATTCTCTTACCTTTATTGGCAATTATTATTGAACATTATTCTTGGCGATGGGCGATTGGATTAATTCTCATTCTAAGTATTGTTATGTTCATCACTATTTCTATATTTATTAAAAATAAACCACAGGATATTGGAATTCTTCCATATGGGATGGAAGAAGATCTAGAAATGCAACAAGAGAATCATAAGAAAAATCCGATTAGTATTGCTTTTAACGGTTTATTTGAAGCTATAAAGAAGAAAGAATTTTGGTTACTAGCGGGAAGTTTTTTTATTTGTGGACTTTCAACGAGTGGGTTAGTTGGTACTCATTTCGTTTCTTACTGTATTAGCTTTGGTGTGCCTTTAGTAACCGCTGCATCCTTTCTATCTTTTATGGGAGTGTTTAATCTCGTTGGCACCACTTTATCAGGATGGTTGTCTGATCGATTTGATAATCGATGGTTATTGTTTTGGTATTACCTTTTAAGAGGAGCGTCTTTGCTTTTACTCCCGTATGGATTAATGCAAGGGTCGCTCACTTTACTGACAATCTTTACAATATTTTATGGATTAGATTGGATTGCTACAGTACCTCCAACGATTAGTATTTCTAGACAAATTTTTGGTGCAAATAAAAGTAACATTATTTATGGGTGGATTTTCGCATCTCATCAGGCAGGAGCTGCAGTTGCTGCTTATGGTGGAGGCCTTATCTATAAGTTTTTCAATTCATATACTTGGGCCTTTTTCGTTGCAGGGATGTTCTGTGCATTGGCAAGTTTATTTGTCATCATCGTAAAAAAACAAACACCTCATCAAGCCAATACTTGATAACTAGGTTACTTGCTTTCCTGTGGGTGCGATTCTTGATGCTATCGTCGGTTCTCGAAATTTTATCAACGATCGGCATTTTGGAGCATCGAGCCGTTCCTCCGATTTTGTTGTCGCTGTCGCTTCGCTTTCGCAGAGAAAAATATTGTTGCTGCCGCTTCGTTAACGCTGCGCTTTCGTACAGAAAACAATTGTCCAACTTATATTGGTATTCGCCGCTAAAAGTGTGAGTTTCGCCGCTAACCAAAGGACGAACGCCGCCAAAACATAAAATTACGCCGCTAACCAAGCAAGGAACGCCGCAAAAACCTGAAATTGCGCCGCTTCGCTTTCGCGCAAAAAACATTTGCATTTAATACGACACCTTAATTTCATTGAAGCAATAGTTATCACAACATGAAGTTGAAGCCAATATCATATCGGCTTCAACTTTTTTGTATAAAATCTTTTTGACATCGACTAAACAAAAGTTTATAATATAAACAAATATAACAAAAGGTGATGCTATGAATGAAAGAGAACAGGCGGTCCTTGCATTAATTCGCCAGAATCCGTTTATGTCTCAGCAAGAGATGGCAGATAAGATGAATCTGTCTCGACCAGTCCTTGCTAATTTAGTGTCGAGCTTAACGAAGCAGGGGAAAATTGTAGGTCGTGCTTATATTTTGCCAGAGGAAAATGAAATTATTTGTATCGGTGGAGCCAATCTTGACCGAAAATTTCATGTAAAGGGGAATGTCCAATTCGGTACATCCAATCCTGCTAGCTCTTCATTTAGTGTAGGTGGTGTTGGACGAAACATTGCTGAAAACTTAGGCAGATTAAATCATCAAGTAACATTGCTGACTACTGCCGGCAAAGATGCTGATTGGCAAGTGATCAAAGAAGCTTCAGAGCCATTTATGAATTTACGTTATGTGGAGCAGCTACCTGCCGCTTCGACTGGTTCCTATACTGCGGTTATGGATGAGCAGGGCGAGCTAGCATTAGCAGTAGCAAATATGGAAGTATATGATCTTTTATTGCCAAGTTTGCTAAAAAAACATGAGGCAATGCTGATGAATGCGGGCTGCTTTATTATGGACTTAAACTGTCCAAAGGAAACAGTGGCTTACATACAGCAGGTTGCAATTGCCCGTGACATTCCGTTTGTCATCGTACCGGTATCTTCTCCAAAAATGAATCGATTACCGGATACGTTGCAAGGTGTAACATGGTTTATTTGTAACACAGATGAAGCAGAGACGATTGTTGGTCATAAAATCGAAAACTCTGCGCAATATGAAAAAGCTTTACAGCAACTTCTTACATTAGGTGCTGAACATGTAATTATTACAGGGGGTAGCAAGGGTGTGTATGCAGCTTCCACTACAACGAAGCCATGTCATTTCGCAGCTAAAGCTATAGAAAAAATTGAAGATGTAACAGGTGCAGGAGACGCCTTTGTCAGTGCTGTAATCCACAGCTGGCTTACTGGGCAATCCGTTGCAACATGTATTGATGCAGGCTTAACGAATGCCAAAAATACGCTTGCATCCCCATATACAGTAAGACCTGAGTTATCAGTTGATTTGTTAAATAGTGAAATGGAGGAATAACAACATGAAAGAATTCATCGTATTATCAGAAGAAGTAAAAGCAGGACAAGCAAAAGGCTTACCAATCGTAGCATTAGAATCAACAATTATTTCTCACGGAATGCCATATCCACAAAATGTACAAACAGCACGTGAAGTGGAACAAATTGTTCGAGATAATGGTGGAGTACCAGCAACTATTGCATTAATCGATGGTAAAATCAAAATTGGTTTATCAGATGAAGAACTTGAAATGTTCGGTAATGCACAAGATGTAGCAAAAGCATCTCGTCGTGACTTAGGCTACCTTTTAGCATCAAAAAAATTAGGAGCGACAACTGTAGCTGCAACAATGATTTGTGCGGAGCTAGCTGGTATTGAAATTTTTGTAACTGGCGGTATCGGTGGCGTACACCGTGGTGCTGAAACAACAATGGATATTTCAGCAGATTTAGAAGAATTAGCGCAAACAAATGTTGCTGTAATTTGTGCGGGTGCTAAGTCTATTTTAGATATTGGTTTAACTTTAGAATATCTTGAAACAAAAGGTGTACCAGTCGTTGGGTACGGTACAGATGAACTACCAGCATTCTATACACGTCAAAGCGGTTTTGATGTAAACTTCAAGATTGATACACCAGAGGAAGTGGCAGAAATGCTACGTGCAAAATGGCAATTAGGCTTAAAAGGCGGAGCTGTCATTGCTAACCCAATTCCAGAGTCTGAAGCACTTGAGCATTCATTCATTACAGGAATTATTGAAAAAGCTCTTGTAGAAGCAGAAGAAAATGGTATTCAAGGTAAAAACGTGACACCATTCTTACTTGGAAAAGTTAAAGAATTAACAGAAGGTAAAAGCCTGGATGCCAATATTGCATTAGTGAAAAATAATGCAGTAGTTGGTACAAAAATTGCTGTAGCGTATAATAAATAAGTAACAACTATGATACGATAAGAGAGACTCTTTGCGAAATATTGCATTCGCAAAGGGTCTTTTTATTCATTATGGAGAATATTTTTTCCATTTTTCACATTGTTCACGAGAATAACTAAACAAAATGACACAGTTACTTTACAATAGCCCATAAAATTTTATACAATTAAGTTTATATCTAATCTGAAAAATTTGACGAGCAAGGTGGACATGTTATGGCGAAAGAGCAAATTTTGACTCCCGAGGACGTTTTTGAGTTAGTCAAATCCTACATGAATGATGAAAATGTCGCATTCGTGAAAAAAGCATATGAATTAGCAAGGGATGCCCATATTGAGCAATTCCGAAGCTCAGGTGAACCGTATATTATTCACCCTGTGCAAGTAGCTGGTATTTTAGCTGAATTACAAATGGATCCTGAAACAGTTGCGGCTGGTTTTTTACATGATGTTGTCGAGGATACGGATTTTACGCGCGACGATTTGGTTCGTGAATTCGGCGAAGAGGTTGCGATGCTTGTAGACGGTGTAACAAAGCTAGGGAAAATTAAATATTTATCTAAAGAAGCGCAACAAGCAGAAAATCATCGAAAAATGTTTGTAGCTATGGCCCAGGATATACGTGTCATTTTAATTAAACTGGCAGACCGTCTACATAATATGCGCACGTTAAAGCATTTACCAGCAGAAAAACAACGCCGTATTTCTAAAGAAACGCTTGAAATTTTTGCACCACTTGCGCATCGTCTTGGGATTTCGACTGTTAAATGGGAGCTTGAGGATACAGCACTTCGTTATTTAAATCCACAGCAATATTATCGCATTGTCAGTCTTATGAAGAAAAAACGTGATGAGCGTGAAGCATATTTAGAGAATGTAATGGCTGAGATGAAGTCACAGCTTACAGAGGTTGAAATTGAAGCGGATATTTATGGTCGCCCAAAACATATTTACAGTATTTATCGTAAGATGGTGTTACAAAAGAAACAATTCAACGAGATTTATGATTTATTAGCCATTCGTGTACTTGTCGATAGTATTAAAGATTGCTATGCCGTACTTGGGATTGTGCATACATTATGGAAGCCGATGCCTGGACGTTTTAAAGATTATATTGCGATGCCAAAACAAAACCTATATCAATCACTGCATACAACAGTAATTGGTCCTTATGGTGACCCATTAGAAGTCCAAATTCGTACGAAGGAAATGCATAAAATTGCCGAGTACGGGATTGCAGCGCATTGGGCGTATAAGGAAGGTAAAAAAGTTGATAATGAAAAACAAAATGTCGACCAAAAATTAACGTGGTTCCGAGAAATTTTAGAATTCCAAAACGAATCTTCTAATGCTGAAGAATTTATGGAATCGTTAAAGTTTGATTTATTCTCTGATATGGTCTATGTCTTCACACCTGAAGGGGACGTCATTGAATTACCAGCAGGCTCTGTACCAATCGACTTCGCATACCGTGTGCATTCAGAAGTTGGAAATCGTACAATTGGCGCGAAAATCAATGGTAAAATGGTACCGCTTGATACACCGTTAAAAACGGGAGATATTATTGAAATTTTAACTTCTAAGCAATCGTTTGGTCCGAGCCGTGATTGGCTGAAAATAGCTCAATCCTCACAGGCGAAAAATAAAATAAAGCAGTTTTTCAAACGTCATCTTCGTGAGGAAAATATCATCAAAGGTAAAGAGATGATAGAGAAGGAAATCCGTGCACAAGATTTTGTTGTAAAAGAAACAATGTCAGCGGAAAACTTGAAGCGTGTATGTGAAAAATTTAACTATACAAATGAAGAAGATATATATGCAGCTGTTGGCGTGAATGGAATTACAGCTCAGCAAGTTGTTAATCGTCTAGCGGAAAAACGTCGAAAAGAGCGTGAACAGGAAGAAGCGCTTGAGAAAATTGAACAAAAAATGAAAAACCCTATTCCACAAAAACGTACGGAATCGGGCGTTATCGTAAAAGATATCGACAATATGCTTATTCGACTTTCACGTTGCTGTACGCCAGTTCCTGGAGATGAAATTGTAGGCTTCATTACGAAAGGTAGAGGTGTTTCAGTGCACCGTGCAGACTGTCCAAATATTCAAGTTGATGATGAGCAGGAGCGCTTAATAGAAGTTGAATGGGAAAACGGACTTACTCCGGAGAAAAAAGAATACCCTGTCGATATTGAAGTTTCAGCATTCGACAGACCAGGTATTTTAAATGAAATCATGCAAATTGTTAGCGAAACGAAAACGAATATTTTAGCAGTGAGTGGTCGTGCAGATCGCGATAAAATGGCAACGATTCATTTAACGATTTCGATTTCAAATATTTCGCATTTGCATAAAGTAGTGGAACGGATTAAGCAAACACCTGATATATATTCAGTACAACGTGTTATTAACTAATTGGGATGGTTGGACAGTAGCAACTTTATTATGTACTGAAAGTGGATCTTCTGGTGCATTCAAAGCGAGAATTGAGGTTTTAAAGAATGAAAGTAGTTTTACAGCGTAGTAAAGCAGCCTCTGTTAAGGTTGACGGAAAAGTAACGGGAGCTATTGATAGCGGTTATGTTCTTCTAGTTGGGATTACACACGAGGACACGCAAGAGGATGTTGTATATTTAGCAAAAAAAGTAGCTAATCTCCGCCTTTGGGAAGATGCTGATGGAAAAATGAATCATTCCATACTAGAGCAAGGAGGGGCTATTCTATCCGTCTCGCAATTTACATTGTATGGGGATGCAAAAAAGGGGAATCGTCCAAGTTTTACAAGTGCAGCAAGACCAGAAGTTGCGGAGCCATTATGGGAGGCTTTTAATAATGCCTTACGTGAACACGGTTTACATGTGGAGACAGGAATATTTGGCGCAATGATGGATGTTGCACTTACAAATGATGGCCCGATTACAATACTTCTTGAGTCCAAATAAATGGTACATTTCCTATGATTCCTTCATACATTAAATAGTATGGTTAGTTTTGTAGGAGGGAAGTGCATTAAAGATGACGCAAGCAGGAAGCATATCAAATCCATATTTATACGAAACTCTTAACATGATGATTGGTCAGGCAATTGTAGTGCAAACTAGGGAAAATATCCAGCAAGGAAAATTAATCTCTGTATTACCTGATGATATCGTAGTAGAGGTTAACCGTACACCTTTTTTCATTCGTATGAAGGAAATTGTATGGGTGACGTTAGCAACGAGGAAAAAATAAGCGCGCATAAAGGACTTCTATACTTATGTAATGTGAGTTGAAGGCCTTTTTTCGTTTTAGCATGTGTATAGTATTTGACAGCGAGTACTGAAGGTAAACACCATAACTTAGGATTGATTCAGTTCCATTATCTAATAACTTCTATAACGAAAGAGTTATATAAAACAATCTTGTAGTGGACTAGTAAAAATAAATAAGCTGCAAGGGAAGTACAAGTCTACTTTCCTTTGCAGCTTATTTATTTATCCCACAATCAACTATGCTGAGGCATAATTGATCTTTATTGATTTTTGTTAAAGTAATTTAAAATACCTTGGTAGATGCCGAGAGTAGCTTGTTCCCGGAATTTAGCGGTTGTAATAATACGTTCCTCACTACCATTACTTAAGTATCCTAGCTCAATGAGTACTGCTTTTTGACGATTTTCTCGTAGAACTAAATAATTTCCTTGTTGAGTCCCGCGATTCTTTAAATCGATTTTATTTGAGAGTCCATTATTTATTGCCTCTGCAAGACCTTGTTGATTACTGTTCATATAATATGAGGTGAAGCCATTAATGGAGCTATCGTCTGTTGCATCATAATGAATACTGATAAAAGCATCTGCCTCATTCTGGTGCGCAATTGATACACGTTTACGGAGTGCAACATATTCATCTGATTCTCTTGTCATAACAACATTTGCTCCAGCAGCACTCAACTTTGAAGCAAGAAGAGATGCCGTTTTCAATGTAATTTCCTTCTCATTTGTTCCACGTTGTCCTGTAGTGCCGTGATCATTTCCACCATGTCCAGCATCTACGACAATAGTTAGTCCATTTAAAGTGCCTTTCTTGCGTGGTTCAGATTTTTCTTTTTTTATAGTAGTAGCAGCTTTGCTGGACGAAGTAGTAGTAACGACCCAGTTCGCCACAAATGCAGTTTTGTCATCTATTTGTATTTCATAAAAGTCATTTTTAGCGCCTACAATAGGGTAGGTTTCACCAGCATCTACACGTGCAACAACATCAGCAGTTGTTGTTGCATCTGTCCGTAGGTTAGTCCCATTATAAATGATTGTGACAGATTCAAGCTCTGAGGAAGAAGAAGATTTTGATGTCGTATTTTCTAAATTTGAAAAAGTGCCATAAAAGCTATAAACCCAACCTGCTTTTTTATCGTTATATTGAATTTGTACCCAGTTATGCTCTTGAGACAGCACTTTAAAGGCTTGTCCTTTTGAAACAGTTCCTATTTTTTTAGTATTTAAGTCTGGATTATGGCGCACATTAAGTGCATCTACTAAAACTGTAAATGTTGTATCTTTGTTGACTTTTTTTGCGGAAACTTCAACTTTAGGTTCATCTGTCTCAGTCTCAGCTTTAGCCTTCTTTTCAGGTAGGTCATTGATTGTAACATAGTCAGTAGATACCCAACCTACTAGTCCGTTCCAATCTATTTTCGCCCATTCGCCATTTTTTTCAATAAGTTTTGCTTGGCTGCCAATTGATAATTGTCCAAGAACTGCTGAAGATACGTCAGGCTCAGTACGGACATTTAGACGATCAACCTGTGAAATCAAGGTTTGATCAATCGTTTGTTTATCGTTTATTGAAGCTGTTAGCCAGGATGCTACCCAACCTTCGTAATCGCCTGCTTTTACTTGAATCCAATCGCCTTCACGGCTAATAGAAGTTAACGGATCACCCTCATCTAATGTCGTAATGATTGGATAAGACAGTCCAGGTCCCTCACGTAAATGAAGAATCGTTCCAGTTACTTTTAAATCACTGGTGTCGGCTAGTGCTCTTTGAATATTATTCATGCTTGGAATCGCAATCATTAGCACTAGTACGAAGATGATACTAATATTTAAAAGTTTTGTCCTCATCAGATTCCTCCTATCTTGTGCTATTTTACCATGCTTTTGTAATAGAATTCGTGGGAAAAAGGTAATGGAATTTGTTATTTTAACGAATGTGTTGAAAAAAAAACAAAAACAGTTGACATTGCCTTTTGTTGTGACTAACATAAAGGGTAATCAAAAAATGATTAATCGCTTATGACCAAGCAAGTAGCGTATACCTCTATTGGAGAAGAGAGGGAAAGACCTAGGCTGAAATCTTTCCTACAAAAATGTATAACGTGAATAACACTTGAGAGGCTTTTTTCTGAAAAGTAGTGCTTAGTAGGAAAAAACGGAATCGGCCGTTATCCGATCAGGAGGAGGACGCATGTATTTGATGCGTCAACTAGGGTGGAACCGCGGAAGCTTATACAGCTCTCGTCCCTTGCATTATGCAGGGGGCGAGGGCTTTTTTTATGGACAAAAAAATAAGAGAAGTCCAGAAGAGCTTGCTCATAAGCAATTTATAAAGGAGGTATTTATATGAGTTTTAAAGTGCCACGAGGGACGCAAGATATTTTGCCTGGTCAATCAGAGAAATGGCAAAAGATAGAAGCGGTTATCCGTGATATCTGTCGTGTCTATCGTTACAACGAAATTCGCACACCGATTTTTGAGCAAACAGATTTATTTGCACGTGGTGTCGGTGAAACAACAGATGTTGTTCAAAAGGAAATGTATACATTTGAAGATCGCGGTGGCCGTTCGTTAACATTACGTCCGGAGAATACAGCCGGTGTAGTTCGTGCTTTTGTTGAGCATAAAATGTTTGGTGCACCTGATCAACCAGTAAAGCTTTCATATTTAGGACCAATGTTCCGTTATGAACGTCAACAAGCAGGGCGCTACCGTCAATTTGTACAATTTGGAGTAGAAGCCATTGGTTCAGCGGACCCAGCTATTGATGCGGAAGTAATCGCGCTAGCAATGGATGTCTATGAATCAGCTGGTTTAAAGGATTTAAAATTAGTCATTAATTCTCTTGGTGACAAAGAAACACGTGATACACACCGTACAGCACTGCTACAACACTTCGAACCACATATTCATGAGTTTTGTTCAGATTGCCAAAATCGTTTGCAAAAAAATCCACTGCGTATTTTGGACTGTAAGGCGGACCGTGAGCACCCGTTAATGACATCTGCACCTGCATTAACTGATTTCTTAACAGAGGAGTCAGCAGCATATTTCGCTCAAGTTAAAACGTATTTAGATACACTAGGAATTTCGTATGAGATCGATCCAAATCTTGTAAGGGGCCTTGATTACTACAATCATACGACTTTTGAAATTATGTCAACGGCTTCTGGCTTTGGAGCAATTACTACACTTTGTGGTGGGGGTCGCTATAATGGCCTTGTGCAAGAAATCGGAGGACCAGAAGTACCAGGTATCGGTTTCGCATTAAGTATTGAGCGTTTGTTGCTTGCGCTTGAAGCTGAGGGTGTTGAATTAGACACAGCATCAGGACTCGATGTCTATATGATTGCTATGGGCGAAGAAGCGAAGCTAAAAACGGTAGAATTAACAAGTACCTTCCGTGCAAAGGGCATTTCTACGGAGATGGATTATTTAGATCGCAAAATGAAAGCTCAAATGAAATCCGCAGACCGTTTAGGTGCAAAATATACGATTGTTTTAGGTGAAACAGAACTTGAAGAGCAAGTCGCTACTGTTAAACATATGGAATCAGGAGAACAACAAAAAGTAGCGTTCTCAGAATTAGTGAACTACCTATTAAAACAATAAACGAACACAAGCTGTTAAAACATAGATCGTTTATATTTCAATACAAGATTGTCTGTCCAAATGATTAAAATAGTTTAAGCTTCATTTTGGACAGATAAATCATCTAAACAATAAACTGATATCTAATTTTCCATGGCATCAATTCGCTACTTAGTAGGAAGTGTATGCTACATAAATAAAATAAACGGTCCATCATCAAAAGTTATGGATGACATTTTGTAAAAACGTATGTCATGTTGATAAGTTGATTGGAGTGGAGGCTGGGCGACTCCTTGGGGATTAGCGATAGAGGAACGAAGGCTAAAACCATCACGTCCTGTGATAACGTCTTCGTGACCAACATCGTGTTGGCCCAAGCGGCTCATCGGACGCCCCCAGGAAGCTCTGCTCTGCGCGAAAGCGAAGCGTCAGCGGCAAAGCGCCCAGCCGGAACGGAAATCAACCTTAAGTTATGGTGATGAGCCAAATAAATTTTGGAGGAATTAATTAAATGGCAACAAGAACGCATGCTAGTAACGAACTTTCAGAAGCATTAAAAGACGAAAAAGTCGTATTAAAAGGTTGGGTACAACGTCGTCGCGACCTAGGTGGTTTAATTTTCATTGATTTACGTGACCGTACTGGAATTACACAAGTTGTCTTTAGCCCTGATGTTGCAGAAGCACACGCACTAGCTGATAAAGTGCGAAGTGAGTACGTAATTGAAGTGGAAGGGACAGTCATTCTTCGTTCAGAAGATCAAATCAATCCAAATGTACCAAACGGTAAAATTGAGGTAGAAGCGACAAAATTAATCGTCATTAATACGGCAAAAACAACACCATTCCAAATCGAAGATCGCACTGACGTATCTGAAGATTTACGTTTAAAATATCGTTATCTTGACCTACGTCGTCCTGTTATGTTTGATACATTCAAAATGCGTTCAGACGTTACTCGTACAATTCGAAACTTCTTACAAAATGAAGGCTTTTTAGAAGTAGAGACGCCAATTTTAACAAAATCATCTCCAGAAGGAGCTCGTGACTATTTAGTGCCATCACGTGTTCATGAAGGTGAATTTTATGCATTACCACAATCACCACAGCTATTTAAGCAATTATTAATGGTGTCTGGTTTCGAAAAATACTTCCAAATCGCACGTTGCTTCCGAGATGAAGACTTACGTGCTGACCGTCAACCAGAGTTTACACAAGTTGACATTGAAACAAGCTTTTTAACACAAGAAGAAATTATTGAAATGAACGAACGCTTAATCCAAGCAGTTATGAAAGAAGTAAAAGGCATTGATATCCCTGCTCCATTCCAACGTATGAAATATCAAGAAGCTATGGATCGTTACGGCTCAGATAAACCTGACGTACGTTTCGGCTTAGAGCTAGTCGCTTTAAATGATATTTTTGATGGCTGTAATTTCAAAGTGTTTGCTGATACAGTAGCACAAGGTAAGCAAGTAAAGAGTATCAATATTAAAGGTGCAGCAGATAAATACTCTCGTAAAGACATGGACGAGCTAACAAAATTCGTTGGTATTTATGGAGCAAAAGGTCTTGCTTGGTTAAAAGTAACAGAAGAAGGCTTAAATGGACCAATTGCAAAATTCTTTGACGAAGCATTAGCAGCTTCATTAATCGAACGCATGAAAGCTGAAGTTGGCGATATTTTAGTATTTGTAGCTGATCAAGCTTCTGTTGTAGCAGCATCTCTAGGTGCACTACGTACGAAATTAGGTCAAGACTTAGGTTTAATAGATGAATCACAATTTGCATTCCTATGGATTACAGATTGGCCATTATTAGAGTACTCTGAAGAAGATGGTCGCTACAAAGCAGCACACCATCCATTCACACGTCCATTTGACGAAGATATTCAGTTAATGGAAACTGATCCATCAGCTGTTCGTGCACAAGCATACGATATCGTATTAAATGGTTATGAGCTTGGTGGAGGTTCATTACGTATTTATGAACGTGAATTACAAGAAAAAATGTTTAATTTACTTGGTTTCACAGAAGAAGAAGCAAGAGCTCAATTTGGCTATTTATTAGAAGCATTTGAATACGGTGTACCGCCACATGGAGGTCTTGCATTTGGTCTTGACCGCTTCGTAATGCTACTTGCTGGCCGCACTAACTTACGTGATACAATCGCATTCCCGAAAACGGCAAGTGCTAGTTGCTTAATGACAAACGCACCGAGTGAAGTGTCTCCTGATCAATTGAGCGAGTTAAGTTTAGCCATCAAACCATTCAGAAAATAATTAGTACTTCTAAATACCTGGATTTCCTAGCAAAAACTGTTGGGAATCTAGGTATTTTTTGCGTTTTCGCAAGAATTTAGATTTTTTAAAATAAAATAGTTTGAATTATCAGAAATGTCATGTTATTATAACTGTAATACGAATCCTGATGTGTTTGTCTAATTGCTAGCTCTACTTAACAGTTTTGACCGAACACTTTAGAATCGGGAGCCTTCATTTTGTAGTCGCAAACAAGCCCCATGCGGAGCGGGACGTTTAAAGCTGCAAAGCGGGCACCCCCCTGCGAAATGCGGGTTCAAAACGAATGTTTCTTGGCATAACGGCACAATCGGGATTCGTCATACATAGTTAATAAGCACAAAAGGAGCATTTAAATAGCTCCTTTTTTTAGTGCAAGTAATTGGTTTATTTAAAAATACAACTACAAAAAGCAGGATTTAACCTAATCCAAACTTTTGGTTACGAAGGTGTTCTTAGGAATCTTCTACTTCTAAGAGAAGTGAAAGTTAGAATAGTTTAATAGTTTGTAAATTACGTGTTGAATAAAAATTTAGAAAATATGAAAAAATCACTTTTTATTTTTGGAAAAGCATCATATAATTGGTATAGACAACTATACCTAATAGAATGGTTGCTTGTTAGCTTCAGTCAAGCTCCTCAAAAACGTTTAGGGGGTGATCTATTGAAAAATACGCTTTTAATTTCCAATGTTACGATAGTCAATTATGATGAAGCACCATTTAAAGGCGATTTACTCATTGACAATGGTAGGATTATCAAAATAAATAATAACTTATCTGATATGGCCGAGCATTATATAGATGGCAAAGATAAAAATTGGTTACTGCTACCTGGCTATATTGATATGCATATACATGGCTCTGCTGGGCATGATGTGATGGATGCTACGCAATTAGCATTACATCAAATGGCACGCTCGTTAGTACAGGAAGGCGTGACAGGCTTCCTTGCTACTACAATGACGCAATCTATAGAAGCAATTGAAAGCGCTTTAGCTAATGTTGCTCAATTTGAAAGCAATGATGATGAGGCAAGTTTATTAGGTATACATGTAGAAGGGCCATATGTATCGAAAAAACGGGCAGGTGCTCAGCCAATAGAGTACATTATTTTACCGTCTACTGAGCAATTTGCATCCTGGCAGAACTTAAGTAAGCAACGCATTAAACAAGTAACAATTGCACCTGAGATAAAGGGAGGCTTTACGTTTATTGAATCGTTAAAGGATTTAAATGTTATTGCGTCCATTGGCCATTCTGACGCATCAATTGAGGAAGTGGATAAGGCAGTAGCAATGGGAGTAAGGCAGGCTACACATTTATATAACCAAATGCGCCCTTTCCATCATCGCAATCCAGGTGTCGTTGGAGCAGTGCTTTTAGATGATCTAGTAAAGACTGAAATTATCGCAGATTTCGTGCATAGCCATCCTCAGGCTGTTAAGTTAGCGTATCGTATAAAAGGAGCGAAGGGCATTATCTTAATTACCGATGCGATGCGGGCAAAAGGCTTACACTACGGTGATTATGATTTAGGTGGTCAAACTGTTCATGTTTCTAAGGATGGCGCTCATTTATCTAATGGGGCTTTAGCTGGTAGTGTGCTAACGATGGATCAAGCAGTAAAAAATATGAAATCAATTACCAATTGCTCTTTGCGGGAAATTGTCGCAATGTCCTCTACGAATGCGGCTAATCAATTACAGCTAGCAACTAAAGGTCGTATTGAAGAAGGCTATGATGCAGATTTTGTATTACTGGATGAAAATTTAAATGTACAAAAAACTATTTGTCGGGGTAAAGTTGTATTTGAGAAATGAAAGTAAAGAGGCGATAAGGATGGTGCAACACTTGTTAGATAAAAATTCTCATATACCTATCTATATACAAATAGAAGAAATCATTAAACAACGGATTTATTTAGAAGAATACAAAATCGGAGAAAATATACCTTCTGAGCGAGAACTTTCTACGCAGTTTGATGTTAGTAGAATGACTGTTCGTCAATCAATCACAAATTTAGTCAATAGCGGTTTGCTGTATCGTGAAAAAGGGAGAGGTACATATGTCGCTAATCCAAAATTAGAACAACCGCTAAAAGGATTAACAAGTTTCACAGAGGATATGCGGGCTAGAGGGATGGAACCAAGCAGTAAAGTTTTACGCTTTGAAAAAATCGTACCAACAATTGATATTGCTGGAGATCTGATGTTAGAGCCAGGCGAAGAGGTATTCTTCGTTGTACGAATTCGTAGTGCAGATTCCAAGCCAATGGCAATCGAAAGAACATATATTCCAGTAAAAGTATATCCAGAATTAGATGAAAAGAAAATAATGGGGTCATTGTATGCGTTAATCGAAGCAAAATTCCATCAAAAAATTGGAAATGCTATTCAGCAAATGGAGGCAGCAATTGTTCCGAAAGAAGATGGAAAATTTTTGCAAATTAATCATACTGCACCTGTATTAATTATTAAACGTACGAGTTATTTATCTGATGGAGTTCCGTTTGAGCTTGTGCGAAGTACTTATCGAGCTGATCGATACAAATTCATTAGTGAAATTAAAAGGTGATCCTATGGATGCATATTTTCTAGAAATTCAAAAGCTAATGCAGGTCGTGAAGGAGCAAGAATATGCCCAAATAAAAGAAGCCGCACAATTAATTGTACAAAGGCTTCATCGCGGGGGAATTGTCCAATTATTTGGTTGTGGTCATTCCCATCTTTTAGCACAGGACGGTTTTTATCGTGCGGGAGGGCTTGTACCTGTACGTCCTATAATTATAGAACCTTTAACATTACACGCAGGAGCGATGACGTCATCTGAAAATGAGAAGGACCCGACTATCATTGAACAATATAAAGATCATTTTGATTTTCATGAAAATGATGTTTGCATTGTTATTTCAACATCCGGGAGAAATCAAGCACCTATAGATGTAGCATGTTTAGCGAAAGAAGCAGGAGTGCTGGTCATGTCTCTGCAATCTCTTGCATATTGCGAACAGCCGAGCCGCCATCAAAGTGGACAGCGCTTAGAGGATGTAGTAGATATAGTTATCGATACGCATATACCAATAGGAGATGGTTTGCTGCATCACAATGAAATACAGTATGCACCATCCTCTACAGTTATTGGTTCAATTATTTTAAATGTATTATTTAGTGAAGTCATTGAGATCATGGCCATATCTGACGAAGTATTACCAGTTTTTAAAAGCAATAATGTTGACTCGAATTCGTCTCATAATGAGGCTATGATTGCCTATTATCAACATCGAATTAACTTTAAATAACAAGCGGAGGGATATCTATGAAGAAAATATATAAAATAACAGCACCGGAGGGACTACATGCTAGACCCGTAGCTTTACTTGTAACTGCAGTCACACCATTTGAGTGTGATGTTCAGTTAACGTATAAAGAGAAATCGGTCAATTTAAAATCAATTATGGGTGTTATGGCACAAGGAGTAGCACCTGGAAGCATTGTAGAAATTTCAGCAGATGGGCCCGATGCTGAGAAGCTTTTTCAAACAGTAACAGAAGTATTTGTTTCTAAAGGACTTGGAGAGGAATGCTAAAAAATAAAAGGCATTGTTGTATATCAGGGGCGAACTAAAAAGATTCAAGGTAGTTATTAAGTTCATCTAATAGTGCGGGAATATTCAGTGTTGGAAGGAGGTGATTTTGCAGATGGAAATAAAAATAATTCCACCAGAAGATTATAAGCAGGTACATCAATTAAGAGATTATTGTTTTCCTAATAAGTATACTGATGCGCGGCGAGATGATTTTCATTATTGGGTTGAGCATAGCACAACATTGGGTGCTTACGATGAACATAAAGTAGTTGGACAGCTATTAATATTGCCACTTAATATGACAATCCATGGTAAAAATTATGATATGGGTGGAATTGGCTTTGTTGCAACCTATCCTGAGTATCGGCAGCGGGGCATTATCAAAAAGCTTATGACAGAGGCACTGAAGAAAATGCGAGAGAGTGGGCAAAGTATTTCTGTGTTAGCCCCATTTTCTGTATCCTTTTATCGTTATTTTGGATGGGAATTGTTTTTTGAGAAGCTATATTATACGATTCCTCAGTCGATGTTTCCTTCTTTCGGAAAGCAGCTGGACGTAGTAAAACGTATGAGCTTTGAATGGCCAGATCGTGATCTTTTTCAGGCGATTAAGGATTTTCATAATGCACAGGCACTTTTCCATAATGGAAGTATGCTACGAGATGTTGCTTGGTGGAAAAGAATAGAGAGAAGGATGCCTGATAGTCATTTGGCGGCCTATTTTAAGGCTGATCAAATTGCAGGTTATATTCGTTATATCATTCAGGATGGAACGTTTGAGATTCATGATTTTATAGCTGAGGATTTACAAGCAGAACAAGCAATTTGGCGTTTTATAACGTCGCATGCGGCGAGTGTAAATAGCATCAAGGGAGTTACTTCTAACAACCATCAATTTGGCTTCTATTTTAAAGAACCACAGTTTAAAAAGGAAGTCGTTCAAGATGTAATGGTAAGGATAGTTGACGCTATGAGGTTTATGCAACATTATCCGTGGGGCGATATTCAGGAACCGTTATATATTCAAATTGAAGATGCGTTTTGTAGTTGGAATGAGCACGTATATAAAATAAATAAAAGTGGAGATGTCTCGATAATTGAGACAAATTCTATCCCAGAAATGCATATGTTAACATTACCAATTAATCTTTTTTCAGCGATGATGGTTGGCTATCTTTCTGTAAAGGATGCGGTTTTGTATGCAAATAAACAATTGGCTGAAGAGATAATTGATCGATGGCAGTTAGCGTTACCCTCAAATAAACCAGCCTTCTATGAATATTTTTAAAAACAAATTAACAATGTATGACGAGACATTTATTCAAAAGTGGATATGAATGAATAACTTTTGAACATTTAATTCGGAAAATTAAAATTTTTTAAGTTTTTTTCTGGACTATACCAGTTTGAAGAATCCTTTCAGTAGTCTGTAAAAACGATATAGCCCAGTTTTTAAAGCTATTTCCTAAGTAAGTAAATTGTGTAAAAAGTATATTGTGGTATATACCAATAGGTGCTATTCTCAATTTAAGAAAGCGATTTCATAGTCGGAAATTACAAAAATTAAAGTTTGCTAGAAAGACGAACTTTATCATGAAAAGGAGTGTTTTGATGAAAAACATTATGCTAGTGTGCGTAGCGGGAATGAGTACTAGTTTGCTAGTGTCAAAGATGCAAAAAGCCGCACAAGAACAAAACATTGAGGCAGATATTTATGCAATTGCTGAAAGTGAGGTTGACAAAGTATTAGCTACTAAAATGGCGGATGTACTGCTATTGGGTCCACAAGTTCGGTACTTAAAAGGGACTTTTGAAAAAAAATACAAGGAAATGGATTTTCCAATTGATGTCATTAACATGATGGATTACGGCATGATGAATGGCGAAAATGTTTTAAAGCAAGCGTTAACGTTGATTGGTTAAGGGGGAGACGGCAATGGAAGAAACAGTTTTGATGGAATCCATTATGGGACTGATTGTGCACAGTGGTAATACGAAAAGTGAGTGTATGGAGGCTATCCAGCTAGCAAAAAATGGGCAGATTCAGGAAGCAAAGGAAAAAATACAGTTAGCTAACGATTCATTGATTGAAGCGCATCATTCTCAGACAGCTCTACTGTCACAAGAGGCAAGGGGAGAAAAAGTAGAAGTGTCAATGCTGTTAATTCACGCACAGGATCATTTAATGAATGCCATTACGTTTCGTGATTTAGCATCTGAAATGATTGAGTTGTATGAACGAATCAAAGGGGAATAGCATCAAACCTTGATGTCACAATAAAAAGTAAAGGGAGTGTGTGAAATGTTCCGTTTTTTAGAAGAAAAATTTGTGCCGGTTGCAGCTAGAGTAGGGAATCAGCGTCATTTAGTTGCCATTCGAGATGGATTTATTACGATCATGCCATTGACAATTCTTGGAACACTTGCGTTACTTGTGAATAATTTGCCTATTAAATTTTATCAAAATGGGCTCGATGCTATCTGGAAGCATGAAACTTGGACACAGTGGGGCGGCAATATCTGGGGAGCAACATTCGGAATCCTCTCACTGTTATTGGCCTTTACAATTGCTTACAATCTTGCCAAAAGCTATGACAAGGATGGACTTTCAGCCGGTGTCATCAGCCTTTCCAGTTATATGACGTTTGGAACCTTTGGTGAAGGTGGATTAACAGGGTTAACAACAGGTACTGGTGGTTTATTTATAGCCATGATTATTGCTTTGCTGTCAACTGAAGTATTTTGTAGATTGGCTGGTAATCCTAAACTACTAATTAAAATGCCGAATGGTGTACCACCGGCTGTTTCAAAATCATTTGCAGCGTTACTACCTGCTATAATTACAATTGGTTTGTTTGCTCTAGTTCGTACAATCATTTCGGCAGGCTTCGATATTCCTGATATTGTCGGTTCTTTCTACTCTGCAATTCAAGAGCCGTTTATGGGCTTAACGAATACATGGGTTGCGGCTTTAGTTTTAGCATTTATTCCTACGTTTTTATGGACATTAGGTGTTCACGGTGCTAATATCATCGAACCATTTATGCAATCAATAAATTTACCAGCGATTGATGCGAATATGCAAGCAATTTCAGCTGGAGAAGTAGCGCCATACATCGTAAATAAACCATTCTTTGATGCCTTCATCAATATGGGTGGTTCCGGTACGACAATAGCACTTATTATTGCTATATTCATTATCTCTAGAAAGAATAAGCAATATAATACCGTTGGAAAATTGTCGGCAGCACCAGGGATTTTCAATATTAATGAACCATTACTTTTTGGTCTTCCAATCGTATTAAATCCAGTTTTATTTGTACCGTTTATTTTGACACCAATGATTAACGTAACAATAGCTTTCTTTGCAACGAAGTGGGGCTTTGTGCCGGCAGCTACGGTTGCACCACCATGGACAACGCCACCGATTATAAATGGATTTTTAGCAACAGCATCTTGGCGAGGGGCAGTGCTTAGTTTTGTCTTACTTATTATAGCTGTATGTATTTACCTACCATTTTTATCAATGGCAAACCGCATGGCGAAACAGAATGAACTGAAAGCTGCTGAATCAGCGTCTCAAAACGAACAGCATGTTTCAGAATTAGAAAATCAAAAAGTAGAAGTGTAATTGTGAACTAATGGAGGTATTTGCAATTGAGAAGATTAGGGATTTCACTATATCCTCAGCATAGTACACTAGAAGATATGAAGCGGTATGTTCAACTCGCTCATGACAATGGTTTTGATCGAATATTTACTTGTCTAATGTCGTTAAATAACGATCAGGAACGACAAAAATTACAGCAAATCAATAAATTTGCGCAGCAGCTTGGCTTTGAAATTTCAGCTGATATTGCACCGGCTGTTTTTGAAGATTTAGGCTTAACGTATAAGGATATTGGTTACTTTAAGGAGCATTATCATTTAGCGGCATTGCGCTTAGATATGGGTTTTTCTGGCCAGGAAGAAGCGTTTATGTCTCTCGATGCAAGTAATTTAAAAGTAGAGTTAAATATTAGTAACGGTACGAAATATGTAGAAAATATATTATCCTATCAACCGAATAAAGATCATATTATTGGCTGTCATAATTTTTATCCGAGACGTTTCACAGGTCTATCACGTCAACATTTTTTACAAACATCTCAACAATTTAAAGCAAATCATATTCGAACAGCAGCAATGATTTCATCACAGCATGCTATGTTTGGGCCTTGGGAAAAAACCGAGCATGGCTTGCCAACATTAGAAGAGCATCGTCATCTGCCAATTACTGTGCAAGCAAAGGATTTATGGCACACTGGTTTAATAGATGATTGTATTATTGGCAATATGTATGCTTCTGAGGAAGAAATAAGTGCATTAGGCCAATTAAATCGCCATAAGCTAGAGCTGAAGGTTGAGCAGTCTGTTGAAACGTCTGTTTTAGAAGAAGCAATCCTTTTTATGGAGCCACATTTTAATCGTGGCGATGTTTCGGATTATGTAATCCGTAGTACACAATCTCGTGTTAAATATAAAAATGGTGACTTCCCTGCACATGATAGCCACCCATTAAAATTTGGGGATGTGACTATCGATAATAATTTAGATGTACGTTATAAGGGTGAGCTTCAAATTGTTTTAAAGGAAATGCCGAATGCCGGATCAACAAATGTTGTGGCAAGAGTTGTAGAAGAAGAGCAATTCTTATTAGTAAATATTCAGCCATGGGCATCATTTGGCTTTACAAAATGATTACAGAAGAAGGGATTAAGCCATTAGTTGATAGTGCTTAATCCCTTTTTTATCTTTATTAAGCAATGTTTTCTGAGCGACAGCTACGCTAAGCGAAATTGACTTAGAAGAAAGGAGTAAAGATATGTATGTATTAGCGATTGACGGTGGTGGAACGAAAACGTCAGCAGTGATTTGTGATGAACTGGGCAATGTTTATGCTAAAGTAGTAACGACTCGGAGTAACCCAACAGCTATGGGTATTCAATATTTTAAGTTAACGATTCATGATATACTACAAAATTTACAACAACAAAATCCGCAAGTATTTGCAGCCATAGATAGTTGTTTTGCTGGCATGGCTGGAGTTAAGGAGCTACAGGCAGAAGAAGTTGTAAAATCGATAGTACGTCAATACATTCCTAAAACAGCACATGTTATTGTTGATAATGATGCTCTAATTGCACTTTATGCAGGTACACTTGGGCAGGCAGGTATTGTGCAAATTGCAGGGACAGGAGCCATCACAATGGGCTACGATCGTGAGCAACATTTTCATAGAGTAGGGGGCTGGGGTTATCTTTTTGATGATGAGGGCAGTGGCTATGATTTAGGGGTTCAAGTGCTGAAGGCTATTTTTCAAAGCTATGATGGACGAGGAGACCCAACAGCTTTGACAGATGTTGTATTGCGTTATTTTTCTGTGGAAAATGTACCACAATTAATTGAGTGTATATATGGAGAGGAGCATCCTCGGACAGTGATTGCACCGTTAAGTAAATATGTTTTTGATGAGGCAGAAAAAGGAGATCGTGTTGCTATTCAGATCATTGAGGATGCTTGTAAGAAATATTATGTGGCGATTAAAGCGTGTTACTCTCATATGACTTGGGAGGAAGGGGACGTACCTGTCGTATTGGTAGGTGGCGTTTTTAATAATGAAACATATTTTGTACCGAAATTACAGCAATTCGCACAAGCTGACGAGATACCATTGCAATTTATGGCACCAGTCTTACAACCAATTGGCGGGGCAGCAATTGCAGCCTTCAAGCAAATAAACGTTCAGCTCTGCTCAGATTTTGCGAAATCTTTCTCCAAAAATTATGAACAGGCATGAAAGTGATAAGACTAAAGGCAATTGGATTACGTGTGTTATTCAATTGCCTAAATTTTCTACTTCAAGCTGTGAACATATAGATTTTTATGGGCACAATTCAAACTTTACATACTAAAAAAAGTATTTTAACTTCTTTCAGCGGGTGTCCAAACATCTGTACCTGTCGCTACGCTTTCGGTACAAAAGACATCCGCTGAAATAGAGGAACTCAGTCTAAGAACGCCACGTCTTGTGGCATTACCGAAATGACCGACATCGTGTCGGCCCTCACGCAGGCCTAAGCACAAAGCCGATTCCGGACGCAATTATGCCGAGGCATAATTGATTTAGTAGGAATACTTATTTTTTTAGTTATAATTTTCACTTGATGAATATCGTGATAAAATGTAAGATAGGTTTGATTTTATCTTAGTATATAACTAGGTTTACTAATAAAGTAATCAGTGGGGGGCTTTATCTACCGCTGATCACAAAATCGGGCTTTTACGGGCAGTGTATCGCCCACCTAACTTCTTTGCATTCACTAGATGTTGAGGTGGGAGTGTTGTACTTGACGCTTCGCTTGCGGTAAAGATAAATTACTGCCCGTTAAAGCGGGATCAAAATTCAATAGACGGAGAGTGTAAGGATGTTACATCAATTTTCACGTAATGAGCTCGCAATAGGAACAGAGGGACTCGAAAAATTAAAAAATACAACGGTAGCCATTCTTGGCGTAGGCGGTGTAGGTTCATTTGCTGCTGAGGCATGTGCACGAAGTGGTATTGGCCGCATTATTTTGGTGGATAAGGATAATGTAGATATTACGAATGTTAATCGTCAATTAGTTGCCTATCTTTCAACGGTTGGAAAATCTAAGTCAGGTGTCATGAAAGAGCGTATTGCTGATATTAATCCAGAATGTGAAGTAATTGATATGCATATGTTTTACACGGAGGAAACATATGAGGAATTTTTCGCACAAGGCATAGATTATGTCATTGATGCGAGTGATACAGTGATGTATAAAATTCATATTATGAAGGAATGTCTAAAGCGCAATATTCCAATGATATCTAGTATGGGTGCAGCAAATAAAATGGATCCTACTCGTTTCAAAATTGCGGATATTTCTAAAACGCATACGGACCCATTGGCTAAAGTAATTCGTACAAAATTACGTAAGGATGGTATTCATAAAGGAGTAACGGTTGTGTTCTCAGATGAGAGTCCTATTGTAGTTCGTCCAGATGTTGTGGAGCATGTCGGTAAACCAGATGCAGCTATCCGTAAAGCAAAAATGCCTCCATCTTCCAATGCATTTGTTCCTTCAGTAGCTGGATTAATTGCAGCAAGTTGGGTAGTAAATACAATCTTAAAAGATGTAAAAATTACACGTGTACAAGGTTAAAAAACTTTGAAAAATCTGTTATGTCGATAAATTTAAAAAGTTGGGCGATAAATTCAAAAAGTTAGGCGATAAATTAAGAATTTTCACCGATAAATTAATAATATTTATCGATAAACTCAAATAATTTCTCGATAAAAATAAAAAACTGATGATGAACCATTTTATGGAAGCGGCTGTCTCGATGTCAGACAGCTGCTTTTTCTATGCTACAATAGGAGCGTTGTAAAAAAGAGGTCTACGATATTTGCTAGGGTATCTATACAATTTAAGATGTTTGGGCAGCTTCGCATTATGACTCCTCCAACATTTGCTGTAGAAACTATAATAGGAGGCGTTTTATGATGGAGAAAATCTATCAAATGGAATATAGGGGCTTAAATCTATTCGATGAAATTAGCACTGTAGAATTAGCTATCGATGAAGAAGGACAAACAATACACATATTTGATGTTGGCCAGGTTGTTAGCCCTATTTTTAATTTTGATGTTTCGGCTTTCGAACTATCAGACGGTTTTTACAAAATGGCGGATATACTTCGACATAAACATATATTGACAAATCAACAGCCAGATAGTGAACTAACGCTTAGTGAGTGGTTAATTACAAACACTGCCTATTTTTATATGCCACAAAAAAGAATAAAAAAATATGGACAAGGAAGTATTATCGAAATTGTTGATCGAACGAAAGAGCAATCTTTATTTGATGATTATGTACAAAGAATATAATTTTACCAAAATTGTTCGCCTTACGTGCTCAAAAATGCTATTAATTCACTAAATTGCCTTATTTTTTTCATGTGACCACTTCTTTATTTGGTTTATTGCTATAATTTTAATAATTCCAATAGATAATAAATCAGTTTGTTTAGAATGTGCAGGACTGCTTAGGGGAGTAGGAATGACGTTTAGAAAACAAATGCCAACATCGGAGAGTGGTAAAATGGAAATTCAAGTAATTCGTGATCATTTAGACATTGTAAAGCTTCAAGAGAAAATGAATGATATTGTATTTGATTATTTGGATACATCTAATAATTATCCAAAGGCTATGAAAGGACTAAATCCTTTATATACACAAGCTACAACATTTTATAAAGAATATCTAAACAATAGAACGGGTGAATTACCAAGTGCCAACACATATTGGCATTTGTTTATAGATTGTTGTGCAAAGCTTTGCTACTTTTTAGCGGCATCAACTTATTATTCATCCAATGAGTTACAAAAAACACCTGAAAAAGTTGAGCAATTATTAACGATTGCCGCCTATTCTTTACCTAGCATTGACCAAGAAGAGAATGAACAATTATTGTCAGCAATTTTTGCACTTTATAGTGAAGTCGTGGGGGATGAAGAGAAAACAGTATCGCTACGAAATGCAGTACTTGAACAAAAAGGTGCAGTCAAACAATGCTTACAACAATTTAAAGTATTTGTTGATAATGAAATTACGAAATAATTTAGGCGTGATTTATCATCACTTTCATAAAATAGAATAACAGTCTAGAATCTGCTTACTTTTTGCGGTTGATCTACCAATCCTTACAGCACACTGCTTTGTGAGGGAGGATTGGATTTCCAACTCATAAAGTTTTGCAGATTTTTTTGTGAATGTTAATAGATTTTGTGAGAAGATCGTTATAGTAGTGTTAAAATTTTGTTGTACGGAAATAAAATAATGACTTTTTTCTTAAAAGGGATTTATAAATTTTTGTCGAAATATAGTTAAAAAATTGAAAATCTATGTGTAAGGTTTATGCCTCATCATCAAAACGTACACCATATTTAAGTTGATTGGAGTACCAATCACAATGAAACTCAACCCACGTTATGGTGATGATCATGGTTTATTCCATACAGTAAGCATTTTAAGAAGGGGGCTGTGCAATGTTAATAAACGGTATTGAAATCGATTTGGCGAAATTAGAAAAACCACTCTTATTAGTAAGTGAGGATGAGGAACTTCTATTTCGACAGCTTATACAGCCAACACTTGAACATGAGCTTATCCAATGTCAATTAGCTCTCTCGACAAGAAAATCTATCTCATTAGTTAGGGATTTTTGGTTGGCTATGTATAAAGATCGAGAAAAATTATATATCAACAGTGGACATGCGCTCCTGTATCCAATTCGTTTCATCATATTCGAACTGGTGACACAAGCCGACTACTTTAAACGTTTGTCGAAAAAATCTTTTGGAGATGAGTCTCTGTCACTCATTTATGCCGTTGTCCTATTACAGTTTGTCTTACGGTGGATAAAGGAACGTTTTAGTGATAACAAGGAAGTTTATGAGGCATTAAAATTATTATATAGAACTACAGATGATCATGTAGATGATCAAACCTCTCCATCAAGAGAGCAATCAATTGGTCAAGCAATTGCTGTAAAAGCAATTCGCTCTGAAGTACGGGAGAACGCCCAGGAGTTTGCTAGTCTACTCTATCAAACCCACAATTTTCTTCATTATTTACATGATATCGAAAAAGAAAAAGAGGAAAAAGAAACGACTAAATTACCATCAATGAGAAATGTAGAAGATACATTAAACCAATTTTACAATAAGCGCTATACAACAAATAAGGCAACCTTTACAGGGTGATTGCTTAGCAGTCAGTCCTGTTTTTAGTAACAAGATAAAAGAAAATAAGGCGCTTCTTGTTAAAATTGAAGTGCCCTATTTTTAATAGTAATGTAACGATATTACTTTTCATCCTTATGAAAAGATTTAAGCTTTTCGTAGATTCCTGCCATTCGTTTTTCTTCACCTGCAATAACAGGTTTATAAAATTCGGTTCCCACAAGCTCATCGGGTAAATATTGCTGGTCGATCCAGCCACCGAATGTTCCAACAGGGCTGTTATGGGGATATTGATAACCTACATGACCTAAATCTTTTGCCCCTTCATAATGAGCATCGCGGAGATGATGTGGAATATCGCCTGTTTTTCCTTCATGAATGCTAGCAATGGCTGCATCGATAGCTATAATTGCAGAATTGGATTTGGATGCAAGGCACATTTCAATAACAGCACTTGCAAGCGGAATACGCGCCTCGGGTAGCCCTAAGCGCTCAGCCGCTTGTACAGCCGCAAGCATATGGGGTCCTACATCAGGATTGGCAAGGCCTATATCTTCATAGGCCATAACAAGTAAGCGTCGACTAACAGCTACTAAATCACCTGTTTCCAATAAATGAGCTAAATAATACAATGCTGCATTTGTATCACTTCCACGAACTGATTTTTGTACTGCAGATAGTAAATTATAAAAATGGGATCCTTTTTTATCACCATAAACGCCAATTCTGCCGATAAGATGCTCAATGATATGATCAGCAGCAATTGTTTGACCGTCTACTTCATCACTTGCATAATAAATTGATTCAAGCAAAGTTAATGCCTTCCGTGCGTCACCATTAGCTGCTTCAGCAATTTGCTCAATTTGATGATCTGTTAATACAAAATGATGTTTAGCTAGCCCGCGTTTTTCATCAGAAAGTGCTTTTTTTACAAGTTCGATTATATTTTCTTTCGTTAAACGTTTTAGTTGATATATTTCTCCGCAACGTGAGCGAATAGCGGGATTAACATCATGATACGGATTTTCCGTCGTAGCTCCAATTAACACGATAGAACCGTTTTCAACATGTGGTAACAAAGCATCTTGCTGTAATTTATTAAAACGATGAATTTCATCTAAAAAAAGAAGGACTTTCCCAGATATTCGAGCTTCCTGTACAATATCCTCAACGTCCTTTTTACCAGCGCGAGTAGCATTTAGTGCGAAAAATGGAAGCTTCGAGCTTCCTGCTATGGCATTCGCTATTGACGTTTTCCCGATACCTGGCTCACCGTATAGTAGCATGGATGGAACATGCTCATTTTGAATCATTTTATAAAGAGCGGTGTTTAGACCGATAAAATCTTGGTGTCCTACAATCTCTTCAAGGGTTAAAGGACGCATGCGATAAGCGAGTGGTTCGTTATGCATTAAAAATTCCCCCTTTCAATTATTATGTTTTTTCGTGCTTATAATGAAGCGTTAATAGTATTTTGCCTAACTATACTAAGGCGCAATTAATAGTATATCATAACCTCCCGAGAGTATTTCCGAGTTCTTCGAGAGGAGATTATGATATACTGTTGGTAGTATTTTGACTAGACTATTTGAGGGTGATAAAATGAAAATTTCTACAAAGGGCCGTTATGGGCTAACGATTATGATTGAATTAGCAAAGCATTATGGAGAAGGACCTATTCCACTACGCAAAATCGCTGCTGAAAAGGAGCTTTCTGAGGCATACTTAGAGCAGTTGGTTTCACCATTACGTAATTCTGGCTTAGTGAAAAGTGTACGTGGTGCATATGGTGGGTATATGCTAGCAAATCCACCAAGTGAAATTTCGGCAGCTAATGTTATTAGTGTGTTAGAGGGTCCAATTCAACCAGTAGAAGGTATTGAAAATGAAGAAGCACCTCAGCGAGAGTTGTGGCTCCGCATTCGTGATGCTGTGAAAAATGTATTGGATACAACGTCAATTGAGGATCTAGCTCAATATACTGAGGAAAATGTAGCGGAAGGCTATATGTTCTATATTTAAAATTAGGCTAAAGTACATCTCCCTACCCTGAGGAAGGGAGATGAGTCTTTAGCGCTTTTCGTACAAAGGAGTTTTCAACATGAATTCATATATTTATCTCGATCATGCAGCGTCATCACCAATGAATGACAAAGTAATAGACGCTATGACTACAGCAATGCAACAGGTTTATGGGAATGCATCAAGTATTCATGGGATAGGTCGAGAGGCACGTAAATATTTAGATAATGCACGTGAAATACTTGCCCAATCAATTGGTGCTCAACCTGGGGAAATTATTATAACAAGTGGCGGAACAGAGGCGGATAATACGGCTATTTTTGGCACTGTTTATGCACGGGCTGCTGAAGGGAAGCATATCATTACCACACAAATTGAACATCACGCTGTGTTACATACTTGTGAAAAACTTGAGCGAGATGGCTTTGATGTGACATATTTGCCGGTTGATGAAAAAGGACGTGTTTCTGTAGAAGACGTGCGAAATGCATTACGTGAGGATACAATTTTAGTAACGATTATGTACGGCAATAATGAAGTTGGTACGATTCAACCGATTGCTGAAATTGGTGACTTGTTACGTGAACATAAGGCTATTTTCCATACAGATGCTGTTCAGGCATATGGTTTAGAGTCAATTAATGTTGCTGAGTTACATGTTGATTTACTAAGTGTTTCCGCACATAAAATTAATGGTCCTAAAGGTATTGGTTTCCTTTACCAAAAAAAAGGAACACCATTTACTAGTTATGCATTAGGGGGAGCGCATGAGAAAAAACGTCGTGCAGGTACTGAAAATGTGCCCGCAGTGATTGGCTTTGCTACTGCAGTGCAAATTGCAAATGAGTTGCGAGAAGAGAAGCGCGCACTATACAATCGCTTTAAGCAAATGATGCTGGATGTTTTTACGAAGGAAAATCTAGCATTTCATGTGAATGGAGATTTAGAAAATACGCTCCCACACGTTTTAAATGTAAGTTTTTCTAGTATGGAAGTAGAGTCATTCCTAGTAAATCTAGATATGGCAGGTATTTGCGTATCGAGTGGTTCAGCGTGCACTGCTGGCGCCATTGATCCATCACACGTTTTAGTTGCGATGTTTGGACAAGGGGTAGAGGAATTACGTAACTCGATCCGCTTTAGCTTCGGTCAAGGTTTAACAGAAGCTGATGTACAACATGCGGCTGAAAAAACAGCAGCGATTGTGAAAAGACTAGCGAAAAAATAATTCGCTAAAAAATTTGATTGGAATTTGAATAAAAGAAAAGGTGACCAATATGAAAGAAACACGTGACCCCTCACAAATTCGTGTTGTTGTCGGCATGTCCGGTGGGGTAGATTCTTCGGTTGCTGCATATTTGCTAAAACAACAAGGATATGAAGTAATCGGGATTTTTATGAAAAACTGGGATGATACAGACGAAAATGGCGTTTGTACAGCTACAGAAGACTATGATGATGTTATTAAAGTATGTAATCAAATCGGGATTCCTTACTATGCAGTGAATTTTGAAAAGCAATATTGGGATAAGGTTTTCACATACTTTTTAGAAGAATATAAAGCAGGACGCACGCCAAATCCTGATGTTATGTGTAATAAAGAAATTAAATTTAAAGCGTTTTTAGAGCATGCGATGGATCTAGGAGCTGATTATTTAGCGACAGGTCACTATGCTCGAGTTGATCGTAGTGGCGATGGCGAAGTTAAAATGCTTCGTGGTATTGATAATAATAAAGATCAAACGTATTTCTTAAATCAATTATCACAGGAACAATTGTCGCATGTAATGTTCCCAATTGGACATATTGAGAAAAAGGAAGTCCGTAAAATTGCGGAGGAAGCTGAGTTAGCTACAGCGAAGAAAAAGGATTCAACAGGAATTTGCTTTATAGGAGAGCGTAATTTCAAAGAATTTTTAAGTCAATTTTTACCAGCTCAACCTGGTAAAATGGAGACGATGGATGGTGCCGTAATGGGCCAGCATGACGGATTAATGTACTATACACTTGGTCAACGTCATGGTCTTGGAATTGGTGGTGATGGTGAACCTTGGTTCGTGTTAGGGAAAGATTTGGAGCGCAATGTGTTACTAGTGGGACAAGGTTTCAATAATGATTCACTATTTTCTACTTCACTGACTGCTGTGAAAATGAACTATACTTCGACAAAAAAATTGCCCGGGAAATTTTCATGCACAGCAAAATTCCGTTATCGTCAAACAGATACACCAGTAGAAGTGGAAATTTTAGAAGATGGACGTACACATATTACGTTTGCTGAGCCAGTACGTGCGATTACGCCTGGACAAGCTGTTGTACTATATGACGGTGAAGAATGTTTAGGTGGCGGTACAATCGACGAAGTTTTCAAAAATAATGAAAAACTAACATATGTAGGTTAATTTGCGAAAAGACTGCTTATACTCTTTCCTAAAGCGTATAGAATTTAGGCAGTCTTTCGCTACATAGAGGTGAAGAAAAACAATGGATTTTAACGAGCAAGGCATTCAAGCGTTTCAAGAAAAGCGCTACGAGGATGCTGCACAACTTTTTACACAAGCGATTGAAGAAGAGCCTAAAAACCCAATAGGTTATGTGAATTTCGGAAATCTCTTAGCAGTCTTAGAGGATACTGAACGAGCAGAACGCTTTTTTCAAAAAGCAATCACTGTCGATGAAACAGCAGCAACTGCTTATTATGGTTTAGCAAATTTATATTATAATGCGGAACGATATGCGGAAGCAGTAAAGCTTTATGAGCAAGCACTAAAACATAAAATTGAAGGCGCAGATGTGTATTATATGATGGGCAAATGCTTTGAACGAATGGAAAATTCGAAGCTTGCACTGCCATACTTACAACGAGCTTCAGAGCTTGCACCAGAAGATACACAAATTCGTCTAGCATATGCGATCGTGCTATGTGCATTAGAAATGTTTGAAGAAGGTAAAAGGGAATTAGATTATTTGATTGAACAGGATTGGAATAACGCAGATGCACATTATAATTTAGGTGTATTATATGCGGTATCTACTGAGCAAACAGAAGATGCTATGTACCACCTAAAACAAGCATTTACATTACAGCCAGAATACGACCAAGCACGTTATCTTTACGATATGATTGCACAGCGATTTAACTAATATAATTTAAAAGCTCTCAAAAATACTGAAAGGATGCCAAAATTACATTGGCATCCTTTCAAATTGTCTACAAGAGAACAAAAATATATTAAAGTGTATCAATAAGCAAAGGTTGATTTTCACTCCGAGTTGGCGCTTTCCGCGGGCTTGGCTTCAATCTCCTCGTCACTACGTTCCTGCGGGGCTTTCAGCGCAAGCTCATCCCGCAGGAGTCGCCACTCTCCTTGAAAAATCAACAACTCCTCAGCAAAAGTATTATTATTATAAATAACATCCTATGCTAAATAATACATGCTAGGTGAATTGTTGATTGGAGTGGAGGCTGGGCGACTCCTTGGGGATCAGCAATAGAGGAACGAAGGCTAAAAGCATCACTTCCTGTGATAACGCCTTCGTGACCAACATCGTGTTGGCCCGAGACCCTGGAGCGAAGCGGCTCATCGGACGCCCCCAGGAAGCTCTGCTCTGCGCGAAAGCGAAGCGTCAGCGGCAAAGCGCCCAGCCGGAACGGAAATCAACCCCTCGTTGTGCCGAAGAGTAATACTATTCATTTACGTAATAGGATTTCAACAAACTAAAAGGATGCCGAAACTAGTTCAGCATCCTTATTTATTTTAATCTTCATCATCCTCGGAATGATCATCAAATGGTAGTTGATAGATATATTGTGCTAAATGTGCAATTGGAGTAGTTTCTAAAAATGATGACTCTGCTTCGTTCGCTTTTAAAATATTGATTTCTTCATTCAGTCGTTCCATTTTTCGATCGAGTTCAGCTACTTGAATGGCTGCCTCCTTCAACTCAAAACGGATATGTTCAGGTACTTCCTTGTTGTATTTGTAATAGATTTTATGTTCAAGGCTGGCCCAGAAGTCCATTGCAATTGTACGAATTTGAATTTCGACATAGACCTTTTCCATACGATCAGACATAAAAATTGGGATTTTTATAATAAGATGCAAGCTTTGATAGCCATTTCCCTTTGGGGATGCAATATAATCCTTTACCTCCACAACTTCAATATCATTTTGTGCCTGTAACATTGCACTCACTTTATATATATCTTCTACAAAGGAGCATGTAATTCGGACGCCTGCGATATCACGAATGTTTTCACGAATTGCTTCAATAGATGGCTTAAGGTTCCTTTTCTTGACCTTCAATAATATACTTTTCGGTGATTTTACTCGAGTTGATAAATGCTCTATCGGGTTATATTCATGAATTAGTTTAAACTCTTCTTGTAAAATATTTATTTTCGTTTCAATTTCTTGCAAGGCAAATTTATAGGCTAAGAAGAAGCGTGTTAATTCTGTTTGTAAAGTTTTTATAGTGGTTGCTTCAAGTTCATTTTTCATACTACATAAAATCCTTTCTTTTAGTTGTTAGCTCACAACGAAGTAACTAAATATTTAATATTCAATATTAGCTTAACAAAAATAACGACTAAATAGAAATAAGTGCTCTGAATCTATGTATTGCATTCTTGTTTCATAAATTTACATTGTAAAATTAAAAAAGGGGGTGTTTAGTCCCCTTCGTAATCAACGATAATTTCAGCATGTAAGTTGTATCGTTTATTAAATTCATCAACGAATATTTGTAAATCGATATAAATGCCAATATAAGGCTCTGTTTCTTGATCACGTAAGAAGCCGCATGTTGCCTTTAAAGATTTTGAAAACTCAAGTAGCATTTGTTCATCATCTAGCTGTATATGTAACGAAAGAGAATTATCCTTCGTATTTATCTTGAAATATTTTCCATATATAATGCGTTCTAAATTTGTTTCTTGAAAAGGGAAAACATAATCCTTATATATTAACTTCACAATACCCCGCCTTTTTTGCAATAATGCACCACATTTGAATAAGGTAAATCTCCACCAAAAATTGAAAGAGCGCTACCGATCGTCACATGAAGTTTACCATTTGAGATGTTTTTAAATTTCTTTAAGTCTTGTAAAGATCGAATTCCACCAGCATATGTTGTTGGAATAGTTGTCCAAGTGGCTAAATCTTGCACTAAGCTTTCCTGCATACCGCCTTTTTTCCCTTCCACATCAACAGCGTGAATAAGTAGTTCATCACAGAAATTTTCGATAAATGCAATAGACTCAGCATTTACTTCAAAATCACTAAACTTTGTCCATTTATCAGTAACAACAAACCATTTTCCATCGCGCATACGGCAGCTTAAATCGATGACAAGATGCTGTTTACCGATAATCTGTACTAATTGCTTTAATCGATCTAAATGGAGTTTGCCATCATTGAATATAAATGATGTGACAATAACATGGGTAGCTCCCGCATCAATATACTTTTTTGCATTTTCCGTGGTGATGCCGCCACCAACCTGCAACCCTTGAGGATATGCTGCTAGTGCTGCTAATGCGGCTTCTTCGTTCCCATCACCTAGCATAATGACGTGACCACCTGTTAATTGATCCGTGGCAAACATTTTTGCATAATAACTAGAGTCATGATTTGAAATAAAGTTCTCAATAACTTCTTGATCTTTATGACCTAATGTGCTGCCAACAATTTGTTTTACTTTGCCATCGTGTAAATCAATGCAAGGTCTAAATTCCAATAGTTTCACAATCCTTCCGTGCAACAAATTCACCTATATCATAGCATGTAAAGGTTGATAATAACCGTGAAATGTTATTTATCAATACGATTTTAAAAGAATTTAGTGAATTCTCTTTTTAAACGATTTTTCACATTATGGTGTGGTAAAATATAATGATTGAAATGAACACGAAAGGACGAACCGAAAATGGCAGAGAATCTTGATTTATTTGAACAAAATAAATTTTTTATACTCGGACGTCCAATCGTCTCTATCTTCCATAATGCACAAAATATGTATTCGATAGTTCGTGTGAAAATTCAAGAGACCAACTTACAGTATGAGGATAAGGAAATAATAGTTGTTGGATATTTTCCGACGTTACAGATGGATGAACAATATCGTTTTACAGGATTATTAAGACAACATCCAAAATATGGAGTACAATTTCAAGTAGAGATATTTACAAAGGAAGTGCCAGCAACAGAGCAAGGAATTATTCATTACTTATCGAGTGACTTGTTTGTTGGAATCGGAAGAAAAACTGCTGAAACAATCGTAGAGAAACTAGGGGCAAATGCGTTACGTCTTATTTTAGAGGACCCAAATGCGCTCGATGCTGTACCTCGACTATCGGCTGAAAAAAAAGAGGTTATCCATCGTACGATTGAACAAAATTTAGGCTTAGAACGAGTGATGATTCAACTGAATGAATGGGGTTTCGGACCACAGCTCGGCATGAAAATTTACCAAACATACCGAACAGAGGCCGTTGAATTATTAACTGAAAATCCATACCGCCTTATTGAAGATGTAGAGGGTGTTGGTTTCTTTCGTGCCGACGAGCTAGGTTCAAAATTAGGGATTACTGGCAATCATCCAGACCGTATTAAGGCGGCGATTTTACATACTCTAAATACAGCAGCATTATCGGATGGGCATGTATATTTAGATGCAGAACATGTGTTACCGCTAGTAAAAGATATGCTTGAGCAAAGCCAACGAGAGGAAATTCCTTTTGAGATCATTTCTAAAGCTTGCATCGAATTGCGTGAGGAAAGTAAAATTTGTGGGGAAGAAACGAGATTATATTTACCATCTCTATATTTCTCAGAAGTAGGAATTGCATCAAAAATATTAACTTTAATCGAACGTAACAATAAGGCTGAACATTTTAGTAAGGCTGAAATACGCAAAGCGATTGGTGAAACAGAAGAGATGCTCAATGTCACATATGCTGAAACACAAGCGAATGCTATTGAACAAGCTTTAAACTCAGCTGTTATGATTTTAACTGGTGGACCCGGTACAGGTAAAACAACTGTTGTTCGGGGTGTAGTAGAAGTGTATGCAAAGTTACACGGACTATCATTAAACCCGAAGGAATACGTACAAAAAGAAGAGCCCTTTCCGATTATTTTATGTGCTCCAACAGGACGTGCTGCCAAGCGTTTATCGGAATCAACAGAACTTCCAGCAATGACAATCCATCGATTGCTAGGCTTTACTGGTCAGGAGAAAGAGGAAGAAACTGAGCGTGAGGTTACAGGGAAACTCATTATTGTAGACGAAATGTCGATGGTCGATACTTGGCTCGCGCATCAATTATTAAAATCCTTGCATGAGGATGTGCAAGTTGTATTTGTTGGCGATCAAGATCAGCTTCCACCAGTGGGACCAGGACAGGTGTTAAAGGATTTGTTGGCTTCCGGGCAATTACCTACTGTCGAATTAACAGAGGTTTATCGACAAGCAGAGGGCTCAACGATTATTGAACTTGCTCATCAAATTAAACGTGGTAATATCACAAACGATCTAACGTTAAAGACATCTGACCGTTCATTTATTAAAGCCTCCTCAGATCAGGTAGCAAGCGTTGTTACACAAGTTGTGAAAAGTGCGGTTGCGAAAGGTCAAGAAATTCGTAATATCCAAGTGTTAGCACCAATGTACAGAGGTCCAGCAGGAATAGACAATTTAAATAAAATGATTCAGGATCTTATTAATCCAAACGACACTGGTACTAGAAAAGAGCTCGTCTTTGGTGATGTCACATATCGTATAAAGGATAAAGTCTTACAGCTTGTCAATCAACCAGAGAGCAATGTTTTTAATGGTGATATGGGTGAGGTAATCAGTATTATAAAGGCAAAGGAAACAATTGAGAAACAAGATTTACTTGTTGTGTCATTCGACGGTATTGAAGTAACTTATCAACGGAGTGACCTCAATCAATTGACACTTGCCTACTGTTGTTCAATTCATAAATCGCAAGGCTCTGAGTTCCAGACAGTTATAATGCCGGTTGTACGAGGCTATTCTAAAATGCTGCGTCGTAATTTGTTATATACAGGTATTACGCGTGCAAAAAATTTCTTGATTTTATGTGGTGAACCTGATGTGCTAGCAGATGGTTTACAGCGTACGGATGATTTACAGCGCTTTACGTCTCTACGTGCAAGGCTCAATCCAATGAATAATGTTGCAGAGGAAGTTGTAGAAGCAGAAATTGTTCCATTAAACGAAGATTTACAAAATGAAAAACAATCCATTGATTTCAAGCTAACGGTAGAAACAGAACCATATATCCATCCATTGATTGGAATGGATGGTGTCTCGCCGTATGATTATTTAGATAAGTGAGTTAATTTCATAAATTTAATCCCTTTAGTTTCAAGGGTTCTGAAACAATAAAAACGGGCACCTCCCCAATAAGCTCTTGGAAAATATGATTTATGAAATTAATTCAACCAATAAACTTTTATTAGTTGGAAATCGTCTAATGATTGAAGTAAAAGATAATAAAAATTTTTATGAGGTGAATATAGTGAAACGCATGCTAGTATTGCTTCTGTTCATGATGCTATTACCTTTTGCAGAAAAAGCATATGCAAATAATACCGTCATCCAAGTGAATGAGGAAGCAACTGTCTTTGATAATCGTTCAGGCTCACTAGTTCAGGTGGGAACATTATCAGCAGGGCAAACTTTTGAAGTAACAAAAGATTATGGAGCCAATTGGTGGCAAATTCGTTGGGGTGGTTATTATGGTTATGTTGAAAAACGTTATACAAAGGTTGTTTCAGCAAAAAACTATAAAAATACAGTCCCAGCTGTTGCTAAAATAAAGGACTATATTGTCCCAACAAGCGTTGCACCGATTTACGATAATACTGGCAATAAACTTGTTCAATTTGCCACATTGTCAGAGGGAGTTCGCTTCCCTATATATAGTAAAATGGGTAGTTGGTATGGAATTGCTGTGAACGGACGCTTAGGGTATGTACATAGTAATTTTGTTGTGGAAGAAAAAGGTCAGGGTACAACAAATACGAATACCACAAAGCCTGTTGAAAAACCAACTACAACTCCTCCTATTAAACAAAATGGCTATATAGAGGCGTTAGAAAACGTAATTCTTTATGATTTCCGCCGTGAAAAAGAAATGGCTATTGCTACGTTAATGAAAGGACAACAGCTAGAGGTTGTAGAATCAATGGATCCAACATATGTTCAAGTTCGTTGGGGAAAATCATATATTTATGCAGAAAAATCAAAGGTGAAATTTTTAAATACTCCTTCGTATAAAAATGTTGGTAAGGACAATACCATGAAAAATGAGTATTTCATCCCTATTTCTGCAAATAGTGAAATTTATGACAAAAAAACAAAAGCGTTACAGCCATTTGCTAAACTAGATACAAATCGCCGTTATCCGATATTGCGGAAAGAAGGGGATTGGTACGTAACAGTACTTGGTGGCCGTGAAGGATATATCCATAGCTCTAAAGTAGCGATTGATCGTGGCGTTCCTGTAATGATGTATCATCATTTTCTAAAAGAGCATGAGCTTGGACGTTTCAAAAATGTAACTACTACGATGACAGATGTTCAATTTGCAAAAGAAATGCAGTATTTAAAAAGTAAAAACTACGAAACCATTTCTGTAGACGAATTCTTGCGTTTCATGCGCAATGAAATAACACTGCCTGCCTACTCAATTGTTTTAACTTTTGATGATGGCCTATTGTCGACACGTGAATATGCGTATCCAGTACTTAAAAACAATGGCTTTAAAGCTACACAATTTTTAATTACTTACCGTAATGAAAATTCGAATGATGAGCAAATTTTTAATTATAATGATTTACAGGCACTTTCACGTCAGGACATGACAAATATGCAAGATGTTTTTGCGTATGGATCACACACTTACAATTTACATGACTTAGTAGGGAATAAAGGCAAAATGCTTCTAATCCCATATCATGAAGTTGTTCAGGATTTACAACGTAGCACAACAATTATTCCAAAGGCTAAAGCTTTTGCTTATCCGTTTGGGCAATATAATGCCAACATCATTAATGCGGTAAAGGAAGCTGGATTCACGATGGCATTTTCAACGAAGCTTGGCTATAACAATCCGTACGATGATGTATATCAAATTAAACGCTTGTCCAGTAATCAACAAACAACATTTATACAATTCCAAAAAATGGTCCTGCCATATGCGCAGTAAAATACAAAACCCGATCAATTCGAATTGATCGGGTTTTGTTGTGTGATTTTTTAACTTCTTTCAGCGGGTGTCCAAACATCCGCTGAAAAGAGGAATAGAGGAACTCAGGCTAAGAACTTCACATCCTGTGAAAACGTCTGAGTGACCAACGTCGTGTTGGCCTAAAGCCTCCGGCGAATGCTACGGAATCGGAAAGGAGTTCTTAGAGGATGTTAGTCTAAAATCATCGCATCCATGCGATAACGGCTAACTGACCTGCATCGGTAAAAACGCCACGTCCTGTGGCATTACCGAAATGACCGACATCGTGTCGGCCCTCACGCAGGCCTAAGCACAAAGCCGATTCCGGACGCAATTATGCCGAGGCATAATTGATTTAGTGGATGCCAACTAGGTGATGTTTAACTACTTCATATGCTTGGCAAACATTTTTAAATTGATCTTTTTCTTTGGCAATCATATCTGAAGCAATAGAAAATAAAAGATTCTCTTCATTATGATCCTCCATTTTATTCATTAAAGCAGCTTCCATTTCCGCCACGTACGTTATGATTTGTTTGTTCATATATATTCTCCTTTAATAAAAAGATGTATTTGATTTAGTTACGAAGCTATCTTACACCTGGATATATAAAAAATCTAGCAATTCTGTACTAGTCGAAGAGGACTTTTTTGTGAATGTGTCACAAAATTGAACTCGTTAAAAAAGTGCTAATTGAAACCGTTTTTATCTAAAGTAACTGAAAAATTGTGCAATAAAGGGGGATTTTCAACTGTATTTATAAAATAGTACAGTTTAGATGATTTGAGATTTTGCTATAATACAGCTGGATAAAGTGGAACCTAATATTAGGAAATTTCATATACTGAAAAAGTATAAAACATTTGTAACGTTTAGGGGTGACTGCATGCCAGTAATTACAGGACAGCAATATATTGACCGTATTGACGCTTTAAAAACATATATTTCGATTGATGGGAAAGTTGTCACAGGGAAGGTGTCGGAGCATCCAGCATTTAAGGGAGTAATGCAAAGTCAGGCAAGGCTTTTTGATTTACAAAATGAAAAGGCGTTGCTTGAGAAGATGACATATGTTTCACCAACGAGTAATAAGCGTGTAGGTATGTCTTTTCTTCAAGCGGTGACAGTCGAAGATCTCGTGAAAAGACGTAATGCAATACGAGAGTGGGCATTATCTAATCATGGCCTTATGGGGAGAAGTCCAGATTACATGAATACGACATTAATGGCTCTGGCATCTGTAGCAGAATATTTGAAAGATAAGCCAAATTGTTTCCCTCAGCATTTATTAAAATTTTATGAGTATGCTCGTGAGAACGATTTGACGATGACACATACATTTATCGAGCCACAAGTAAATCGTCAAAAGTTTTATTTTGAAGATGAAGAGGTTACAATTGCTGCTAAAATTGTAGATAAAACGAGCGAGGGGTTAGTAATTAAAGGTGCGAGATTACTAGCGACACAGGGAGGAATTACAGATGAACTCCTTGTTATATCAACAAATGGTTTTGATGAAGGAAAAGGCTTTGCTTTTTCAATCCCAAGTAATACAAAAGGTTTAAAGTTTTTATGTAGGCAATCATTTGTCGGAGGGGAATCGGTTTTTGATTATCCTTTAAGTAGTCGTTACGAGGAAATGGATGCAATCGTTGTGTTTGATAATGTTGTAGTACCGTGGGAACGCGTCTTTTATTATGAGAATGTGGAAGTTGCCAATAACTTTTTGAACGTAAGTGGTTTTCAAACATATGGTTTACATCAAGTTCTTACACGTCAAATTGTCAAAACAGAATTTGTCTTAGGTGTTGTACAGTCAATTGTAAATACGATAAATATCGGCGAATATCAACATGTGCAGCAAAAGGTTGTAGATATCATCGTGACATTAGAAACGATGAAGGCCTTACTGTTAAAGTCAGAAATTGAAGCAAAAAAAGATGAATTTGGTTTTATAAGACCTGATCTTCCAACAGTACAAGTAGCTATTCAGATGTTCCCTAAAGTATATCCGACCTTTACAGAAATTATCCAGTTACTTGGCGCAAGCGGATTAATGTCCATTCCAAGTGAAAAAGCATTTACAGCGGATGACGGTGATCTTGAGCATTATTTACAGTCTTTTCAGGACGGTGGAGAGGAGCGCGTCAAAAAATTCCGCTTAGCTTGGGATTTAACGATGAGTAGCTTTGGTACAAGACAAACACTGTATGAACGCTTTTTCTTTGGGGATCCAGTCCGTTTAGCCAGCGCACTTTATAATTCTTATAACAGGGAAGAATTAGTTAATCGGGTAGAAAACTTTTTGAAAAATAATAATTAGTTTTGAGGAAGTAACGGTTTAAAATTAATTTAACTTCTTTCAGCGGGTGTCCAAACATCTGTACCTGTCGCTACGCTTTCGGTACAAAAGACATCCGCTGAAATAGAGGAATTCAGTCTAAGAACGCCACGTCCTGTGGCAATTTATCTGTGCGAAAGCGAAGCGACAGCAACACGGTTTTATCTGTGCGAAAGCGAAGCGACAGCAACACGGTTTTATCTGTGCGAAAGCGAAGCGACAGCAACAACAACACACGACTGAGGGACCAACATCGTGTTGCCCTAAAGCCTCCGGACGCAATTATGCCGAGGCATAATTGATACAATTACTTCTCATTGAGTATAATTGCTGTAAAAATATCACTATCTTTATAGATAAGTCAGCACATCATCAAAAGTAACGATTCCAAGGAGTTCATAGTTCTCTGTTACAACAGGAACTGCTAAAAGACCATATTTGCGTATGATTTGTGTTACCTCGGATTGATTTGTATTGGCAGACACTGAAATGATTCCAGAGTTCATAATTTCACCCATTCGACACTCTGGCGGGGAAATTATTAGCTCTCGTAATGATACGACTCCAAGCAATTGTTTATTGGTATCTGTAACATATAAGTAATAAAAAGTTTCTGCATCTGCTTCATTATGCTTTAGGCGTTCAAACACATCAATTACTAAATCATCTTTTGCAACTATTACTACGTCTGTTGTCATCAAGGCTCCCACTGACCCTTTTTCGTATTGAAGTAATTGCTTAATATCATCGGCTTCATCTTTTTCCATACGTTCTAAATAAAAATCCGCTTCTTTATATGATAGTAGCCCCAAGAAATCTGTGGCGTCATCTGGAGGTAATTCATTTAACATCTCCACTGCAAATGGACGGTCAAGCTCTATAATACATTTTTTCTGCATGGATGGATCTAGCTCGCTAAAAATTTCTCCAAATTCACAAGGAGTTAAAAAAGAATAAATTGTGAAGCGTCTTTCCTCACTAAGTTCTATAAAAAATGTTGCTTGATCCATAGGGTGTAAATCTAGAAAATCCTTTCGAAAAAAATCTTTTTTTCCAGACTTTAAAGATTGCAACATGTAGTATGTGTACTCTTCTTTATATTTATATTGATGTAGTCTAATCATTATTGACGCTCCTTTCTATTATAAATTCTCAATTTCGACACTCAGGACGTGATCAATCTTTTTGACATAATAATAAATCTCCGTCGTATATTGATCTTCTGGTACCGAAAGAATTAAGTCAATTAATTGGTGATCGTTATCAATATCTTTGAGCTTGAAATGCCGAATTTTATACTCATATTTTTTTGAAGATCCATTTTGCCCTCTATGCTTAATCATTTTAATTAATTCTGTCATACGATAATTCGATTCCACGATAATCTTTAATGAAATATCCTGTCGGTTAAGTGTTGATAGACCTAATGTTTTAATGAAAAAGGGCACAATGTTGACTGCCACTATCAAAAGGATGACAGCACATGTTGCCTCTATATAAAACCCCGCCCCGATAGAAATTCCAAGGGCAGAAGCTGACCAGATTAGCGCAGCGGAAGTAAGACCAGAAATCACCTCGTTACTTCTTCGTAAAATAACACCAGCACCAATGAAACCAACTCCACTTACAATCTGCGCAGCAAGTCTCATCGGATCCATATTCGGATGATTGGCACCTCCAAATTTTCCGAATGCTTCTATGGAGACAATGGTTAATAAACAGCTGGCAATACAGATGACCATACTAGGTCTCATGCCAAGTTGTTTTTGTTTAATCTGTCTATCAATCCCAATCAATAATCCGAATAGTAAAGCTAGGCTTAACTTGATTATCATTTCTACTGTCATTATCATCGTCAATCACCTCTTCAGTTCTTTTTATAGAATGCCACTAAAATAAAAATAATATAAAAAAGCTCCCGTAAAAAAGGGAGCTTCTTGCTTAGAATGTATCTTGTTCGACGTACACATCAAATAAACCTATCTTGGTAAACGCCAATTTTGCGGGAAATTCATAATTGGGTTTTTGAAGAAAGGGACATATGCGGACTGAACGCAAAAACGCTGCCTTTTGCCATATTCGGATTATTTAAAAATATGAAATGCCATATCGAATAACTATCCATCACATGTTCCCCCTTTTTTAGTCAAATAAAATAAAAAAACCCTCTAACGATTTAGAGGGGGTGAAAAGCGCACAAAAAAACAAAAAAAGTACGTTCGATTCCCCTTAATCGAGTTTTAGCACTATACACCGTAAAGAAATGTAATCATTTCTTAGCCACCTTAAGAAAAGCCTTAATTCGGCAATTCCTGTTCTACCCATGGGTATCTTTCGATATTTCTGGGCAGTGGCCTATGTTTGCATAGGAGCCTCACCTAACGAGGACATATAGTTTTCAAGTGAATTGTACTCCGAATAATTTTGGTTGTCAACAACTGTTCAAAATAAAAAATCTTAAAATGGCCTCATATGTGGGGGGCCGTTCATTGGGGCAAAACGATATTGGCCACGAAGGCATATCTCAGGACGTTATATCTTTAACCTTCGTTCCCCTACTGGCTAGCTCCCTTTCCAATCAACTTTTTATTACATAATACCCCAAACTTTTGTTGATGCGCCTTATTTTTATGCTTACAATTTTTACTTAATCAAATTTGGGATTAGAAGTTTTTCGAATTTAAAAATTAATAAATTGGTACTTTACGATAGTCAATAGCTTCTGTAAAAGTTGTTTAGGCCTTTTTCATAATACGTAAGTTTTTTGTATTTAAACTGCTGAATAAAAAATTTAAAGAGGATCAATACAAAAATCTATGAAAGTACATAGAGTGGAGAGAGGCAAGTGCTTCTGTTTCTCTGCTTAAGTTACGGAGCAAAGATTACTGGAATCTTTTTAGTAATATGAGAGTGCTAACGTTTCTTATTGCTTGAAATAAACAGCTTAAAAGAACCGAGAAAGAGTTTAATAGAGTAAAAATTACGAATGGTCTTTATCTGTTGTGTTTGAAAAAATCTTTTCGTAACAACTGCAAATTTTAAGGGGAAGACTACTCTATTTATTTCTCATTTCGTACAGATATTCGTAATAAAAAAACACCTTAAAAATATTTTTAGACTCTTGACAAATTGGAAAATACGGATTACGATTGCGAGGAAATTAAATAAAACCTCGTTAGGTGAGGCTCCTATACAAACATAGGCCACTGCCCAGAAATATCGAAAGATGCCCATGGGTAGAACAGGAACTGCCGGATTAAGGCTTTTTTTAAGGTGGCTAAGAGATAAATTCATCTCTTTACGGTGTATAGTGCTAAAACTCGACTAGGGGGAATCGAAAGTGCTTTTTTGTGCTGCTTTATTTTTGTGCACTTTTTTATACCCTCTAGGACTCCTAGAGGGTTTTTTAATTTCCGAAAAGAACCTTATAATGCCATATCGATTAAATCCTTTTAGCAGGGAAATAAGAGTTCATTTTTAGAAAGGGGGGGGTCAAAATGGAGAGTCCGAGTCCGACCGATGGAGATAGTAGGAGTAAAAAACTTAAATCTGTTTTAATTCAGCAGATTAGGAGGACGATTCAATGCTTAAAATCTATAAAAGAAGCCAAGAAGGGCTACTGGAAGAACAGCCTAAGGTCGTTCAGGGTAGCTGTGTATGTCTCACTGAACCATCCGAAGAGGATATACAGTATGTTGCTAATCGACTTGAAGTACCAAGTGACTTTATCTGTGACTCCCTTGATATTGATGAACGATCACGAATAGAAAAAAGCGGAAATGATTTATTACTGATTGTCAATGTACCCTTAAAAATGCCAAATGGTGAAACTATACCATATAGGACAATTCCAATCGGCATTATTCAAACAAGTGAAGTAATTGTAATAATTTGTCGCGTTAATCATCCGATTTTACAGGAATTTAGCAAAATTCTCGATAAGAATTTTAATAACAATATAAACGTATCTTTTATTTTACAATTGTTCCTTGTTTCGGCCCGTTATTGTTTACGATGCCTTGATGATATTAATCAAAAAGTTATTGTATCTGAAAAATTAATACAAAAATCAATCAAGAACAGTGAAGTGTATACTTTACTCAATATAAATAAGAGCCTTGTTTATTTCATAAAGGCGTTAACAGTAAATCTTGTAATGATGAGGAAATTGTCAAGAGTACTTGAAATGAATGAAGAAGATGAAAAACGGATGCAAGACACTCTTAATGAGATGCAACAAGCTCTTGATACATCAAAAATTTACAACGAAAATTTAGGTAATATGATGGATGCATATTCTGCGGCGATTGAAATTAACCTTAGTGTTGTAGTGAAAGTTTTAACTGCATTTACGATTATCTTGACGTTTCCGACGATGGTCGCAACAATTTATGGGATGAATTTCCCATTACCGAAGCAAGATGGTGCATATGCATTAGCAGTACTAATGTCAATCTCTGCAGTCATTAGCTTGTTGACGGGTTGGGTATTTTATAAAAAACGGCTATTTTAGAAGAGAAAGTGAGGGAAAAAGATGCTTACGATATATCAAAGTAATTCAATAGGTCAATTACAACAGGTATCTGATATTGTTCATAACACGTTGCTCTATCTTGTGGATCCGACAGATGCTGAAATTTCTCAAATTTCAAATAAACTTAATGTTCCGAAAGATTTTATTCGTGATTCTTTAGACATCAATGAGCGACCTCGGATTGAAAAAGAGGATTCGTCAATGGTCATTATTCTTAATTCTCCTGTTGTGATAAATGAGGAACGTTTGTATGAGGAAATCCCTTATCGTACGTTACCAATTGGGATTATTCATGTAAAGGACCATTTAATAATTGTCACAAAAGAAGACAATCCATTATGTAGAGACATATTTTCAGGAAAGTATGGAACATTTCAAACGCATATGAAGACTCGAATAACATTACTTCTATTTGAAGCGATTGCTCAATCGTATCTCGATTTTCTCAAGCGTATAAAAGCGCAGGTTGGACGATTACAGCGAGAATTAAAAGAATCACATAACAATCGAGAGCTTTTTGGTCTGATTCATATTAATAAAAGTTTAGTATATTTTTCAACATCTTTACGAGCTATGCGCAATGTTTTTTTACACCTTTCCAAAGGGCAAGATATAAAGCTATATGAAGAAGATCAACAAATGTTGCATAATGCGCTAGTAGATATTGAACAAGCAGCGGAAGTAACAGAAATGCGAAGCCTTAGTTTAAGTGGTCTTATGGATGCGTACGCAGCAATCACTCATAATAATCTGAATAGTGTTTTGAAAATACTGACTACTCTTACGCTTGTACTAATGATTCCGACTATAATTGGAAGTATTTTCTCGATGAACGTCCCATTGCCTTATGAAGATCAGCCATTCATGTTCTTAGTAGTTATTGGACTAATGGTAGGAATCAGTGGAAGTCTCTTCTACGTATTTTACAAATCAAAATTTTTGCGTTTCTAATATATTCAGATAGTACGTAAGAAAGGTTGTGCTATAAAATGCTTTTAATAAACAAAAGTACTTCAGAAGGTAAGTTTGAACAGGTATCAAAAATTGGTTATAACAGCTGGCTTCATCTTGAAGCACCAACAACAAGTGAAATTGAACATGTAGAGGCAGCTCTTGGTGTTCCAAACAATTTTTTAACGGATTCACTTGATATAGAAGAACGCCCGCGAATTGAAGAGCGCAACGGAGCGATCTTGATTGTTATTCATGTCCCATACGATCAATTAGATGTCGAAAGTTCTGATCAAGACGTGAAGTATCGGACAATTCCAATGGGTATCATACACACAAAAAATCATATGCTTACGATTTGTAGAGAAGAGCTACCTTTTATGAAGGATTTCTTTAACGGCGAAATGACTCTCTGTGAGACACATATGAAAACGCGCAACACTTTAAATATATTAAGTATAACGGCTCGAGCATATATTCGTTTTTTAGCTACAATTGAACGGGAAATCACTTTAGCAGAAAAAGAACTTGCTAAGTCATATCGTAATAGTGAGATGTATACACTCCTTAACTTAAACGAAAGTCTTATATATATGGTAACTTCTCTTAAACAAATGAAATTTACGATGCAAAAAATATTACATGGTAGCTCTATCAAATTAGACGAAGACGATGCAAGTGTTTTAGACGACGTGCTTATTGAATTAGATCAGGCATATGAAGTGACGGAAATTAATCAAACTAATTTAAATAATATTATGGATGCATATGGTAACGTAATTCAAAACAACGTAAGCCAAGTTCTTAAATTACTCGCTTCATTTACAATCATATTATCGGTGCCGATGTTAATTGCCAGTATTTATGGAATGAATGTGCCTATACCATATCAAGATACATCAAATATATTTTGGATAGTGATTGTCGTTATGATCTTGTTAACAGGATTGTCTACCTTCGTTTTTTACAAAAAAAATTATTTCTCTCGATAACATATATCATTAATAAAATTGAGCTTAGTTATGTTTAGCAATTATAGTGCCAATTGACAGAAGAAAATATTTTTTTTATAATTCTCGTTAGAAAATAGTAAAAAACGATGATGGAATAAGTACGTATTTGTGCGTGTAAAAGAAAGGGATTTCTTGGCTGAAAAAATCCTCACAATAGCAAATACCGAAAGCTACTCCAGAGTGCAGTTAATCCCTGCCGTTCACTTACGTTACAAGTGCTAAAGAGGTAAGTATATTTTTACTTACAACTAGGGTGGTACCGCGAGACAAACACAAGTCCTCGTCCCTTTTTTGGGATGGGGGCTTTTTTATGTCTATCTGCGCGAAAGCTTACGCTGAAGCAAAATTGATTTGCGGACTCATTTCGTATTTTACAAAACATATTGGGAGGAACTTTTCATATGAAAGCAGTAGAAATTCGCCGCATGTATTTAGAATTCTTTAAAGAAAAAGGTCATCATCATGAGCCATCAGCACCACTTGTGCCAATCAATGACCCATCATTACTTTGGATTAACTCAGGTGTTGCAACACTTAAACCATATTTCGATGGTCGTATCATTCCTGACAATCCACGTATTACAAATGCCCAAAAATCAATTCGTACAAATGATATTGAAAACGTAGGTAAAACGGCTCGACACCATACGTTTTTTGAAATGCTAGGTAACTTCTCGATTGGGGATTACTTCAAAAAAGAAGCTATTCATTTTGCTTGGGAATTCTTAACGGATAAAAAATGGATGGGCTTTGATCCAGAGCTTTTATCTATTACTATCCATCCTGAGGACCAAGAAGCGTATGACGTTTGGCATAACGAAATTGGTATTCCTGAAGAGCGTTTAATCCGACTTGAGGGGAACTTCTGGGATATCGGTGAAGGTCCATCTGGTCCTAACTCAGAAATTTTTTATGATCGTGGGGAAGAATACGGTTCAGATGAAAATGATCCAGAAATGTATCCAGGTGGTGAAAATGAACGCTATCTTGAAATTTGGAACTTAGTGTTCTCTCAATTCAACCATAATCCTGATGGCACATATACACCACTTCCAAAACAAAATATTGATACTGGTATGGGTCTTGAGCGTATCGTATCAGTTGTTCAAAATGTTCCAACGAACTTTGATACTGATTTATTCATGCCTATTATTGTAAAAATCGAGCAATTAGCAAATCGCAAATACAAACGTCCAGGTGAAGTAGCACTAAGTGAAATCTTCGGTTCAGAAGAAGATATCAATACACCATTTAAAGTTATCGCGGACCATATCCGTACAGTGGCGTTTGCCATTGGTGATGGTGCTCTTCCTTCAAATGAAGGTCGTGGTTATGTATTACGACGTTTACTACGTCGTGCTGTGCGCTATGCAAAACAAATCGGCATTGAAAAGCCATTTATGTTTGAATTAGTACCAACTGTTGGTGAAATTATGAATGATTTCTACCCAGAAGTAACGGAAAAATGCGAGTTTATCCAACGTGTTATTAAAAATGAAGAAATTCGCTTCCATGAAACATTAGACGGTGGTCTTGCTATTTTTAATGATGTAGTAGAGGCTCAAAAAGCAGCTGGTCATGACTATATTCCAGGTGCAGATGCATTCCGTTTATATGATACTTATGGTTTCCCAATCGAATTAACAGAAGAGTATGCGGAAGAAGTAGGCATGAAGGTAGACCATGAAGGCTTTGAAGCAGCAATGGAAGAACAACGTGAACGCGCACGTGCAGCTCGTCAAGATGTGGATTCTATGCAAGTACAAAATGAAGTACTAGCAAACTTGACGGTTGCGAGTGAATTTGTAGGTTATAATACATTAACGACTGACACAGAAATTGCAGCGATAATTGTCAACGGCCAAGTATCAAAGGTAGCATCTGAAGGGCAAGAAGCACTAGTTATTTTAGCTAAAACACCATTCTATGCTGAAATGGGTGGTCAAATTGCGGATAGCGGTGTTATTTCTAATGATAACTTTACTGCCATTGTAAAAGATGTACAAAAAGCTCCAAATGGTCAGCCGCTTCATACTGTACTTGTAGAATCTGGCGAAATGCATGTTGAAGATGCTGTAAAAGCAGTAGTTAACCGTGAAGAACGTAATTTAATTATTAAAAACCATACAGCAACACATATTATGCAACGTGCGCTAAAAGATGTACTGGGCGACCATGTTAGCCAAGCCGGATCATATGTAGGTCCTGATCGTTTACGTTTTGACTTCTCTCACTTCGGACAAGTGACAAAAGAGGAATTACAACAAATTGAACGTATTGTAAATGAAAAAGTGTGGGATGATATAGAGGTCGTTATTGAAGAAAAAGGCATCGAAGAAGCGAAAGCTATGGGAGCAATGGCGCTATTCGGTGAGAAATATGGCGATATCGTTCGTGTTGTTTCAATTGGTGACTACTCTATTGAGCTTTGCGGTGGTATTCACGTAAAACGTTCTTCTGAAATTGGCTTCTTCAAAATTGTTTCAGAAGGTGGTATCGGTGCAGGTACACGTCGTATCGAGGCTGTGACAGGTAAAGTTGCTTATGAAGCAGTAAAAGAGGAAGAAGCTTTATTAAACGAAGCAGCAGCATTATTAAAAGCAAATCCAAAAGATATTGTGACAAAAGTACATGCATTACAAGCTGACTATAAAGATTTACAACGCGAGAATGAGGCGTTATCACAAAAAATCGCGAATGCACAAGCAGGCGCTATTGTGGACGCAGCGCAAACTTTTGGGGATGTAACTGTTTTATCTACTAAAGTTGAGGCGAAAGACAATAATCAACTGCGTCAAATGATGGATGACTTGAAAGTTAAAATGCCTAAAGCTATTATCGTTCTTGGTGCTATCGATGGCGAAAAGGTTATGCTATGTGCTGGTGTAACAAAAGATTTAGTTGGTGGCAATTACCACGCAGGAAATATCGTAAAAATGGTAGCAGAAGCATGTGGTGGTAAAGGTGGCGGTCGTCCGGATATGGCGATGGCAGGTGCAAAAGATGCATCAAAACTTGATGAAGCACTACTTTCTGTGTATGATTATATTAAATCTATTTAATTAATCCGCCAAAACATGTTATAATAAAGAGAAATTGGAGATGAGCTTTTGCACATCTCCTTATTTCTGAAAGCGAGGTGCTGGTCATGAGTTCATTTGATCAAACTATGAAATTTAATTTTCCAGAAGAATCAATGGAACAGGAAGTCAAGCAGGTAATGTTGAAAGTACATTCTTCATTAGAGGAAAAGGGATATAACCCTATCAATCAGATTGTCGGTTATTTACTTTCTGGTGATCCGGCGTATATTCCTCGCCATCAGGATGCTCGTAATTTAATTCGCAAGCTTGAGCGTGACGAAATTCTAGAAGAGCTTGTTAAGTTTTATATTAAAAAGAACAACGAGGACTAGAAATGAGAATTATGGGATTAGACGTTGGGTCAAAAACCGTTGGCGTTGCTATTAGTGATGCTTTAGGGTGGACGGCCCAAGGTATTGAAACCGTAAAAATTGATGAAGCTAACGGCGAGTTCGGCATTGACCGTATAGCCGAGCTAGTGAAGGAGTATGCTATAACAGAATTTGTTGTAGGATACCCGAAAAACATGAATAATACGGTGGGACCGCGTGGTGAGGCTTCTGAAAACTATAAAAAGCTTTTAGAAGATACATTTTCACTACCGGTCAAGCTTTGGGATGAGCGTTTAACTACGATGGCTGCTGAGCGTTTGCTAATCGAAGCAGACGTGAGTCGCAAAAAGCGTAAGCAAGTCATTGATAAAATGGCTGCTGTGATGATTTTACAAGGCTACTTGGATAGCAAAAATTAATTGATGAGGTGACAAGCATGGCACACGAACATAACCATGAAGAAGAACTACATGTACAACACATTACAGTGATTGACGAGAACGGAAATGAACAGCTTTGTGAAGTAATTCACGTTCATGAATCAGCTGAATTTGGCAAATCATACGTATTTTACTCTATGGTAGGCGCAGAAGAAGATGAGGATGGTTCTGTAGAAATCTTCGTATCTTCATTCGTTCCATCTGAAAATGGTGAAGATGGTGAATTAACACCTATCGAAACTGAAGCAGAGTGGGATATGGTAGAAGACGTATTAAACGCTTTAGAGGATGAAAACGAGGACTAATCATCGTTCTTTATAAGTGTGGAACAAGGATGGCAAACAAGCACTCCTTGTTCCTTTTTTACTTTAGGAAGAATGAAGCTATGAGGTTGTAAGACGAGTCTATGTTGAGATAGTTTCAGTGTCACCGGAAGATATTGAATATTTAAGGACTCGCTTCAAAATTTGAACCATAGTTAAAAGGAGGACATTGAATGAACGAGGAAACGCAAGAATTTCTTATAGTTGGAGAAAATGGCAAGGAGCAAAAGTGTCGTGTTGTCTTCACCTTCGATGCGGAGGAAAAATCATATGTATTGTTTTCGTTAATCGACGAAGAGGGCAATGAAATTCCTGGAGACATTTCTGCTATGACATTTGATTATGATGATAACAATGGAGAAATGACAAATCTACAGCCTGTTGAAACAGATGCAGAATGGGAAATGATTAATGAGGTAGTCCTGACACTTCTAGACGAATTTGAAGAAGAGTCGCAACTGTTTACAATAACAGATGAGAATGGGGCAGATCAGGTATGTGAGGTTATTCATACATTTTCATCTGAACAATTTGGCAAATCCTATGTACTATATGTTCTGGCAACGGACGAGCCAATAGAGGAACGAGATATTTTTGCTGCACAATACGTATCGGGAAATGACGGAACGATTGATGATTTATTACCGATTGAAACAGATGAAGAATGGGCATTTGTTGAAGATGTGCTAAATGAATTGTAATTAGAACTCTGAGTGGTAAAATGCTACTCAGAGTTCTTTCTATTTCAGTTGTTATGTCAAGTCGAATTATATTGAATGTAAGCGTTGGTACTTAAAGTTGAAAATAGTATATTAAAAATTGTATTTCTAGTAACTTCAGATGAGGCTGTCAAAGCCATAAAACTGTCTGTTTTTGTGTCAGTTTGTTGACAAAACCTGTGAAAATCAACTTTGATTTATTTTATTCATTCTTTTGTCACAAGCTATTTTTTAACTTCTTTCCGATTCCGGACGCAATTACAGGCATAATTGATATGATCTATTTCTACTGAATTATCTATTTCTGTTTGTCGTGATAGTTGATTTCTAGTATGATAATGGAGTGATAGGGGGGAAACCCGTGAATAACGGTTCAAAAAAACAAGAAATGTTTTCAAAAATGCAAGAAAGAAAATCTGAGGTAAAAATTGTGAGAAAAATCGTTGCAATTGTTGCAATTGCTTTAGTTCTAATAGTAGGGATTGTCGGTTTACTTGGCTATAATTATGTGAATAGTGCTTTAAAACCAGTGGATCCAGATGCGACTAAAACAATAGCAGTTGAAGTGCCAATTGGCTCAACTTTAAGCTCTATTTCAACTCTACTAGAGGAAAAAGGGATTATTAAAGATGCTCGTGTTTTTAAATACTATGCTAAATTTAAAAATGAATCCCAGTTCCAAGCAGGAAACTATGGTTTAACACAAGCAATGACATTGGATGAGCTAATCGAAAGTTTAAAAACCGGGAAGGTCTACCGTAAGCCAGTCTTTACAATGACTATTCCTGAAGGTTTAACACTTGAACAAATTGGTAATGTTGTGGAAAAGAAAACGCCGTACACTCAAAAGGAATTTATGGACTTAGTAACAAGCGATGCGTTTGTACAACAAATGAAGGCTAAATACCCTGAGCTTGTAACGGATGCGGTTTTAGCAGATAATATCCGATATGATTTAGAGGGCTATTTATTCCCTGCAACTTATTCTTATTTTGAAGAAAAACCATCATTGGAATCGATTGTAGACGAAATGGTAGGAGCAATGGACAAGGTTGTGAAAAATTACAACGATGTTTTAACTGAAAAGAAAATGTCAGCACATCAATTATTAACATTTGCTTCATTACTGGAAAGAGAAGCTACTGCCCAAACAGATCGAGAAACGATTGCGAGCGTATTCTATAATCGTATCGATCAAGGGATGCCACTACAAACAGATCCAACTGTTTTATATGCACTTGGTTCCCATAAAGATCGTGTACTATATAAAGATTTAGAAGTAGATAATGCCTATAATACTTACAAAAATAAAGGCTTACCACCAGGTCCTATTGCGGGTGCTGGAAAAACTTCAATTGAAGCAGTGCTTAATCCAAGTAAAACGGACTATCTCTACTTCTTAGCGGATCAAAAAGGTGTCAACCACTTCTCAAAAACGTACGATGAACATTTACAGAAAGTAGATAAATATATAAAAAAAGCAGAGTAAGTACTTTAAATAGCAAAAATAAATAGCAATAATGTGGATAGAAGGAAAGAAAAATAGCTTTCCTTCTATTTTCATGCTATTATAAATTGTGATTTTTAATCGATCCGCATGGAGAAAATTCAATCTGTCCGTTAATGCGGAATAATATACGTGGTGGCAATTGTTTTGAGCTTATAAAAACAATTGCTCATTTTTGTATGACGAAGTACCAAGACATCACGTTTGGTCTTTTTCTTTTTGTTGCTAAATGATGAAGTACAGACAACGAGTATTGCTCGTTGCCTTTTAACTTCTTTCAGCGGGTGTCCAAACATCAGCTGAAAGAAGTTAAAGCCTCCGGCGGATGTCACGGAATCGGAAAGGAGTTCTTTGAGGATGTTAGCCTAAAATCATCGCATCCATGCGATAACGGCTAACTGACCTGCATCATGTTGTTGCTGCCGCTACGTTAGCACTGCGCTTTCGCACAAAAAACATCTGCTGCTGACGCTTCGCTTTCGCGCAAAAAACATCTGCAGGCCTAAGCACAAAGCTGATTCCGGACACAATTATGCCGAGGCATAATTGATATGAGGGTGAACTAAAAAATGGAATTATCAGATGCATATATACAATCATTTATCCAACCACGTAATGAATTGCTTTTAGAAATGGAAGCATTTGCGGAGGAGAATCATGTACCGATTATGCAACTTTCAGGCATTGATGCACTAAATCAACTGCTACGTATTCAAAATCCGTCGAAAATTTTAGAGATTGGTACAGCAATTGGTTATTCTGCAATAAGGATGGCAGAGGCTTTACCAAATGTGCATATCGTTACAATCGAGCGTGATATAGAGCGTGTTACGAGAGCAAAGGCTTATATTGAACGTTCCACAGTATCAGATCGTATTACGGTCATTGAAGGTGACGCCTTAGAGGTGAATGATGAAGCAATTCAAACGGCCTTCGATGCTGTTTTTATCGATGCTGCAAAGGGACAATATCAACGCTTTTTTGAAAAGTATGCACCTCTTGTAAAATCTGGCGGAGTTCTGTATATCGATAATATGTATATGCATGGCTTATCAGATTTGGATTTAAAAGATGTACCGCGTCGCAAGCGTACAATGATTCGCAATTTGAAAAACTTTACCGAATGGATTATGCAGCACCCTGATTACACAAGTGCATTTTTACCAGTTGGTGATGGTTTATTATTATGTTTGAAGAGGTGACTATTATGAAAAAACCTGAATTGCTTGTTACACCGCAATCAGTGGACCATGTTAAAGCACTTTTACAGGCTGGAGCAGATGCTTTTGTCATTGGTGAACAACAATTTGGTCTGCGCCTAGCAGGAGAATTTTCTGTTAGTGAAGTGGAAGAAGCTACACAGCTAATTCATGCAGCGGGTAAAAAGGTTTATGTTGCGGTAAATGCGCTATTCCATAATGAAAAATTGGATGCGCTTGCCGAATATTTAAAAGAAATGCAACGTATTGGTGTTGACCGTTTAATTTATGGTGATCCAGCAGTATTAATCATCCGTCGTGAGCAAGGTGTAACAATACCGCTACACTGGAATCCAGAAACAACTGCAACGAACTGGTTTACTGCAAATTATTGGGGGAAACGCGGTGCAACTCGCGCAGTGCTTTCACGTGAACTTTCTTTAGATGAAGTGCTAGAAATTAAAGAAAATACAGAATTAGAGATTGAGGTTCAAGTACATGGAATGACATGTATGTTCCAATCAAAACGTCCATTACTAGGCCATTATTTCTTATATCAAGATAAAGTAATGGAAATTGAAAATCGTAAGGAAAATCGCAATATGTTCCTTCATGATGATGAACGTAATAATAAATATCCAATTTATGAGGACGCTAACGGTACTCATATTTTCAGTCCAAACGATATGTGTATTATTGATGAGCTTGGCGAATTATTCGAAGGTGGCATTGATGCATTGAAAATTGAGGGTGTTCTTCAAACGCCAGAATATGTGGTCACAGTAACAGAAGCTTATCGTCAAGCAATTGACACATATTTTGACGAATCAGAAGATGCTTATGAAGATATTAAAGATGATTTATTAGTTAAAATTGAAGAAATTCAGCCTACCATCAGACCTCTTGATACTGGCTTTATCTTCAAGGAAACAGTTTACTAGGAGGTGGCAAGAACATGGCATTAGTATTAGAGCAAAATGACAAAATCCGTGAGATTGTAGACGGTAAACGTGTCATTACAAAAAAACCAGAGCTACTTGCCCCTGCAGGTAGTTTAGAAAAATTAAAAGTAGCAGTACATTATGGAGCGGATGCTGTATTTATCGGTGGACGAGAGTTCGGTCTACGTTCAAACGCAGATAACTTCTCAATTGAAGAAATGCGCGAAGGTGTTGAATTCGCCAATAAATACGGTGCAAAAATATATGTTACGACAAATATTTTCGCCCACAATGAAAATATGGACGGCTTAGAGCAGTATTTAAAGGATATTGAATCTGCAGGTGTTACAGGCATTATTGTAGCGGACCCATTAATCATTGAAACATGCCGTACAGCTGCACCTAAGCTTGAAATTCACCTTTCTACACAGCAATCTTTATCGAACTGGAAGGCCGTACAGTATTGGAAAGAAGAAGGCTTACATCGTGTAGTATTAGCACGTGAAGTTGGCGGCGAAGAAATGAAGCTGATGAAAGAAAAAGTCGATATTGAAATTGAGGCTTTCGTTCATGGAGCAATGTGTATCGCCTATTCTGGTCGCTGTGTACTTTCAAATCATATGACTGCTCGTGACTCTAACCGTGGTGGTTGCTGTCAATCTTGTCGCTGGGACTATGATTTATATGAGTTAGAGGATGGCGAAGAAAAGGCGCTTTTCGATGATAATCACGCACCTTTTGCGATGAGTCCGAAAGACTTAAAGCTGATTGAAGCAATACCACATATGATTGAGCTTGGTATTGATTCATTAAAAGTAGAAGGTCGCATGAAATCAATTCACTATGTTGCTACAGTTGTTACAGTGTACCGCAAAGTGATTGACGCTTATTGTGCTGACCCTGAAAATTTCAAAATTAAACGTGAATGGCTCGAGGAACTAGACAAATGTGCTAACCGTGATACTGCTGAAGCATTCTTCCATGATGCCCCTGGCCACGAGGAGCAAATGTTTGGTGTACATGGCCGTAAAACGACTTATGAGTTTGCTGGTTTAATTTTAGAGCATGACCCAGAAACGAAAATGGTTACAATGCAACAACGTAACTATTTTAAACCTGGCGATGAGGTAGAGTTCTTTGGACCAGAAATCGAAAATTTCCGTTTTACAATGGGTGAAATTTGGGATGAGGATGGCAATAGCTTAGATGCCGCACGTCATCCACTACAAATTGTTAAATTTAAATGCGATACACCATTAAATCCGCATAACATGATGCGAAAGGAGAATAATTAATGGCAGCGAAGCGTCCAGTCGTCATCGGAATCGCTGGTGGCTCATGCTCGGGAAAAACGAGTGTGACCCGTGCTATTTATGATGTTTTCCGTGACCATTCAGTAGTTGTAATTGAACAAGATTTTTATTATAAAGATCAAAGTCATTTAACATTTGAGGAGCGTTTAGGTACAAACTATGACCATCCGTTAGCGTTTGATAATGATTTGTTAATTGAGCACATAAAAAGATTATTAGTCCGTCAACCAATCGAAAAGCCTGTGTATGATTATGTGCAGCATACAAGAGCAAAAGAGATAATTCATGTTGAGCCTGTAGATGTTATTATACTAGAAGGTATTTTAGTGTTAGAAGATGCAGATTTACGTGATTTAATGGATATTAAATTATTTGTAGATACGGACTCAGACTTACGTATTATTCGTCGTATAATGCGTGATATAAAAGAGCGTGGACGTACAACAGATTCGGTAATCGAACAATACTTATCGGCAGTACGTCCAATGCACAATCTATTTATTGAGCCGACGAAACGTTATGCTGATATTATTATTCCTGAAGGTGGGGATAATGAGGTTGCGATTGATTTATTGGTAACGAAGATTAAAACTATCCTTGAAACCGACAACGTATTGTAATAAGATAGAGTGGTATTGACAATATTTACATGCATATCTGTACATATTTCAGAAAGGCATGCATACTATTAGGTCAAAGAGTAATTTGAAACCGTTTAAAAATAATAAAATTCGATTAAGTGAATCCTACTAGGCCCTTAATCGAGTTTTATGTTTTTCTATTGACGAAAACAAGGAGTGAAGAACTTTGGCAAACGAAAAACAGTACCCAATGACAGCTGAAGGTAAAAGAAAATTAGAAGAAGAATTAGTGAAATTAGAAACGGAAACACGTAAGGAAATCGTAGAACGTATTAAAATCGCTCGTGATTTCGGGGATCTTTCTGAAAATGCTGAGTATGACTCTGCAAAAGAAGAACAAGCCTTTTTAGAAGGTCGAATTTCTACATTAAAATCAATGATTCGTAACGCAGTTATTATTTCTGAGGATGAAACAGACAACAGTGTAGTATCACTAGGGAAAACGGTTACATTTGTAGAAGTTATTAATGGGAAACCATCAACAGATGAGGAATCGTATACAATTGTTGGATCGGCTGAGGCAGATCCAATGGAGTTCCGTATTTCAAATGAATCACCAATTGCTAAAGGCTTGCTAGGTCGTGCTGAAGGCGAAGAGGTAGTCGTACAAACACCTGGTGGTGAAATGAAAGTTAAAATTATTTCAATAAAATAATTTTTGTACAAGCAGTTAGCTTATCTTTTGAAAGGAGAGCTAGCTGCTTTTATCTTCATTTAGCAGAATGTTTTTTGTAACGTAAGTGCAGCGTCAGTTACAAATGTTATTTTAGAGCAATGTTTACTGCGCGAAAACGAAGCGATAGTAACAACAACAATTACGCTAAGGAGAAATAAATCTTGATTCTATTATCTAGGTGAGTGTAAAAACTCATTGGAAAATACGTCGAGATATTTCTCTATGAAAAAATATATGAGCACAATTATTTTGCAAGTACTGTTGAACTTGATAGAATATTGGCTAGAGAGGGGGAGACTTCATGAGTGAAAAACAAACTCGAAGCAGTCGTCATTTGCAGCCATCTCGTAATAAAAAGCTAGATAAACTATTGAATGTTTTAATTGGTATTGTCGTGATATTAATTATTATAACAGCAACATATGTGTTTAAATGGCAGGATGATGCAGGAAAAGCTGAGAAAGGCGAGCCAATACAGGAGCAGAAGAACGATAAAGAAAATGTGAAGGAAGAGCCTTCTAAAGAGCAAAATAACGATGATGTTACAGCTCAAGAGGAAAAACCTACAAAGGAAGAGCCTACAGAAGGAACCCAAACATCTGAACAGGACGCTACTACTGAAAGTACTTCAGATAACCCAATTGTTGACAAGGTCATAACAAATAAAAATTGGGAGCCTACACCTACAACACAAACAGGTCAGCATGTGTCTTCTTACGATGATAAATCAGTAGACTGGGCTGAAAAGGTAGCAGCAGTTACAGCCGTTACAGGTATCGAAAAGGATAAAATGATTATTTGGCGTATGGGAAATAACGGTGGCGCTAATTCGGCTATTGCTACAGTTTCAACGAATGATAAGACAAAAATGTATCGCGTTAGCATGGAATGGGTCGACAACGAAGGCTGGCTACCAGTAAAACTTGAGCAACTAAATACATTAAATGGCGCCTATTGACGAAAATAACTCGTTTGTTTATTTTTTAATAGAGTTGAATAAAGAAGGGAAGTAACATAGATATGAAAATTGCAGTAATCGGCGCAATGGAAGAGGAAGTAGAGCTTTTACGAGCTTCATTAGATCAGGCAAAAAGCACAACAATTGCAGGCAGTGAATATACAACAGGAACTTATAAAGGGAAAAAGGTAGTTTTATTAAAAAGTGGTATTGGTAAAGTGAATGCTGCAATGTCAACTACTATTCTATTACATGAATTCAAGCCTGATGTAGTCATTAATACGGGCTCTGCTGGAGGCTATGATGAAACTCTTGAAGTAGGCGCAGTCGTTATTTCAGATGAAGTCCGTCACCATGATGTAGATGTAACGATTTTCGGTTATGAAATGGGTCAGATGGCTGGTATGCCAGCAGCTTATAAATCAGATGAAAAACTTATGAAAGTGGCTGAAGAGGCAGTAGAGGCTGTTGGGGAGCACCAATATGGTATTGGTTTAATTTGCTCGGGTGATGCATTTATGAATGATCCTGTTCGTGTAGAAGCTGTCCGTCGTCATTTCCCACAAATGAAGGCAGTGGAGATGGAAGCAGCAGCTGTTGCACAAGTATGCTATCAATTTGGTACTCCGTTTGTTGTTATTCGTGCTTTATCAGATATTGCTGGAAAAGAATCGAATATTAGCTTCGATGAGTTTTTACCAGTAGCTGCAAAGCATTCAACACAAATAGTACTAAAAGCTATCGAATCGTTATAAATAATCAGTGGGGTTTTTTTCATCCCCACTGATTATTCGTTTTCACCAATCTGCGGGATAAACTACACAAAATAGTCAAAATGAGCACCTTTTAGTGTGAGAAAAATCACAGTTTAAAAGTCTCGCAAATGCTAAACTGTTGTTAATAAATCTCTTCATATTTAGATGGGAGGCATTCATAATGCTATTTTTAACAGCAGGTGTAGTCATTATTACGATGTTACTCGGTACACTTATTTCAGTAGAACTTTCAGAATCTGTTGAAATTCATTAAGAGAAAAAGCTCTCTTGCGACATTTAATGACGCAAGGGAGCTTTTTTAGCTTAATTATTTATGCTAACTTCTAAGGATGGGCTAATTACCGAAAAGTTCGGTATGATATTTGTTAAAACGTTCCCTATAAGTTGATTGGAGTGAAGGTTGGACGCTCAAAGGAAAACGCTCAGCCGGAACGGAAATCAACCCTACGTTATGATGATAAGCCTAAGGTACTTTTGTAACAAAAAATACAAGATTAATCACAGAATAATGCAATGGATTTATTGTAATTTTATAATTATCAATTTACAATATATTTTACTCAATAATCTTTTGATCTCGTTTATATAACTGATAGAGTTTAATAAGTGCTCGCTTTTCAATGCGAGATACATAACTACGAGAAATACTTAAACGTGCAGCGATTTCCTTTTGTGTGAGTGCATCCTGCTGGTTAAGACCATAGCGAAGTGTAACGATTTCGAGCTCACGTTCGTCGAGCATATGCAAATAATGATATAGTTGTGCAACATGCTCTTTATGTTCAAGTTTTTCTGTTGCACTCTCTTCATCGCATTGTAAGAGATCTCGGATTTGTAGGGCATTACCATCTTTATCTGTACCGATTGGCTCAAATAAGCTAACATCTTTTTGCACTTTTTTCTGTGTACGCAGATGCATTAAAATTTCATTTTCGATACAGCGGGCGGCATAAGTGGCAAGACGGGTCTTTTTGTCAGGAGTATAACTTTCTACAGCTTTCATAAGACCAATAGTACCGATGGAAATATAATCATCAAGTTGTTCATGCTTTGGGTGGAATTTCTTCACAACATGTGCGACAAGTCTCATATTACGTTCAATTAGGTCAAGACGCGCTTGCTCATCACCGCCTAAAAATCGTTCAATACAAGCAGCTTCCTCTTCTTTTGAAAAGGGTTTATGGAATGTTTGCCCCTTTAAATAGCCAAGTAACGCTGGGATCTCAAGCCATAACTGCAACATAGATGTAAAAATTCCGCTCATTGAATGATTTCATCCTTTCCCCATTTTTCGACAGTATATGTTCTGAAACTGTGTTAAATGAAAAAAAGTGCAACAGCAAATGCGCTGTTACACTTTTTTTAACGTGATTGTACTAATCATTAGTAATGCTAGTATTGGGAATAGGAAAAGATAAAATGCCGGGTGGAACGTATTAGATGCAAAATACGTTAAAGTTAAGATCGTACCTGCCGCTGTAATTGGTAACCCTGTAAAGTAGCCGTTTGCTTCACTAATATTGAAGCGAGCTAATCTCATCGCACCGCAGACGATATACAGTACTGTCATCGTCATGCCGACAAAACCAAAGTCGACTAAGACAACTTTATACATTAATAATGCAGGCGCCACACCAAATGATATAATATCACTCATAGAATCTAATTGTTTACCTAAATCAGACACTTGTCCGAGAGCTCTAGCAACCTTTCCGTCATAGCGATCGAGAAGGGCTGCGATAAAGATAAACAAGACACTGTAGCTATAGTATTCGTGTAGTGTAGCCATTATGGCCGCGCCGCCGAAGGACATATTACTGATTGTGATAAAGTTTGCTGCTTGCGATTTCATTTTCTTAACCGTGGTATCCACCAACTTGTGATAAAAAAACAAGGGGGATCACTCCTTTGCACTTAAGATATTTTACCATTATACTTCGAATGCGAAAAAATTGACAGTCTAAATTAATCGATAGGGGTTTTGTTTTATGAAAGAAAAACTATATCAACGCTTGATTGAATTAACAAACGGCAAGCAATCCTCCCATATTTTGCAATCTATTGCAAAAGCAAAGTGGAGTAAACGTATTATTCCAAGTTACATGAAGGTTTACGACATTAATCTTGAAGATGTCTCAAAAAAACAACAACATTTTTCAAGTTTACATGATTTTTTTACAAGGGAGCTTTTAGAACATGCACGTCCAATTGAACAAAATTCCTCTACCTATGTAAGTCCAGTGGATGCGAAAGTGGAATCATTTGGACGTATCGAATGGGATATGACGTTTCTTGTAAAGGGTAAGCCTTATGCTTTACAAGATTTACTTAGCAATGCAGAACGTGCTTCACAATATGCAGATGGACATTATATCGTGTTTTACTTGAGTCCTGCAGATTATCACCGTATTCATAGCCCGATTGATGGGGAAGTGCTAAGACAATATACACTTGGTCAAAAATCCTATCCTGTTAATCAGCTCGGTCTTACATACGGTAAAAAACCAATTTCACACAATTATCGTTCAGTAACGGAGCTGAAAGTGGCGAATAATCAGCAGGTAGCATTTATTAAAGTTGGTGCTACCTTTGTAAACTCTATCGTGCTTACTAATACAACAACGCAGTGGCGTAAAGGTGAAGAAGTCGGATATTTTTCATTCGGCTCAACAGTAGTTATGCTGTTTGAAAAGGGTGCAATAGAATTTACGGAAAATGTTGTACAAGGAAGCCCAATTCGAATGGGTGAAGCCTTTGCAAATATGCTATAATGGTCGAATAATACGTTTAGATTAGGGGTCGCTATTTTGTATAATTTTTTATTACCAGATGAATTTGTCACGAGTATTTATGAAATTACACCGGAAAAGCTTCAAGACTTAGGCATTAAAGGTATTATTACGGATTTAGATAATACGCTTGTGGAATGGGACCGTGCAGATGCAACGGAAGAGCTTATTATTTGGCTTCGCATTATGAAAGAATCAGGCATTCGGGTTATTATTGCGTCGAATAACAAAGAAGCACGTGTAAAGCAATTTGCTGAGCCATTAGATATTCCTTATATTCATAAGGCGAGAAAGCCACTTCGTAATGCCTTTTATAGTGCGATTATTCAATTAGGGTTACGACCACAGGAAGTAGTAATGGTAGGAGACCAACTACTAACAGATGTAATGGGCGCAAATCGCTTAGGCTTGCATACGGTACTAGTAAAACCAGTTGCACAATCAGATGGGCTCGTAACAAAATTCAATCGATTTATTGAACGTCGTGTGTTCAATAATTTGAAACGAAAAGGAATCACTACTTGGGAGGAAAAAGAATGAACGAAATGCCAAATTGTATTGGCTGTGGTACAACAATTCAAACAGAAGATAAAACAGCAGTTGGGTATGCACCCCCATCATCATTAGAAAAAGACGTGGTCATTTGCCAACGTTGCTTCCGTTTGAAAAATTATAATGAAATTCAACCAGTTTCATTAACAGATGACGACTTTTTACGCATATTAAACGGTCTTGGAACACAGCAAGGCTTAATCGTAAAAATTGTTGATATATTTGACTTCAATGGGAGCTGGTTACCAGGACTTCACCGTTTCGTTGGTAATAATCCTGTGTTATTAATCGCGAATAAAGCCGATCTATTACCGAAATCTGTGAAACCGAAAAAAGTGATTAATTGGCTAAAACGTGAAGCAAAGGCTCTTGGTCTACAACCTGTCGATGTACTTTTAGTGAGTGCCCATAAAGGAAAAGGAATGGCTGAAGCTATGGAAGCCATTGATGAATACCGTAATGGACAAAATGTTTACGTTGTAGGTTGTACAAATGTTGGGAAATCCACGTTCATTAATCGCATTATCAAGCAGGCTACTGGTGAAGGTGAGGTTATTACAACTTCTCATTTCCCAGGTACTACTTTAGATATGATTGAAATTCCATTAGATGATGGTAGTGCATTATATGATACACCAGGGATTATTAATCATCATCAGATGGCACACCATATTGACGCTAGCGAATTAAAATATATTATGCCTAAAAAAGAAATAAAGCCAAAAGTATTTCAACAAAATGCAGGACAAACGCTATTTATCGGTGCTCTTGCTCGTTTTGACTTTATTCAAGGAGATCGTTCGGCATTTACGGTACACGTGGCAAATGACTTACCAATACACCGTACAAAGCTTGAAAAGGCAGATGCATTGTATGCAGAGCATAAGGGTGAATTGCTTGCACCTCCAACGGCCGAATTTATAGAACAGGTACCGCCATTAGTGCGTCATGAGTTCTCTATCAAAGAAGCGAAAACAGACGTTGTATTCTCTGGTCTTGGATGGATTACAGTGCAACATGCCAATGTTGTTGTAGCCGCTTATGCACCAAAGGGGGTACAAGTTTCAATTCGCCCATCACTAATTTAGGATGTACAGTAGAGAAGAGGGACTAGGAAATGAAGAAATGGTTTGCGGTTATTGGTGATCCAATCGAGCATTCGAAATCTCCAACAATGCATAATGCTTGGTTCGAGGAGCTGTCGATAGATGCGACGTATATTCCAGTGCGTGTAACTTCTGAAAATTTGGAGTCAGCGGTTGCTGGTCTGAAAACATTAAGTGCAAGTGGCTGGAACATTACAATCCCACATAAAACAGCGATCATTCCTTATTTAGATGAGCTAGATGAGTTGGCAGAAAAAATGGGAGCTGTCAATACGGTTGTCCGAACAAAAGAAGGAAAATTAAAGGGATACAATACAGACGGTGTTGGTTTTGTGCGTTCGCTAGAAGAAGCGGTTGGCAAGTCACATAAAGACAAGCCAGTTCTTCTTATTGGTGCGGGCGGTGCTGCTCGCGGTATTGCTTTTGCTATGCAGCAGCATGGTTATACGAATTTAACCATTGCCAATCGCACAGTGGCAAATGCTCAAGCAATTGTCGATGAAATAGGTATAGGGAATGCTATTTCTTTAGCAGAGGCTGAGGAATCATTAGCTGATTTCGGCATTTTAGTGCAAATGACATCGGCTGGACTTGCTACGGGCAATTTTTCAATGCCATTTTCACTAGAACGACTTGCAAAAGGCGCAATTGTGGCCGATATTGTGTATAATCCATTAATGACGCCTTTTTTAAAAGCGGCTGAGGAAAAAGGAGCAACCGTCGTTACGGGTCTTGGAATGTTCGTTCACCAAGGGGCTATTGCTTTTGAGCATTGGCTTGGTGAATACCCAAATACAAATTCAATGATTGCGCAATTAAAGGCGCAATTAGGAGGAAATTAATTTTTATGTTAACAGGTAAACAAAAACGTTTTTTACGTGCAGAAGCACATCATTTAACACCGATTTTCCAAGTAGGAAAAGGCGGCGTCAATGACGAAATGACAAAGCAAATTCGTGAAGCATTAGAAGTACGAGAGTTGATTAAGGTACGTATTTTAGATAACTGTGAGGAGGACAAGCATGAAGTTGCAGAAGCACTTGCTAAAGGTGCTCATGCAGAGCTTGTGCAATTAATTGGACTGACAGTTGTTTTATATAAAGAGTCCCGCAATCATAAAAAGATTGCATTACCAAAAGTAACGAAATAAGGTGAGACGATGAAAAAGATCGGTTTACTGGGAGGTACATTTAATCCACCGCATAATGGACATTTAATGATGGCTAATGAAGTACTGCATGCATTAGATCTAGATGAAGTTCGCTTTATGCCAAATGCGTTGCCACCACATAAGTTCGCACGTCATGATGCTAGCGTTGTGGAACGCCTTGAAATGGTAAGGCGTGCAATAAGTCCATATCCGTATTTTTCTGTGGAGTCGTATGAGGTGGATAAGGGTGGCGTATCCTATTCATATAAGACACTTTCTGCGATGTGTATAAGAGAGCCTAATGTGAAGTTTTACTTTATCATTGGAGGTGACATGATTGATTCGCTTCATACATGGTACTGTATTGATGAATTAGTGAAGCTTGTGCAATTTGTAGGAGTAAAGCGTCCAGGAACAGAGGCCACAACAGAGTATCCTATAGTAATGGTGGAAGCTCCCCAAATCGATTTATCGTCCACACTGATTCGTGAACGCCTTGCCACTGGAGGAACGATTACTTTTTTACTGCCTGAAGCGGTAGAGACGTTCATACGAGAGGAAGGTCTATATGGAACGCGAACAGTACTTGGCGGCGATTAAGCCACGTATGCCTGAGAAGCGCTATATTCATACCATTGGTGTAATGGAAACAGCCATTGAGCTAGCAACATTATATGGTGAGGATGAAAAAAAAGCTGAGACAGCAGCCATCCTTCACGATATTGCGAAATATGCAGATATCGAATGGATGGAGAAAATCGTCCGTGATGAAAAATTAGATGCTCGCCTTATTGGCTGGGGTAGTGAATTACTGCATGGTCCAGTAGGTGCATATATTGCAGAAAGCGAATTTGGCATTACAGATGAGGATATGTTAAATGCTATTCGTTTTCATACAACAGGACGCGTGGGCATGAGCCGTTTAGAAAAAATTATTTTTGTTGCAGATATGATTGAACCTAATCGTAAATTTGATGGTGTTGATCGTCTACGAAAAAAAGTAAAGAAAAATTTGGATAAAGCGATGAGTGCTTGTGTGCGCCATACATTGGCATTTTTAATTGACACAAAACAACCAATTTATCCATTATCAATAGAATGTTACAACGATATGATGAAAAGAGAGGACAGTGAAGGATGACTTCAACTTTATTACAATCAGCTTACAAAGCAATTGACGACAAACATGGTGAGGATATTGTCGTTTTAAATATGCAAGGTATTTCACTTTTAGCGGATTACTTTATTATTTCTCATGGTAATTCTGACCGCCAAGTGCAAGCAATCGCACGTGAATTACAAGAGGTAGCAGTAAAAGAGGGCTTTGAAATTCGACGCGTAGAAGGCTTCGATGCAGCACGCTGGATTCTTGTAGACCTAGGAGATGTTGTAGCGCATGTTTTCCATAAAGATGAACGTGCTTATTATAACTTAGAGCGTTTATGGGGCGATGCACCTCAACTAGACATGCCAGAGGCTTAAGTGTGAGTAGTTACGAACGATTTGCGCACGTGTATGATGAGCTGCAAACCGATATCCCTTACAATCTTTATGTGGAGTGGGTTTTGCAGCATGCACCAAGCAGTCAATTTCCAAATCTCTTAGATATCGGCTGTGGTACAGGTGTACTTGGCCTGTTGTTTGCGCAGGCAGGTTACAAGGTGAGTGGAATCGATTTATCTGAAAATATGCTCTCAATTGCCGCAGAGCGCTTTGCTGATGCAGGATTACATGTGCCTCTCTATTGTATGTCGATGGATGAATTAGAGGGCTTTGAGGCGCTTGACGTTGTAACGATTGCTATTGATTCGCTGAATTATGTAGTGGAGGAAAAAGCAGTTTATTCAACATTAGAACGTATTTATGGTGCTTTACGAGATGGAGGCCAACTGTTTTTTGACGTGCATTCGTTATTCAAAATGAATGATATATTTTTAGACGGGCCGTTTACGTATGACGATGGTGATATTAGCTATGTATGGCATACGGAGCCTGGCGATTTTGAACATTCCGTTGTCCACCAAATGACGTTTTATGTGCGTGATGCTGAGAGTGATCTGTATGAACGTTTCGACGAGGAGCATAACCAACGCACATTCTCAATTGAGCAATATATGGCATGGCTTCAGAAAATTGGCTTTAATCATGTAGAAGTAACAGCAGATTTTACAGATGAAGGCCCTGAATATGAAAGTGAACGCATTTTTATCCGTGCGCTAAAATAGTAAAACAGCTTGCTGGTAAACTAACCAGTAAGCTGTTTTTATTTTTCGTTGTTTATTATTTTGTTTTGCTTCCGAAATAATGTTTCTGTTATCTTACAACCCAATTAAAAGGAGCTGAAATTATGTGGCATTTAACATTGCGAGAGAAAACAGCGTATGAAAGTGCGATGAAACTACTTATTTACGATTCTGATGAAGAGTGGACACAGAGCCTTGCCTATGCAAAGGAAAATGATATTGATATATATAAAGAAAAAAAGCAGGAGTTAGCTGAATTACGGGATAGTTTAATAAACTATTTACCATTGCGGTTTCATACATATGTTTTAGATGGTACGTTGAATACACCAGATGTTCCTAAACATGTATGGGAAGATTTTTCACGATGGAGAAATGAACAGGAGCAGCTATTTGAAAATATTCTGGATGCAGCATATGAGGAAAAGCAGAGAACGTTAGCTTATATGAAACCAAAGGAAAGAGAGGTCTTTGAGCAAAGCCTTCATGATGCAAACATAGTTAGTATCCGCCGTACTGCTACTCAAGTTGAATTAACACTGGATATGGCGGGAGGTTTTACTGCAAAATCAATCATTTCTTTAACGTTTAACAATATTATAAGTGAGTTAGGTCATGTAGTCCCAAAGCAGTTTTATATTTACGATGAGCTCAGAAAAACAGCTAATGGTTTTTCACTTCGCGTTATTTTTGATTGCCCAGAGGTTGAGTGGACGATTGAAGCAGAGGAGTTAGACGCTGAATTTTATTATCGTCCAAAAACATATAGTGATTTTGCTGAAAGCGGTAATTTTTCTGGATACGTTCAAACATTGCAGCTAGAGAATGGCTTCATCTTTATTACACCGCAATTGAAAAAACGAGTGATTGGGCTTCAGCAACACGCACCGTTTTTAATGTTGGAAAATAGTCATTTATATGAAAATGAACACGGAGTTTTTGTGGATACAATACGTGTAGCAGACAAGTTAGAAGATTGTATTCATTTTTTACATACAGATACATATGAAGACCCGTTTGCGCACTTTAGTGAGCCTGTAGCGATACAAGACTTGGAGGAAGCAGCTCTTGGTACAGATTTAGAGTTAAAGGTTCGCGCTTGGAATACGATGTACGCCAATCCAGTACAGCTCGCCGAGAAGATTAATCATATATTAATGAAGATGAATCCAACTCAAGAGGATGATATGATGCAGTCTGTACTTATTCGCCATTTTCACAAAGAGGGAATCTTAATGACTGAACTTCAAGCGAAATTTAAAGATCTATTAGAAGACTAATGCTTTTAAAAAGTATTGCTAAAAGAGAGCAACGTTGCGCCAATATGCATCGTGGTTCTTTTTACATTGATTGGTAGAAATAAAAGTGACGGATTGATTCATCGAAGTGATTTAGTTGATTGGAGTGGAGACTGGGCGACTCCTTGGGGATCAGCGTCACAGATGAGACCCTGCAGCGAAGCGAAGCGGCTCATCGGACGCCCCCAGGAAAGCGCCCAGTCGGAACGGAAATCAACTGCACGTTATGGTGATGAGCTTTTATTTGAGTTCGTCATTGCTATAATTAGCAATGGGTAAGGACCATTTTTATAGTCGTCACACTTTCTATAAATAATTTATCTTTTCAACACATGAAGGATATTGTAAGATGAAATAGACTCCATATGATTACCTTTTGCAAAGGAAAGGATGTTATAGATGATCCAATCTTTTTGGCAAAAGTACAAAAAAAGTATGTTGATCCCCGGCATACTTGCAATCAGTGGACTTAGTTACTTCTTTTTTTCGAGTTCTGACTCTTCACCTCCCCAAGAAGAGCTCATCGAAACAATCCAACCTATTGAACAACATGAAATGAAAGAATCTGTTGATGAAGCGGTCATACAGCAGGTATTTGTTGATATAAAGGGTGCTGTTATGTATCCAGGTGTCTATGAGCTACAAACTGACCAACGAATTATAGATGCGGTAAAGCTTGCAGGTGGCTATACGCAGGATGCTGATACGCAACTCATTAATCATGCGCAAAAAGTTGAGGATGAGATGGTTATTTACATTCCTATAAAGGGTGAAAAGCCAGACGAAATTACCTCTAATATCTTGACGATGCCTACTAGCGGAACATCACAAAGTAACAATGGTATGAAAGATCAAAAGGTCAATTTAAATAAAGCAGATGAAGCAGCACTTACGACATTATCAGGTATTGGTCCATCAAAGGCTCAAAGCATTATTTCGTATCGTGAGGAGAATGGTGGCTTTAAAACAATTGAGGACTTAAAAAAAGTGAGTGGTATTGGCGAAAAAACGTTTGAGAAGCTGAAGGATTTCATTACAGTTAAATAATGGCAGTAAGTTTTGAGATATTGACGATTCTTTTCAAAAAAGGCTACACTAAAGTAGAAAAAGACTGTTGCAATAAAGGCACAGCATATTAATCAATTTAATTAAATTTATGGAGGTAGTCGTATGGAGCGAATTACTTGGGATCAATTTTTCATGGCGCAAAGCCATTTACTCGCATTACGTAGTACATGTACAAGGCTTGCAGTAGGAGCTACTGTCGTTAGAGATAAGCGAATTATAGCAGGTGGCTATAACGGTTCAATTACAGGTGATGAACATTGTATTGAAAAAGGCTGCTATGTTGTTGATAACCATTGTGTGCGTACAGTGCATGCTGAGATGAATGCTCTGCTACAATGTGCTAAATATGGTACGCCTACAAAAGGTGCAGACTTATATGTTACACATTTCCCGTGTCTGCCATGTACGAAATCTATTATTCAGGCAGGTATTGAACGTGTGTATTACGCTACGGATTATAAAAATAACCCTTATGCACAAGAATTATTTGAAAAAGCAGGTGTAGAGATTGTACACGTTCCGTTTGATGAACGTAAAATTGACTTTTTAAGCGACGAAAAATTAGCCTTGTACATAGACATGCTAAACGAACTTCGTGAAAGTGGTATGCCTGCAGAAAAATTGCTCCCATATGAACAGAAGGTGAGTGCATTATTTGGCAAAAAGCTTTAAAGCATAAATGGATTTACGTAGCACTAGCTGTACTTGTTGCTGCAATAGCGGCACACAAGTCAGCTTGGCTACTCGCTATTCTTCTGCTTTTCGCGTTATGGCTTAAATTGAAAGGTGAAAGGGGTTTAATTTCAGCACTTGTTATAGCCATTGGATTTCTTTCTTATTTCTTCATCGTTACATTTCAACTGACGGAATCTTCCCCCCTACCGTCAACATCCCAAATAACTTGGTCGAGTGAATATAAAATAAATGGCCAAAAGCTTAGAGGCTTTGTCAAAACTGAAACAGGTGAGAAGCTGTATGTCGTCTATACATTTTCATCAGAAGAAGAGAAAAGCTTTTATGAAACTACTTCATTGACAGGTAGGACCTATCTAGTCCAAGGAGAACTTGTAGCACCTCTTCCACCTGCACATGCATACGCGTTTTCTATGGAAAAATATTTGATCAGTAAAGGTGCTAGAGGAATATTTGAAGTTTCAAGCTGGACCTTTATAGAAGAGAAAAAATCCATTCGTTCGTTTCTTGCTAAACAGAGACATTCTATGAAAAAACATATTGAAACAACATTCCCTGAGTCACTAGTTGCAGAGGCACAAGCACTTCTAATAGGATCACAGGATCAAGTCGATCATGAGCTTCAAAGAGCCTATCAAAAGCTTGGCATCACTCATATATTTGCTATCTCTGGTTTGCATGTGGCACTTGTCTCATGGTTGTTTTTTGAAGGTCTCCTACGTATAGGTGTACGGAAGGAAATGGCGACCTTAATTTTACTCATCATCTTACCTATCTATGGGGTGCTAGCTGGTGGTGCTCCGTCCGTATGGCGCGCAGTATCTGTTGTAGAATTAATCATGCTGATGCGTTACGCTAGGTGGCAAATATCGATTGATGATGCTCTAGCAATTAGCTTTATTTGCTTTGTCCTACTTGAACCAGGTGTCATTTATCAGATTGGCTTTCAATTGTCATATTTAGCAACGGTTAGTCTCGTCTATTCAGGGGTCATTTTAAAACGATCCACGAACTGGTTGATTCGTTCATTTTTTATTACATTTGTGTGCCAGTTACTTGTTTATCCATTATTACTCCATCATTTTTATGAAATTTCTATTTCTTCATTTTTAGCGAATATTATTTTCGTACCACTGTTTTCCTTTGTTATTTTGCCTTTAAATATTGCCTTATTTGTAATAACGATTATGTCGATGCCAGTAGCAAAAGCTTTTTTTGTTGTGTACGAGCCGCTCCGTATTTGGCTTACAAAGTTTATTTTATATCTTCAGGAATTGCCGTTTCAGCTGTGGTCGCCTGGTAAGCCCGCTATATGGCTTATTTGCGTGGCGTTGATCAGTGTACTAGCAGGCTTCTATTTTATGGAGATAAAACATTATGGTAAATTTACAGTTGCGATCTTTATTCCTGCATTGTGCATTCATTTATCACCAATGTTGTTTAACGAAACTAAGCTGACATTTTTAAACGTCGGTCAGGGTGATTGTACGGTTATTGAATTACCGTTTAGAAGGGCTGTGTATGTTATTGATTCAGGGGGCTTACTTCGTTTTGAGCAGGAAATTTGGAAGGCTTCAGATAGCCCATATGAGGTTGGGAGACAAGTTGTTGTACCATTTTTGAAAGGAAAAGGGATACGAGACATTGATATTTTTATCGCCACTCATGCGGACGCCGATCACGTAGAGGGAGCTGAAGAGATTTTGCAAGAGATTAACATGCATGAAATTCATCTCACTCCTGGTTCAATGGATAAGCCTGTGATGCGGGATTTACTGATGGAAGCCAAAAAGCAAAAAGTTCCTGTGAAAGAAAAAATGCAGGGAACTGCGTGGCGCATAGGAAAAACTAGTTTTCATTATTTATGGCCCCGTGACACCCTTTATGAGGGGAATGATGATTCAATTGTTTTATATATGCAACAGGGGTCATTTCGAGCATTATTAACTGGTGATTTAGAGGCGTATGGTGAACAAGAACTTATTAATCTTTATAACAAGCAATTAGCGGATACGACATTGTTGAAGGCTGGACACCATGGCAGTAAAACATCAAGTATTGAGCCATTTGTGGAGCTGTTACGGCCTGAATTAACCATTTTCAGCTCTGGACTCAATAATCGCTATCGTCACCCACATGATGAGGTTGTGGAGCGTTTTACAAGTCGGAATTTATCTACTTTAACAACTGGAATAGATGGGACGATTGAAGTAAGAATTGATGGAACTAGTTGGTCTGTACAAAAGGAAAAAGACCTTGTCCAATGAGCAAGGTCTTTTCCTCGTACATTACATTTAATTATCTAGATGCTACTTCTACTACTATTGCGATGATAAACATAACTGCAAACATTCCGAATGATACACCGAAGCCAACTCCAGAATCGATTGCATCATTGCGGCGGCATTGTATGTTTTTTCCTTCAAATGGATTCATTGTTATCCCTCCAATTCTGTTATTTATTATAAGACATCATTTTCATAAAAGCTATATCGAAAAGGAGAATTTGCCAAGTGGCAAGGAATCGACACAATTCGGTCAAAGTCACAAAGGAATGTAAATCATGTATACTAGTAGTATTGCTAGATGGAGGGAAAATTATGATTTCAACGGTTTGGAATAATATCAAAAAAGGAGAGCTCTCACCAGTTTATTTACTCGTGGGTGAGGAAGGCTATTTTATAGATGAAACAGTTAAACGGTTAAAAGAAGCGATAGGACCCGAAGAAGAGATAGAGATGTCAACATTTGATTTGGAAGAAGTTCCAGTGGATGCCGTTATGGATGAAGCAGATACAATTCCTTTTTTTTCTGAGCGAAAGCTTATCATTGCTAAAAACGCATCCTTTTTAAAAGCAACCGAAAAAGGAAAAGAAAAAATTGACCATGATATTAAACGCTTAGAAACATGGCTTGCTAACCCTTCTGATTTTTCAGTAACAGTTTTTATCGCTCCTTATGAGAAATTGGATGAACGTAAAAAAGTGACAAAGATGATGAAGGAGCATGCGTTGTTAGTCCAAGCTGAAACACCAAAGGAGCAGGACTTAGCTGTGTGGATACAAAGTATAGTCAAAGCAGAGGGTAACAGCATAAAACAAAATGCTATTGAGCAGCTTGTCGCAATGGTGGGACCGAATATGCTACAGTTGCAAATGGAAGTTGAGAAGCTAACGCTTTATGTAGGAGATGGTGGTGAAATAACTGCTACGCTAGTCGAGGATTTAGTGGCAAAAACGTTAGAGCAGGATGCCTTTAAAATGTTAAATGCTTACTTTGCGAACGATTCTGTAGGGGCATTGTCTATTTATCACGATTTACTACGTCAAAAGCAAGAGCCTATCATGCTTGTTGGATTGCTTGCATCAAATGTACGTACGATGTCCAATGTATTTTATTTATTAAAAAAGGGTTATCATCCACAGCAAATCGCAAAAAATTTAAAAATACATCCTTATCGTGTCAAGTTGATGGTTGAGCAGCGTAATCGTCCATCAGAGGAAAGCTTATTGAAGGCTTTATATCAGTTAGCAGAGGTCGATTTACAACTGAAATCAACAGGAGGCAATCGTGAGCGTTATTTAGAACTCTTTTTATTGCGTCAACTTTAAGGGTATAGCGATAAGAAAACATCTATTGATGAGCTGTCCGAAGCAACATGGGCAGCTCTTTATAGTAAGTACAATAGTGGGAAAATGAAGTTACGACAAGGGATAATTGATTTTCTTATAAATTAAAAAGATCAGCAACTCCTAATAGAGTATACTGATCCTTTATAACAATTACGCTTTTTTAGAAAGGCGAGACTTTTTACGAGCCGCCGCGTTTTTGTGGATAAGTCCTTTTGAAGCTGCTTTATCTAAAGATTTGTAAGCTGCTTGTAAAAGTTCTTGTGCGTTTTCAGCTTTAGCAACAACAGCGTTTTCAGCTTTTTTCACTGTAGTACGCATTGCAGATTTAGCTTGAGTGTTAGCAGCGTTAGCTTTTTCGTTAACTTTTACGCGTTTAATCGCAGATTTAATGTTTGGCATATATTTCACCTCCTAAATTAGGTACGAGATGATATCTTCTCATTGATTTCTTGTGTCAATACAACAAAAATCATTTTAACAAACGCTAGGCCAAATTGCAATAGATAAATGCAAAGAATATTTACTTGACAGTTTGAACAAACTACAGTTGAGGTGAACTGTATGCAAAACTTTAACTGGCAACGTACGGATTTAATTGATGAATCTGAAGAGGTTGTTTTACATCAAACGAAAGAACAAAAAGATACGCTTAAAGAGTCGAGTGGTATTCAAATTGAAGATCGGGATGCTGGTCGGGTAAAAATCACTGATGTGCTCGTTGATGCAGAAGGTGAGAAGCAAATTGGAAAGAAGAAAGGTCAGTACATTACTCTTTCTGTGCCTACTTTGACGCTAGAAGATCAGGATGGGTTTGAGCAGCTTGAGAAAGAATTGCTTGTGAATTTTAAAAAAATGCATGAATCCATGGCATGGAAAGAAGAAGACAAAATTCTCATTATTGGTTTAGGGAATCGTACAATTACACCAGATGCTATAGGACCGTATCTTATTGATCATTTGCATAGTTTAGATGTAATTGATGAAAAATTCGTTATGTATGCGCCTGGAGTAACGGGGCAAACAGGATATGAAACTGGTGAATTTGTAGCGGCGTTGGCAGAGCGTCTTAAGCCTAAATTAATTATTGTTGTAGACGCACTTGCAACAAGAGCTAGTAATCGCTTATGTAAAACAATTCAATTAACGGATACAGGGATACACCCTGGTTCAGGCGTTGGAAATCACCGTAAGGAAATTTCATATGAGATGCTTGGCATTCCTGTTACTGCAATTGGTATCCCAACAGTGGTTGATGCACCTGTATTAATTGCGGATGCTGTAGAGGTAATGCTACGTTCTATAGCTGCACGAGTGTCAGAGCGGAGTAAACCATCATCAAAATTGTCATTATCGTCTTGGCAACCAGATATAAATAAAGAACTAGATATGTCTTTAGTAAAGCCGATTTTTGGTGAGTGGGCTACGTGGTCTAAAGAAGAGCGCCAGCAATTATTTGCAGAGACTTTCGCAGGCTCGCATACACAGCTGATGGTCACGCCAAAGGAAGCTGATTATTGGGTAGATAAGTATGCAAAATTCGTGTCATCTATGCTTATGAAATGGGCAAGTAATCTATAATTTTTTTCGTTCTAAAAGGCACCCCCCCTCCATACGATAAGGGGAGGAGGGTGTGACTTTGCTAAAAAAACTACAGTGGTCATTTGGTTTATTATTGTTCTTTTTCGTATTACCTGTCATTGCTGGGCAACTTCCGTTCAACAAGCAAGCATCGACTCCGATTAAAGAACCAGAGGATAAACAAGTCGTGTTTGCCGCTACTAATTTACCTGAACAAAGTGCACTGGAGCAGACAAAAGAGCAAACGCAAGAGCAAACGCAAGAGCAAACGCAAGGGCAAACGCAAGAGCAAACGCAAGTTCAAACAAAAGATCCATTTAAAGTCTTGTTATTATTTACGCATTCACAGGAATCATATCAACCAATGGTGAAAGCTGTTAGCGGAAAAGCGGCCTATTATGACGAAAAAACAAATATTTATAATTTAAAAGATACTATTTCTAAGCATTTTAGTAAGAATGGTATACAAACGGATATTTTAGGTGTTGATGTTATGAAGGAACTAAAACTTAAGGGGAAAAGTTTTCCAGATTCTTATAACTTTGTTCGTCCTTATTTAACAAAACGTTTACAAGAGCAATCCTATGATTTAGTTATTGATTTGCATCGAGATTCTGCCAAGAGAGATGCGACAACCTTAACACATAACAACGAGTCATATGCACGGATTGCAATTGTTATTGGTGCAGAGCATAAGAATTATAGATGGAATACTGCTTATGCAGAAAGTCTATCTGCTGCTATGAATGAAATGGTTCCAAAGATTTCTAGAGGTGTTATATCTAAAAGTGGTGACAATGTAGATGGACGTTATAATCAAGATTTAACAAAAGAAATGATCTTAATCGAACTAGGTGGAATAGACAATACAGAAGAAGAATTGAATCGTACAATTGCTGTAATAGGAAAAGCTATAGCAAAATCCTTCATTACAGGAAAACAAGTATGATATACGTCTTATTTAATATTGGAATTGGCGAAAAGATGGACTTTTTATATAGCCTCTTTTTGCCAATTATTTGTGAAGGGCGTTGCACTTAATTTTTTTGGACAAAGTATGAAAAATTAAATGATTGTTAGCAAAAATACCAGGAATTTTTTTAGGGGAAATAATTGTAAAGCCTTTTAATTACTCATTTCTTGTCTTATAATTTTTTGAGTCAACACATAAAGATTTGACTATGAGTTGTAGTTTTGTAGCGGCATATGCATAGGCGAAATACGCTTTTAAAGCATCTACCATTTTGGAGATGCTTTTTTAATGGATAAAATATGAAAAAGATTAACCTTTATTATAAAAGGATATACATATGAGAAGTTAATTTCGTGTTGTTTATATGATCAAAAAAATATTTAAAGATATCATTTTATATAAACTTTTATTAATACTCATCCGTCATTTATATAAGTGAATGCACTGAATCATTAGTTAAAAGGGGACGATATTGGCTTACACTATAAAAATATCGACAAGGTTTGTAGACTATCGGAAGAAGAGGAAGGAATATTATGTCAGGCAAGGCAGTCAATCATCGTTATATCCCCGGGTTAGATGGGATTCGAGCTTTAGCAGTACTAGCTGTGATAGCTTATCATTTTAACTTCAAATGGGCCAGAGGTGGATTCCTAGGAGTTGATATCTTTTTTGTTTTATCGGGTTATTTAATAACCTCTACTATTTTACCTTTAAAAGGAAATCAGTTAACAGTAGGGCTAGGAGAATTTTGGGTTGGGCGATTTCGACGCCTATTACCTGCTGCGTACGTAATGATTATTACTTCATTCACTTGGGCTACCTTATTTCATAAGGAACTTCTAAATACATTGCGCGGAGATGCAATTTCCTCTATTTTTTATTCAAGTAATTGGTGGTTCATTTTTCATAAGCTCTCTTATTTTGATAGTTTTGGATCTCCTTCACCTATAAAAAATTTATGGTCTTTAGCGATTGAGGAACAATTTTACCTTATTTGGCCAATTCTGTTAATGCTAGGGCTTTATCTTGTTAAAAAACAGAGTAAATTAGCCATTTTTATCTTTATCGGTGCATTATGCTCAGCTGTGTTAATGGGCATAATGTATGAGCCAGGAGCTGATCCTAGTCGTATCTATTACGGGACAGATACACGATCCTTTGAATTACTTATAGGGTGCTGGCTAGCTCTCGTTTGGCCGATGAAAAGACTATCTTCTCAAAAACTATCTACTGACCATGTCAATAAACTAAATGCTATAAGTTTGGTTGCTTTTAGTATTTTTATTTTAAGTATTATTTTTGTAGATGAATATCAAACTTTTTTATATAGAGGAGGCATGTTCCTTTTCTGTTTGAATGCAGCAATATTAATAGCGTGTGTATGCCATCCGATTAGCATTTTAGGAAAATTACTTTCTTTGAAGCCTCTACGTTGGATTGGTTCAAGATCGTATGGAATTTATCTATGGCATTATCCGATAATGGTATTGGGCACTCCAGTCCATGAAATAGGTAATCCTGCGTACTGGCGAGTTGCTTTACAGCTAGTTCTTATTTTGATTATTGCTGAATTATCGTATCGTTTTATCGAAATGCCAATACGGAAGGAAGGATTCCGCTCCTATTATCGACAGTATCTTGTATTTAATAAAAATAAATGGGGCAGCTTTTCGTTTACTAGAAAAATTTCTACTGTGCTTGTTCCACTATTCCTTCTAGTATTTTTTACTGGAATGACAGGCGTTGTAGGAGAAGAACAAACGGAATCAAAAGAATCTAAGCCAACAGAAATTAAAATAAATGGTGGAGAACAACCTTCTAAGCATAATGATTCCGTTGCGGAAAAAGAAACATCAGAAAGCAATTCATCGAATGTTCAGAATGAACAAATTGAAACTAGCCCTCAATCGGACAAAGAGGAACCTAAGCAGGGAGATCATGATACTACTGCTGACCCTATAAATGAATCCTATAATGGAATATTAGCTATTGGAGATTCTTTAACGATAGATATTGCTACAAGCTTACATAATATCTATCCGAACATTACGATTGATGCAAAGATTGGTCGCCAAGTTTCACAAGCTGTCAAACTAGCACCAAATTACGCTAGTTTTAATCAGCCAAATAAAGCAGTTATTATTCAACTAGGCACAAATGGTTACTTTACGAGTGATCAGATCGATACACTACTTGAATCTTTCTCCAATGCCGATATTTATTTAGTGAATACTCGAGTACCGCGTCCATGGGAAAGTAAAGTAAATTATTCATTACAACAAAAAGCTCAAGAGCATGATAATATTACATTGATTGATTGGCATTCGGTTGCTATCAACCATCCAGAATTTTTTACTCCAGACGGCGTACATTTAGAACAAAAAGGTGTTAATACATTAACAAACCTTATTCAACAATCAATAAATATTTAATTTAGTAATAAAATAGCCGGCGTGCACCATTTCTGGGTGTAGCTGGCTATTTTTTATGAAGGGTATAGGAAATATCTCTTAGCAACTCATTTTCGTTTTTGCATTGTTTTGCAGAGGAAATGGCACACTATTTAGAATAACCATTGATTTAACAGCATTTATGCCGTTCTATTGTTGTGGTTTATATAAGGTTCATAGTATAATTCATTATAGTTTAATTAGGAGTGGAAAAGATGAACCGAGAAGCACGTTTAAAAAGACAAGAGAATATACGAAATTTCTCTATTATTGCACATATTGACCACGGGAAATCAACGCTTGCTGACCGTATTTTAGAGCAAACAAAATCATTAACCTCTCGTGAAATGAAAGCACAGCTACTCGACTCAATGGATTTAGAGCGTGAGCGAGGCATTACGATTAAATTAAATGCAGTCCAATTAAAGTATGAAGCTAAAGATGGTGAAGTGTATATATTCCATTTAATCGACACACCAGGACATGTCGATTTCACATATGAAGTATCACGCAGTTTAGCTGCTTGTGAGGGTGCAATTTTAGTTGTCGATGCAGCACAAGGTATTGAAGCACAAACACTAGCAAATGTATACTTAGCGCTTGATAGCGACCTAGAAATTTTACCTGTTATCAATAAAATTGATTTACCAGCAGCAGATCCAGAACGTGTACGTCAAGAAGTTGAAGACGTAATCGGGTTAGATGCTTCTGAAGCGGTTTTAGCTTCTGCTAAAGCAGGTATCGGGATTGAAGATATTTTAGAACAAATTGTAGAGAAAGTGCCTGCACCAACTGGTGACCCGGAGGCACCGTTACAAGCCCTTATTTTTGACTCTGTTTACGATGCTTACAAAGGTGTTATTATTTCCATTCGAATCATGAATGGTACAGTAAAACCTGGCGATAAAATTCGTATGATGGCTACTGGAGCAGAATTTGAAGTTATTGAGGTAGGGGTACACACACCAAAAGTTGTACCACAAGCTGAATTAACAGTCGGTGATGTAGGCTATTTAACAGCATCTATTAAAAATGTAGGTGATACTCGTGTGGGGGATACAGTTACATTTGCGAATCGTCCAGCAGCTGAGCCATTAGCAGGTTATCGTCGTTTAAATCCAATGGTATACTGTGGCTTATATCCAATCGATACAGCTAAATATAATGACTTACGTGAAGCGTTAGAAAAATTAGAACTTAATGACTCTGCACTTCAATATGAGCCAGAGACATCACAAGCACTAGGATTTGGTTTCCGCTGTGGCTTCTTAGGGCTTTTACACATGGAAATCATTCAAGAGCGTATTGAGCGTGAGTTTAACATTGATCTAATCACAACAGCGCCTTCTGTAATTTACAATGTTCAAATGACGGATGGATCTACAGTTAAGGTTGACAACCCTTCATTTATGCCGGATCCTCAAAAAATTGATCAAGTGGAAGAACCTTATGTAAAAGCTACAATTATGGTACCAAACGATTATGTAGGAGCTGTTATGGAGCTTTGTCAATTGAAGCGCGGTAATTTTATGACAATGGATTATATTGATACAACACGTGTCAGCATTATTTATGAAATGCCGTTATCAGAAATCGTTTATGATTTCTTTGATTATTTAAAGTCAAATACGAAGGGCTATGCTTCATTTGACTACGAACTCATTGGTTATCAGCCTTCAAAACTAGTGAAGATGGATATCTTATTAAATGGTGAGCAAGTCGATGCACTAAGCTTTATCGTACACCGTGACTTTGCGTACGAGCGCGGTAAAGTAATCGTTGAAAAATTGAAAGAATTAATCCCACGTCAACAATTTGAAGTGCCAATTCAAGCAGCAGTTGGTCAAAAAATTGTGGCTCGTTCAACAATTAAAGCTATGCGTAAAAACGTATTAGCGAAATGTTACGGTGGGGATATTTCTCGTAAACGAAAACTTCTTGATAAACAAAAAGAAGGTAAAAAACGTATGAAACAAGTAGGTTCAGTTGAAGTGCCACAGGAAGCATTCATGGCTGTTCTGAAGATGGATGATTCGAAGTAATTCGGTAATGATATGATAAGGGTTTGTGACATATTTATTTAATTTATATAAGGGTTAAATGGTGGGGCTCCCCACCAATTCCCCACCATAAAAAAATACGTTAACAATTCTTATATATCTTGAGCAAGTGAATCAAAGATGTTTGCAGCATCTCTGGCCATTTTCTCAGTGAGGTGGACATAGCGCGATCTTTTGTGACGGTTCTGCTATGTCCCAATCTTATTTGTACAGTTTTAACAGGTGTACCATTCTCTATTAATGTCGTTGTATGTGTGTGACGCAATGAGTGATAGTTAAAACTAATGTTTAATTTTTCTAGTATTATATTTGATGACACTTGACGTACAATGTTCGCCATTTTCTTTTTTTACATACATAATCATGTTCTGGATTCTTTTTATAAAACTCACCGCACTTTAAACGATTTTCATGTTTTTTTTTTAGTGCGTCTTAAGATTTTGGTTAGAGCATTACCAAAGGGAATTGTTCGATAACCAGCCTTTGATTTTGGAGGTCTAGGTTGCCAGTGTATTTTTCTGTTTTCATCTTCGATACCTATTAGTTGCTGCTCACTTTCCAACGTCATTTCCTCGAAATTTATATGTTTCCATTCAAGCCCACAAACTTCATCTACACGCACACCACAATGTAAGCCAATGTGAAATGGTAAATAAAAAGGGTGATCCTCATTTAAAACACTATTAATACTTCTTAAGTTTTCTTTTGATTGAATTTTTAAATCTCCACGGGTAGGTTTTCTACTTTTATCCTTCATGAGCTCTACATAATGCATAGGGTTTTCTTTAATGTATTTGTATGGATACACTGCGTGATTTAAGGATTTGCTTAAGATACCTACGATTATGCTTAATGTTTGATGAGCAAAACCTTCACGTGTTGTTAAATTAATAAACTGTTGTAAGACATGAGTGGCTAAAGATTTTACTTTATATTTACCTAGAGGAGGCAAGATGTGATTCTTTATTACACCTTCATAATTGTAGTACGTATTCGGTTCTAGTTTAAGGTCAACATATTCTTCTATCCAATAATTTAAGTCCTGTAATGTAATTTCTTGTGGTATAAATACGGTTCCAGCATTTTCGTACTCTAATATCTTTCTCCGTAATATTGCTTCTGCTTTTGACTATTATTTTCTTGAAATTCTCCAATCAAAAAAGGTAACTAAACAATTAAAACTAGGTGCTAAAAATGGTGAGTATCTAGCATTTTGATGTTCATTCTAAAAAATCCCTTTTTAAAAATCAGAAAAAACTAGTATACACGTCTATAAATAGAATTAATCGCTACATATTCTAGCAATATAGAGAGCGCTCTCTAATACTAAAAAAATGAAAAGAGGGAATTTTTTGAGTGATCAATTAGATAATCAAGTTAGTCAAGTCGACCCTTGTCCAGTAACATCAACTGAACAAATCCCATTAACTAGTGAAATTACTCCAATAGTCGCTACACCGGTTACGACTCCAACTATTAAAGTTCCGGTTGTACTTGCAGAACCAACACTTCAAATCGCTGTGGAGGCAGATATTACGCTTAGTCCTGCAGCAACTGAAATCAAAAGAGTGAAAAAAAATGTATTCCTAAATCAAGTTAAACTAGTACCGGTTGCTTTTGCACGTATTGCTGGCACTGACTTTTTTAGGGTAACAAGAGCTAAATTATTTGTAGCGGGACATATTCGCAAAAATATAGAATATGCTTCAGCAGCATGTAACGGGGCACTCCAAGATAGAATTGCTGATGTTCAGTTTTCTGGTTTTACAGACCTTACTTTCCCACAAACAGTAGGAGGTCCTACTCCGATCTTAGGAATTTCCGAGTTTGCCGAAGCGAACTTCCTTAATGAAACTACGCAAATGGATGCTCGATTGGATAAAGCTTTCTTCCAAAATTTAGTTAAATACAATGAACAACCATTTGGCGAGTTAGTAGCTGCAAACTTCTTTGAACTTGATTTTTCACCGGTTATGGCAGCACCAGAAGGCACTTTCGACACATTACGTGAAAAAATCGTGCTAGAGCTTACTGTAAAAGTACTGCAAGTTCAACAAGTTCGCCTTGGAGCTGGTAGTACTGTAATAACTCCTGTTCTTACAGGGCTTACTCCTCCAGTTAGTCCTTGATAATCTCTAGTTTTTAGAGGAGCAGAACAAATAAAAAACGCAGTTCACTGCAACAAAATGTAATCGAAAAAACAATCCTGTAATATTTAATGAGTACTAATAAAAATCAAATATTTAATTTGGCAGTTGAAAGTTCGGCTGAAGCTGATTTTCAACTGCCTTTTTGCAATTTAATAACCAAGATGTATTAGACGGTGTGTAATTAAGGGAAGGCTGGAGGATTGCAAAAGGGCATTTTTCAACAGTTCCCGAAAAATATATTGAACAAATTAAATCTACAGAACGCACGATAAAAAGATTTATTCATCAATTATTAGAACAATCGATTTAAAAGCCTTACATAGATGTTAATAAGACTGTTTACATTGACAGAGATATTATAAAGACCACTCTAGTGTATCCCCACTATATGTAGAATAAAGAGGGAAGGGGGCTAGCGTCTTAGAAATCGGTATTCTCCACTATAAAAAAATCCTTCGTGACGCTGTTTTTCGTAAATAAAATGAAGACCCTTTTTCTACTTTTTAATAATTTTTTGCGCCGAATTTAACTTGTACATTTGCATCCTCGTACTCTTCTTTTACCAGATAGATAATTTCATTTGCTTGATATTTAGATAATTCCTTTGCCACCACAGTAACGGAAACCTCTTCACCTTCTATTCTTACTAAAGCATCGGGAAAGCCTAATAATTTAATTTGCTTCTCAAGTATTGTTTCTGTAGATTCTTCTTTATTGAGAGTATCTATTTCAATAGAAGCGTTATTTTTTTCTTCAACAAAATATTCATCTGACGTTATTCTTTGCGTTAACTTTTGGCGAAGTTGATTTCTTTCGTTACTAACTTGAAGGCGAGTTTCTTCAAATAAAGAGCTAGGAGAAGATACTTCTTTCGTCACATTCTGTATTGCTGCTCTTTGACCTGCATCTACAGACAAGGTAATATCCTCTTTTGATTGTTTTGTAGAATCCATCAAATAAAATACTGAAATAACCGCTATTAGAGTTAATAATGCAAGAAACCAAGACGATTTTTTTTGTAGGTGCATTCACTGTCCCCCATCCATAAATTTGGTTAAACACCACTAGGCATTTTTTCAATGATTAATAAATGAATAAAAAAGAAAATATATGAACACATGTAGCGGTATCGTTTATTATCAAATTATATGTAATAAAAATATTTTAATGGCAAGAAGTATGTAATTAAATAAGTGACTTATAAGCGGGTGTACAAACATCCGCTGAAATAGAGGAACTCAGTCTAAGAAGGCCACGTCCTGTGGAATTACTGAAATGACCGACATCGTGTCATTATCGAAATTAAGCTTTGCCTTCGCATTTAAAACAGGCGACGTGTACGAACGTATTGTTACATGTCCTGTTTGTGGCTACAGGGGAAAAATGCCTATTGTTAACGATTAAAAAAAGGGTACTAGAATATTTACAATTCAGTACCCTTTTTTGATTAATTTTTTCATTTAACTAAAAGAATAATAAGCCCAATAAAGAAAGGAGTAGAGATATTCCTAGAACTACCCCAACAACTTTCATATGTCTTTTCCGTCCCATTACAACAATTGCAACATACTCACGAACCATTGCATTGGGCCAATAATAAAATGCTGTTTTTGAGCCGATACCTTGGCTATTTAGACCAGCTTGTCTAGCGTATAGACCAGCACGGAAAAGATGGAAATTATTCGTTGTAAAGATGCTGTTGTGCGTACCATCTGGTTTTAAAGAATCCATAATTCGTTTCGAAAATAACAGATTTTGATATGTATTTACAGAACGATTTTCTTGCACAGTATACTCAATAGGAATTCCTTTTTCAACAGCGTATTTTTGCATCGCTTCCGCTTCGGGCAAATTTTCATCGGGACCTTGTCCTCCAGAGAAAATAATTGTTGGTGGTGTGGTAACCGCTGCTTGTTTCTGATAAAAATCAATAGCTTTATTAATTCTACTTGCAAGAAGTGGTGGTACTTTATCGTTAATTAAACCACTGCCTAGTACGATGATAAAATCTTGGTTATACTTTGGTTTATTAAACTGATAGAGGAAATATGCAGATAGAAAGTTTGATAAATGAATCAAGAAATAAAACATTATAAGCGATATTCCGCCAAACATAGGTTGAAATATATTAGATAACAAACTGGATGGACTAATAATAGGCATGACAATAAATAATAAAATAATAATAGCTACAATTAAAGTTAAGGAATTTGCTAAGCGTCTTCCTTCTCTTTTCATTAAAATTCTTGCATTAAGAAATAGGGCGAACATTAAAGCTACAATTCCAAAAGGTATAATAAAGAAAAGTGCAATTAAAGGAATAATAACTAAAAGCTTTATAATATTGTTTTCAGATGCTAAAGAAACAATCGTACAAAATAAAAGAAATGAACAGAAAAAAATATTAAATAAAAAGCCATTTACTATCTTTCTGGGATCTTTCAAGTAAGAATACAGAAAAATAAAAAATAGAATAAGCGGAATAATCCCAAAATACATAAAAACCCTACACCTCGCCTATATAGTATTGATCGTTTTATCTTTAAACTCCTATATATTAGCATAGATTTTTGAAATTACATCCTTTTTACGTAATCCTTACATAAACCTTAAAAAATATTGTTAATACACGTTATGGTGATGAGCTAAATTTTTGTGGGTTTGATAAAAAAATATTATAAAATTGAAATAAGGAAAAACAATTCACATATTCAAGGAGGGAACTATATTGATAATTATGGAAACAGAAAGGTTAGAATTACGAGAATTAAACGATGATGATATTTCTGTCCTTTATTCAATTTTTTCAGATGCTGAAACAATGAAATATTATCCGTCCCCATTTAATTTAGAACAAACTAAAAATTGGATCGAAAAAAATAAACAGAGATATCGAGAAGATGGTTACGGTTTATGGGCTGTATGTTTAAAAGAATCGAATGAATTAATTGGTGATTGTGGTCTCGTTAAACAAATAGTTGATGGAAAAACTGAAGTGGAAGTGGGCTACCATATTCATAAAAAATATTGGTCTAAAGGATATGCAACTGAAGCGGCAAAAGGTTGTGTGGAATATGGATTTTTACATTTAGGACAAGAAAAATTAATAAGTATTATTGACCCTAAAAATGGACCGTCAATTTGTGTGGCTGAAAAAAATAGTTTTATGAAAGAGAAGGAGTCGTTTATTTTTAATAAAATTCATCATATTTATGCAGTACAATTATTAGAAATCTAATTGGTAATCGAAATTTAGTATATAAGAATAAGTTGTAATTGTAAAAATAATGAGGATTAAGTGATTACAATTACAACTTTTTTAGATGGAAGTTCCTATCTGTTTTTCTTTCAACATAGTTAGTAGGAAACTCGGTAATCCTACAAAAGATCCTTTTTTAAATAGTAGTGTTTATAATCTCTTCCGACATTGTCCAATGTACCGTAGATTTGGTATCCGTGATTTTCATAAAAATCTAATGCTTGAAAACTTAGTGTATCTACCTTTATGAAATCACATTTGTTATTTAAAGCAATTTGTTCGATTTCTAATAATAATTTAGATCCATGGCCTAATCCACGAATATCCTCATCGATCATAAGTGTATGTATCTCTAACCAATTCCAACAAATTTCCCCCAATATACCTCCACGGATTTGATCATTTTCATCTGTAAGGAAGAGGTTGATTTCTTGATATCTGCCTCTTAAATCTTTTGGGAAATGTTTCAAATTGTATTCGTAAAGCTTATTATTAATAAAAGACCTTTTACGTTCATTTTGCTCTTGTGAGATTTTATATTGCATATATTTTTTCCTCCTCTTTTATATTGGGAAATTTCGTTTTTAATTATTAAATTTAAGTATATTACAAATGACCAGGTACTTTAAAAAATAAAGACCTGGTCATTTTGCAAATCATTCATTTATTTTCTCATTCTCTGGTTCTAAGTGAATAAGAATATTGGCTTGATGAAAGAGGTTATTAATCTTTTCTTCAATACGATCACATAAATTATGAACGGTTTCAATGCTTTCATTTGATGCTACGACTAAATGGAAATCGATGTATTCTTCAGCGCCAGAACGTCTAGTTCGAAAATCGTGATATTCGATGTATTCATCTTTAAATGATTCAATAATTTGGATAATTTGTTCTTCCTCTTCCTTTGATAATCGAGCATCCAACAATGGAGGAAATGCTTCTTTCATTAGTTTGAAAGCTTCCACCATAATAATACATGCTAATAGAATACCGATGATCGGGTCTAATATATACCAACCAGTTAAATGGACAATCAATAAACTCAAGGCAACACCCAATGATGTATAGACATCTGTAAGTAGGTGGAGTGCATTTGATTTCATGGCAACAGAGTTGGTATTCTTTGCAGTTCTATAAACTATCCTTGATACAACAAAATTTATCAAAGCGCCAAATAACATGACCAGTATTCCTAGAACTGGAAGTTTGATTGGTGTGGGAGTAATAATTTTATGAATACATTCATAAATAATCCAAATCCCAGCAACAAAAATTAAAAGTGTTTCAATTGTTCCTGAAATATTTTCAATCTTCCCGTGTCCGTAGGGATGCTCTTTATCAGCTGGTTTACCTGAGATTCGAACGGAGAAAAAGGCAATTAAAGAAGCGAGTAAGTCTAGAAAAGAATGGATTGCTTCAGATAAAATTGCTACTGATCCAGTGAACAATCCAACGATAATTTTTAAAATGACAACAGTAGAATTACTAATAACTGATAAAAATGCAATCTTCGATGAATTCATCATAAATCACCTCCTGATAAATATAGACTTATGATACCAAGTAAACTTTGAGTGGGTCTATAGCAACGTTTTTTCCTAAATCCTATTAAATACCTAGTGTGAAAAAAAGTTGCTTAAAGGAAAGAGTTTGATCATCATTAATAAAAAAGCGAGAGAAAAATAATGATTATATTATGTGTAGAGGCGATAAGTTTAATTTCTACTAAAATGGTGAATTTTATCCCAAAGAATATCAAGGATTTGATACCTGTATAGTTTTCCAATTGTTCATTTTTTGATATGAAAACTAGGTAATACTTGATGAAAAAGAAAAGGAATTGCTATCCATTTTCTACCTCCGATATAATAAAATAGCGGTACCTAATTTGGTAAGTAAAGAGGTGGATGGTGAAGTGGATTATATTCAAATTACTAGGAACAATATTGAACAGCAGCATATATGTTGTGCACTCGGTGCGAAGCAATACGAGGAAGCGGTAAAAGAAAAGAAAGAATGGCTAATGAAACGTATGGATGAAGGTTTAGTTTTTTATCGTTTAAATGCTCGGGCAAAGGTGTTTATTGAATATTTACCTGCAAAACAAGCTTGGGTTCCTATAGATGCACCGAATTATTTGTATATTAATTGCCTTTGGGTTTCAGGTAAATATAAAAATCAGAATCATGCTAGACAACTGTTTGAAAAGTGTAAGGAGGATGCACTAGCGCAAGGGATGGATGGCATCGTACATATAGTAGGGGAGAAAAAGCTCCCATTTCTAAGTGATAAGCGTTTTTTTGAACATTTGGGATTTAAAATTGTAGATCAAGCAGCACCTTATTTTCAGCTAGCTGTCTATAAATTTAACGATTGTGCCGATGATCCTTCCTTTAAACTGCAGGTGAAAAATCCTTTATCTAATAACAGTGGTATTGTGATATACTTCACTGCCCAATGTCCGTTTGCAGTAGGCGTTATAAATGATTTAAAAAAATTGGCAGAGAAAAGGGGCATTCCTTTTCATGCATATCAACTAATGACGAAAGATGAAGCACAGAATGCACCTATCATATGGACTACCTTTGGACTGTTTTACAATGGTGACTTTATGACACATGAAATCCTAAGTGCAAACAAGTTCGAAAAATTATTAAATACATTATGAAAAGGGGATTTATCTCCTTTTCAAGAACATTAAAATTAGAGCAAATAAACAAATACCAATAATAGAACCTAGAGTAAACGACCAAGAAAAATAATCGAAAAAGATGTATGCAATTAATAATGCCAGTATATAGCCGAGAGCAGTGCCCAGCAATTGTTTTTTGATATTCAACGATCCCACTCCTTACTGCGTGATAGTTAATATACTTATTTATATTTTATAGAAATATTAGGTAAATATCCATAGCAATCAAAATTAAAGGAAGGTGATATCAGTTTTGAAAATTAGCAAACAGTATGCAGAACATTATATATGGGGAGATCAATGTGATGGCTGGCATTTAGTGAAGAACAAAGATCTCAGTATTATTCATGAGTGTATGCCTGCTAAAACAGTTGAGGTTAATCATTATCACCATATGCACAACAATTTTTCTTTGTGCTATCTGGAACAGCAACAATCGATATCGACGGAGAACGAATTGTGTTACAAAAGAATGAAGGAATTGAAGTGCCGTCCCTTAAACCGCACCAGATTCGTAATGATTCAGGGGAAGAGGTAGAGTTTTTGGTCATTTCACAACCGAATAGTAGAGGCGATCGTATCCAACTTTGAACTACTCTCCACTTAGCCAAAGCTTGAAGTGGGGGATTCAGGAAATGATAAATATATCATTAGTTCATAAATTCATAAAAATTCCTTATACTGACGGTTGAATAAAAAAACTAATATTGTATATTTATACGAAAGTGATAAGGGGGATAGCTATGACGTACATAATAAGTGCAGCAAATCCAACGATTGAGGAATATATAGCTTTACATCAAACAACAGGCTGGAATGCTAAAGGGCTATATACGTATGATCAACTATATCAAGCAATTTCTAATAGTTGGTATAGCGCTTCTATTTATGATGGTATGACATTAATTGGCTATGGGAGAATTATTTCAGATGGCATTTATCAGACCTTTATTTGTGATGTGATGGTGCACCCTGATTATCAACGACAAGGGGTTGGCACAATAGTAATGAATGCTTTGTTGGAGCACTGTCAAAAAGAAAATATAAATTGGATTCAGCTTTCATGTGCAAAGGGCAAACAACCTTTCTATCAAAAACTTGGATTTACAGAACGTGATCCCGATGCTCCAGGAATGATGTTGTTTATCCCGCATTAACCGAAAGTAAATCTCCCTCCTCTAAATTGGCGAAAGCAAAGAAGTTAGGTGGGAGAAAAACTGCTCGTTAAAGTGCGATTGGTGAAGAGTAATAATCATTGGGGATGAATAAAAGCCCCTTAAAGTCTCACCTAATGAGCCGTTACAAAAAAGCTATTAATCAATCATAAAGGAGTTACATTTTTTGAAAGCAAAAAGCATTAAATTATATGAATTTGGAAGCCCACGGGAGGTTTTGAAGTTTGAAAATAAAACGATTCAACCTCCCCAAGAACAAGAAATTCTTGTTCGAATGCTAGCACGACCGATTAATCCTTCCGATTTAATACCAATCTGGGGGAAGTACGCTCATCGAATTTCTTTACCAACTATTCCTGGCTATGAAGGTGTAGGTATTGTAGAGGATGTAGGTCCGTGTGTTTCTCAGAATCTTATCGGAAAGCGTGTATTACCTTTACGAGGAGAAGGAACTTGGCAGGAAATTGTAAAAACAAGTGCAGAATTCGCAGTACCCATTCCAGATTCTATAGATGATTTTACCGCAGCGCAAATGTACATCAACCCAATGACAGCTTGGGTAACTTGTACTGACATATTACAATTGCAGCCAAATGATGTTTTATTAGTGAATGCTTGCGGGTCCGCAATTGGTCACATCTTTGCTCAGCTAGCAAAATTGTTAGGTTTTCGGTTAATCGCGGTTACGAGAAATAATAGACATACTGACGATTTAATTCAGCTTGGCGCTTCTTATGTAATAGATACCTCAATAGCACCGCTCTATGAGACAGTAATGGAACTGACTAATGGTAGGGGGGCTGATGCTGCTATTGATTCTATTGGAGGGACAGCAGGCAATAACCTTGCTTTCTGTCTGAAATCTGAAGGGAACTTTTTAGCTATTGGTCTTTTATCAGGTGTGCAAGTGAATTGGCAAAGTATCGTTAAAGAGGCAAATGTAAACGCAAATATGTTCCATTTACGTCATTGGAACAAGCAAGTTTCGATAGAAAGATGGCAAAATACATTTCATCACTTAATCAATCTAGTTAATAGTGGTACTTTAAAAATGATGGCAGTGGATGCTCATTATGATTTGTTAGACATTAAAAAGGCGATAACGGCCGTTGAATCATCTAAAACCACTAAAGGAAAGATCTTTTTAACTTCTTTCAGCAAATGTTTTTTGTAGCGTCAGCTACAGAAGTCTACCACCTCTATAGGTGATTCGCTGCTGTCGCTACGTTAGCACTGCGCTTTCGCACAAAAAACATCTGCCGCTGCCGCTACGCTTTCGCGCAAAAAAGACCTGCAGGCCTAAGCACAAAGCCGATTCCGGACGCAATTATGTCGAGGCATAATTGATCAAGTTATTAATATGAACGAAGGGCAATTTATTTTACCCTTCGTTTTTTAGGGTTCTAATTCTAATGCGCTATTCTTCGGTGCGCTTGTTTCTAAAATAAATCTGTTGATAAATATCGCAGACCAGTATCGGGTAGGATAACGACAATCCGTTTTCCTTTGTTCTCTGGGCGTTTTGCAAGGGCTGTGGCGGCAAATAAAGCAGCGCCTGATGAAGTACCTACTAATAGACCATCTGATTTCGCAACTGCGCGTGCAGCCCCATAAGCCTGTGCAGTTTCTACCTCGAGTACTTCATCAATTATTTCTAAATGAACATTCGACGGTACACGAGCCTCGTCAGCATCGGAGAAGCGGTGAACACCTGTGATTTCAATGATATCAGGATTATCAACTGTTGCAATGGAATTAACAGCAGGCTCCACACCAATGATCTGGATATCTGGATTTTTAGATTTTAAGTATGCACCAGCACCACTTATCGTACCACCTGTACCAATTGCCGCTACAAAAATATCAATATGTCCGTCTGTATCCTCCCAAATTTCAGGGCCAGTGGTTAACTTATGAATATTTGGGTTGGCATCATTATCAAGCTGATTTAAAAATACAACATTTTCTTCTTGTTCAATGACTGTTTCTCGAAATACTTTAATCGTTTCAACAAAGTCACCCTCTGTTTCCTCAAAGGCAGCTACCATTTCTGGGACATCTGAAAAAGGTACAACCTCCGTTCCATATGCCTTAACTGCCTTTGTACGCTCTTCACTTACACCATCCTGCATGTAAATTCGAAGCTTATAGCCTTTTGCAGCTGCAATTGCTGCTAGACCAATACCAGTATTGCCACTGGTTGTTTCGATTATCGTTTTATCCTTTGTCAATACACCACGAGCTTCAGCATCCTCAATCATCGCTTTAGCAACACGGTCCTTCACACTATTAGCAGGATTAAAATACTCTAGTTTTACGATAATTTCTGCTTCCAGTTGATGCTCTTTTACATACTGGTTTAATGCTAAAAGTGGTGTATGACCGATTAATTCTGTAATAGATTGTTTAATCTTATTAGTTACAATTTGACCCATCTCAATCAACCCCTTATCTTTTGCCTACTTAACAAACTTGTTTTATAGGAATTGATGGAATCGTATCACGATAAATCCTTATAAGCAATAAAATTCCAGATAGAAAGATTGAATATAGTAATAGAAAAAAATAATTAATTAAATTTGCTAATACAACGTCCTTCTTTTATGAATAGGTAACATGTAAGTGCACTATATACATGTCATGATCTATCTATTCATAATGCAAGGACTGGATCATTCCATCTGTTCAAATTGTAAATATTTTCGCAGGAGAATGTCTGAATAAGCCTAATGGATAGAAGGTAAATTGATAATTCGGTAAGTTGTAATAACTCCGAGAGTAGTTATTATTCACTTTCGTATGTATAATGGGAGTCTATGTTAGGTAATTATCTTTCAGAAATAGTAAAAATAATTGAACATAAATGAGGCTTAATGATGAGTAAAAAAAGGTTTAAAGATTATGAATTAAGTAATGAAATAATAATGGCACTGGATAGCTTAGGATATGAACAACCAACAGAAGTTCAGAGTAAGGTCATTCCGTTAGCATTAGCAAAAACAGATCTTGTTGTAAAATCACAAACAGGTAGTGGGAAAACTGCATCTTACGGGATTCCAATTTGCGAAGCCATTGATTGGCTAGAAAACAAACCGCAAGCCTTAGTGTTAACTCCGACAAGGGAGCTTGCTGTTCAAGTAAAAGAGGATTTTACGAATATTGGCAGACTGAAGCGCATTAAAGCAACAGCGGTTTATGGAAAACAGCCGATTGCCATTCAAAAAACAGAGCTAAAGCAAAAAACACATATTGTTGTTGGTACGCCGGGACGCATGTTAGATCATATTGAAAGAGGCACGCTTGTCTTAGACAAAATACGTTATCTTGTCATTGATGAGGCGGACGAAATGTTGAATATGGGGTTCATAGAACAAGTCGAAGCCATTATTAAACAAGTGCCTCAAAATCGTGTGACGATGTTATTTTCAGCTACGTTGCCAGAGAAGGTAAAAGACTTAGCTCTTAAATATATGAAAACACCTACTGATGTAGAAATTCAAGCTACGGGATTAACAACAGATAAAATTGATCATTCCCTTTACGTAGTGGATGAAGAACTAAAACTATCCCTGCTGCGCAAAGTTACGATTGTTGAAAATCCAGATAGCTGTATCATTTTTTGCCGCACAAAGGATAGAGTCGATACGTTATGTGAGCAGTTAATCAATTTCGGATATAGCTGCGATAAAATTCATGGCGGTATGATACAGGATGTACGACTTGAAGTGATGAATGATTTTAAAAGAGGCGATTTTAGATATTTAGTTGCCACAGACGTAGCGGCTCGAGGGATTGATATTGATAATATCACACATGTCATTAACTATGATTTGCCATTAGAAAAAGAAAGTTACGTCCATCGTACGGGAAGAACTGGACGAGCAGGTTTAAAAGGGAAAGCAATTACGCTTGTAACGCCGTTTGAAGATCGTTTTTTAAGTGAAATTGAAGACTATATTGGTTTTAAAATTCCAAATAAAGTAGTGCCAACTGAAGAAGATGCTTTAAAAAAGAAAGCAGCTTTTGAAGCGAAAATGGATATTGAACCAACCTTGAAAAAGGCGAAAAGTGAAAAGCTGAACGAGCAAATCATGAAGCTATATTTTAATGGTGGTAAAAAAAAGAAGCTAAGAGCTGTAGATTTCGTCGGGACGATTGCCAAAATTGATGGTGTAACAGTCGATGATATAGGCATTATTACCATTACAGATGCTTTTACTTATGTAGAAATATTAAATGATAAAGGCCCGATTGTTTTAAAAAACATGAAGAAAACAACAATCAAAGGTAAGTTATTGAAAGTATATGAAGCCAATAAGTAGTAAGCGGTAAGCTTTGATAGAGTTGAGGGTCAAGTGGAAAAGGTGCTTGCCTTTATATTGAAGTTAGTATAAAAAAACAGCCAGTTCGCGGTATTTCACCGGGGACTGGCTGTTTATTTTGTTGAATATTAATTGGACGCAGAATCTCGAAGTATATACTTTTTACAATAAGTACTTAAATCCAATTTAACCTAATTGATGTAAAGTTTTATGTTTTTTAAAAAAATCATCTTGAAAATGGCTCTACACCAAAATCTGTTCTTGAATCAGTATATATTGATAACAAAACATGGTACGGAGGGCGGTGACTTCAGCGGGAAAAGCGTGAGAGCTGAGACCAACTGATGATGAAATCAGGGCAACACGCATATTCTTACGATTTTTGATTATTCGATAAAGAAACAACCGACAGTAAAATTCAACTTTCGTTAGACATGATGAACCAACTGCCACTATTAAAACAGCCGACGTATTTATTGTGCGATAGCTGGTATACATCACGTACGATCATTGAAGCCGCACTCTCAAAAGGCACGCATGTCATCGGCGCACTCAAAACGAACCGTATTTTGTATCCACAAGGCATCTGTATTCAAGCCAAACAATTCGCAACGCATATCAAAAAAGACGACACCGATCTCGTGACGATTGGTGGGAAAGTGTATCGCTATGAAGGTGCCTTAAATGATATTGAATACGGTGTCGTACTTCTATGTTGGCATCAAGCGGCATCGATAGAGCCAAAGAATATGCGCTGTTTTTTGATTAGAACAGTTAAAGGTTTTCTTTCAATCTATTTTGTTATTCATTTTGTAATCAGAATAAAAGGAGATAAGTGACAGCACAAGTAGGATTAGCGGAAGAAAGAAGAAGCCTGCATCATATTTCACTGAATGTTCCATTTTTAAACCAAATAAATAAATGAATAAAGTAAAAGAAAAACATAAAGCAATCGTTCCAGCTATGGTTTTCATTTAAATCTTCCTTTCTAATTTTTCTCGCAGTAGCGGCTCCAACCTCCTATCTTTTCAGTCATATTTCCTAACTTTCTTCAAAAAAGTTCCCCGATAACCCGATCTTTTAAAAGCTTATTCTAAGGCAATTATACGTCAGAGGATGACCTATTCACATTGAATTGTTTAACTTCTTTCAGAAGAAGTCACCCACCTCTATAGGTGGTGAGATGAATGTGGTTTTATGTCACTTTTCAGTGGGTGTCCAAACACTTGCTGAAATAGAGGAACTCAGACTAAGAACGCCACGTCCTGTGGCAATGACTGAGTGACCAACATCGTGTTGGCCTAAAGCCTCCGGCGGATGTCACGGAATCGGAAATAATACCAATGAACTAAACCTAAAGTAATCTTTAAAGTGCATGAAAATATGTATATTTGGAGGAATTTACTTTAAATTTGCTAAATAATGATATTTTGGAATAATATTTGTTAAAATGTAACTCTTGTATATAAGTTGGTTAGAGTGAAAATTGGATGATTACTTGAGATCAGCGTTAAAAATAAGTTATTAATTTAGCTTGATGTTGTTTAGGAGATGAAAGTATGAAAGAGGCAATTTCTTCAGTTTGTATAACAGCTGAAACAAAAATTAAAATGATGAAGCAAAAGCCTGCTAATTATTTATTGTTAGCTATTTTTGGCGGACTTTTTATCGGATTTGGTATTTTGCTCATCGTTACTATTGGCGGCTTATTCAGTCCAGCTGGGGTACCGAGTATGAAGGTCGTACAAGGATTAGCATTCGGTGTGGCACTTAGCATGGTCATGATGGCTGGAGCAAATTTATTTACTGGTGATAATCTAGTTTTAACGGTTAGTACACTATCAAAAAAATCATCACCATTAGAGATGTTAGGCATTTGGACGTTTAGTTACATAGGAAATTTCTTTGGTTCGCTTTTAGCAGCCACATTATTTTTTTACTCGGGGCTAGCAGTGGTAGACACAGCAGCTTACATTGAAAAACTGGCTACAGCTAAGATGAATGCTAGTTTCGTTGAACTTTTATGTCGAGGTATTTTATGTAATTTGCTAGTATGCTTGGGAGTATGGTGTACCTATAAATTAAAAACAGAGACGGCAAAATTAGCGATGATTTTTTGCTGTATTTTCCCTTTTGTCACAATTGGATTTGAGCATAGTATAGCAAATATGACATTGTTTTCCCTTGCTCTCTTAATACCTCATGGTGAACTCGTATCGTTTGCTGGAGCCATTTCAAATTTATTACCTGTTACACTAGGTAATATTATTGGGGGAGCGGTTATTGGTTTTGTCTATTGGGTAAATGGCAGAGAATAATAATTCACTAGATATTGTAATCAGTATCATTTCCTTGGTTGGAGGTAATGGCAATTTAAAAAGTGATTGTAAGGTCTCTTTACATATACAAACGATTTAAAGCCTTGCGATTAAATTAACGGATGAATACTTGACAAACCTCATCTATTAATATTTTGACTTTGGAATAAATGATAGATAGAATGACAGGTAGAGTTGCTTATGTAACTCTACCTTTTTTATTTATGTCAATGTAATTAATGCTGTGAAATTAATAGATAATGGAATGAATATAAAAGAGGGGAGGAAGTCAAAAATGGAACCAGAGGTAAACCAACATACGATTCTTCAAGCAATTTTAGAGCTTTCGAAGCAAATGCAAGACATGAAATCAGATCTTCAGCAACAAGTTGAAGCGGTCGAAAAGAGATTAGAAGCGAAAATCGAAGCGGTCGAAAAAAGATTGGATGAAAAAATTGAAGCAGTGGAAACAAGATTAGAAAAAGTTGAACAAAATTTAAGTAGAAAAATTGATCTTGTAGATGCAAAATTTGAAATATTATCACTGGATTTATTAACGACAAAAGCTGAAGTATCTATGCTTAAACAAGTAAGATAGTAGCAATTATATCTTGGCATAATTGCCGCTGTCGCTTCGCTTTCGCGCAGATAAACAATGCTTCAGGGGTTGGCTCTGTGTTAGCACAAAGAGTAGCTTAAACCAACATTCATCTCACCATATAGTAGAAGTAGGAGATTCCTAAATTGGCTTACCGTATCCCTTAAGGTTACGGTATTTTTTTGTGTTATAATAAATGTCACGAAGGAGTGAAAACATTGTTAAAAACAGAGGTATTTGAACAATTAAAACAGGCAATGAGAGAAAAGGATGTATTAGCCAAAGGTGTATTAACGCTTTTGAAATCTGCCCTAGATTTAGCTGAAAAAGAAAAGGGAGCAGCTTTATCGTCTGAAGAGGAAATGGCTATTATAAATCGTGAAGTGAAGCAAACAAATCAGGCTTTAGAGGGTGCTCAAAATGCAGGGCGAGCTGACTTAATTGAAAAAGAGGAAGCGAAATTAGCACTATTAAAATCATTTTTACCGAAGCAATTAACTGAAGAAGAAATTGCAGAAAAACTTGTGGTAGCTGGCGTTGTAAAAGGGATGAACATGGGGGAAGCTATGAAAATAGCAAAACCTTTGTTAACTGGTCAGGCTGAAGGCGCTGTTATTTCAAAAGTTGTGAAGGGTCTAATTTAATGTCGTTAGAAACAAACCTCCTACTCAAGTCTCAAGTAGTAGGAGGTTGCTTTTTGAGCTCCCACATTATTTTGTTCCATGATAGTATCACTATTGCCAGAAAATGAAAACGCCTATATACTAGTTGTTAACCACTGGTCAATAAGGAGGGCAATATGTCGCCACGTAAGCCGTCAACAAAAGATTTGACGAAAGAAATGATTATAAATGAAGCTCGTAAGCAATTTATCATGAAGGATTTTCACCAAGTATCAATGCGTAGTATTGCTAAAGAGCTTGGTTGTAGTCATGGGGCTATTTACTATCATTTTAAAAATAAAGCAGAAATATTTTATGCAATTTTAGGTGATTATTTTTCTGAGTTAAATAATACTTTAGATGAAAAAGTGAACGGTCCTGAAGATCATAACACTAAACTGCTAAATGTTTTTGTAGGTTATATGGCGTTTGGTTTAAATAATCAAAGCCAGTATGAATTAATGTTTATGATGAGGGATAGTGAAATTGACGGGCTTTCACAAGAGGCAGCGAATTTTAGTTATGAAAAATTTGCACAATCTGTACAGTCTTTATCAAAGACAGAGCTGTTAAATTCAGATATATATTCTACATTCATTGCTCTTCATGGATTTGTTGCACATTATCGTCATTATGTAAAAAATTATGAGGAAGCGAAAGATGCAGTGGATGTACATGCAAAATTTCTTATCAAGGCTTTAACATATAGAGAATAGCTCTAGTAAAAAATCTAGAGCTCTCTTTTAAAAGTTATTTGACCAGTGGTTAATTAATGAAGGGGGAATTAAGTTTGGAAACAGCATTAGTTATTGGGGCATCTGGTGGTATGGGTTATGCTCTAGTAAATGAACTAGTAAGTCGAAATATACAGGTGAAGGCATTTGCTAGAAATAAAGAAAAGTTAGTTGCACTTTTTCAGCATCACAAAAATGTCGAAATTATGTCGGGTGATGTATTTAATGAACAGGAAATAATGAGAGCTTCAAAAGGTGTGGATATTATTTTTCATGCTATTAGTTTTCCGTATCAGGATTGGGAAAAGCTGCATATGCAATGCTTAGATATGGTGATTAACATAGCCGAAAGGCGTGGAGCGAAAATTGCACTTGTAGATAATATTTATGCATATGGAAGACAATCAACAAACCCTGTAATAGAGCAAGCTAGAAAGGAACCACATACAAAAAAAGGGAAAATTCGTTTAACGATGGAAAATAAATTAAAAAACAGTAATGTACCCTCGCTAATTGTACATTTCCCTGATTTGTACGGACCGAATGCTGAGAATACAATATTCTATGAAACGTTAAAAAATGTAGCACAAGGTAAAAAAGCTAATTTTGTAGGAAATATGCAGGTGAGAAGGGAATTCCTTTATACAGTTGATGGTGCAAAGGCTATGGTTGAGCTTGCTTTACGAGACGACACATATAATCAGAATTGGAACGTGCCAGCCGTACATCCAATTGCAGGGGAAGAACTAGTAAAAATTTTACGTGAAATTACAGGCTACAAAAAAGGCATTCGTACAGTTTCTAAAGGGATGATCCGACTTATCGGAATATTTACGCCTTCTATGAAAGAAGTGGTTGAAATGTTGTATTTAACAGAAGAACCGGTCATTTTAAGTGGGGAAAAATACGAAAAGGGAATAGGCGCTTTACCACGTACTTCATATAGAGTAGGGCTAGAAGAAACAATTACATGGATGAACAAGAGAGCATAAAAATTGGAGAATCTTTAACTTATTTCAGCAGACATCCGCTGAAATAGAGGAACTCAGTCTAAGAACGCCACGTCCTGTGGCAACGACTGAGTGACCAACATCACGTTGGCCTAAAGCCTCCGGCGGATGTCACGGGAATTGGAAAGGAGTTCTTAGAGGATGTTAGCCTAAAATCATCGCATCCATGCGATAACGGCTAACTGACCTGCATCGGTGCCGCTGCCGCTACGCTTTCGCGCAAAAAACATCTGCAGGCCTAAGCACAAAGCCGATTCCGGACGCAATTATGCCGAGGCATAATTGATTAGTCAATAAAAAAATCCGCATAAACTTCTGTTGGTAGAAACTTACCTACAAAAAGTATAGCGGATTTTTGTTATTAGTTTTTCTTATAGCTGAAATTTTTGTATGATATTACGAAGTTGCTGTGCCATCTCAGCTAAATTATTTGAAGACGCAGTAATTTCCTCAATACTAGCTGATTGTTCTTCAGAAGCAGCAGCCACATTTTGAATGTTTCCAGATGATTGAACGGCTATTACACCAACTGTCTCTACAGAAATGGCAATGCTGCTAACCCCATCGTTAATATTTGAAATGATATTATTGACATAATCCATTTCTTGAGTTAGTGAAGTAACATGCGAATATATTTCTTTAAAAGCTTCACCTGATTCATTAAAGGTAGTAGAGCTTTCTGCAAGATTACTACTACTAATTTCCATAGATTTTACAGCTTGCACAGACTCTTCTTTAATTGTTTCAATACGTGTTCGAATACTATTCGTCGCTGCTAAAGATTGGTCTGCAAGTTTACGCACTTCTTCAGCTACAACTGCAAAGCCTTTACCATGCTCACCAGCACGTGCTGCTTCAATAGATGCATTTAAAGCGAGTAAATTTGTTTGATCCGTAATCTCATTAATTAAGGTTACAATGTCGCCGATCTCATTTGAGTATGTGCTTAAACGTTTCACAACTTCCGAAGTCTCTTGAATAGCATTAGATGTTATGGCCATCTTTTCTGTAGCACTTTGAATCGTTGTATTGCCTTTTTCTGAAATAGAAGATGCACTAGATGCTTTAGCAGTGACATCATTAACGCTCGATACAACTTCTGACATTTTTGTGGAGATTGTCGTAATATGATTTTCTACTTCTTCAATAGAGGAAGTTTGTTTTTCTGATCCTGAAGCTACTTCTTGCATTGAAGATGTAATTTGTTGAATAGATGCACTTGTTTGCTCAGAGCCTGCCGATAACTCTTCAGACATAGCAGCTACTTGCTCAGCATTCTCAGCAATTTGCTGAATAAGAGAGCGTAAATCTGCTGTCATATTTTCAATGCCTGAAGAGAGCTGTGCAATTTCATTAGAACCCTTTATTTGAAGTGGTTCAACAGCTAATTCTCCTTGTGCCACCTTACCAACATAGCTAGTCATATTTTTAATTGGTTTTATAATGCCTTTGCTAATGATATAAGCCACAATAATACCGAAAATCAAAAACATCACGGTCATGATAATACAAATCCAAAGAGTCTCTGTTTGAAGTTTAGAAATGAAGGAAGCGTCCATATCTAAACCAAAAAGAATATCAGTATCTTTAAATGGTATAAAAATCGATTTATGAATACCGTATTCATCTTTATAAATATCACTAGATTGAATGGTTCCAGTATTTAGCGCTTCATTCATGTCCTGACTAAAAACATAGTCCTCTTGATAATCGTCTTTATTACTTAATGCCACAATATGTTCTTTGCCATTTGCACGTGAAAGAACGTAAGCATTTTCAATGTTATACTCTTTAAGTGTATCATTTAATTCATTTAATATTTCATCATATTTATCCTTATCGCCATCATCTGCAGCTTTGACGTCATTTTTGTCTATATCACCAAAAATTGTATGAGATATAACCTCTAATGATGACTCAAATTGTGTAATAACATTATTATCGATAATCCGATAAGATGTAACAAATAATACGATACTAAATATTACTGAAATAATAGCAATTGGAATAGTAAAACTCGCAATATATTTATAGAGTAAAGAGCTCTTAAATTTTTTGACTATACTCAACTTTAGCAGCCTCCAATACTTTTACCTTTTGTTGTAAGAAATGAACCATATCACTAATATGTTCTGTCTCTGTATAAGGAGAAATTGAGAAGAATTTTGCAGCTGCGACTGGAATTTGTTGTGTTGTATCGCTAGTGCTGACAGTGCAAACACGTGTCGTATCACCGAAAAATACTTCATCTCGACCTTCTCCTATAATTTCAAATAAAGAAGCGTTAAGGCCATTAATATATTCAATCTGATCTTGTGTATAGCTACCTGACTGTTCAGATTTCCAATTAAAGCCTTCAGGATACAAACGAAAGGCTGTAACTGGTCCAATATTAGACTCATTGACTACTTGTAACATTGGAGTCTTCTCAGCTAACTGCGCACGGAACGCTAAATTTACACGCACATAATTTGCTAATATTTGTTGATAGCCTTCTTTACCAAACGCCTGTAAGGCAGCATAAATAGCAATTGAACTACCCATACGAGAGCACTCTAATGTATAGCCTGTATGATAAGAACCATAGCCTCGATTGCCAACATAAGGTGTGTCGAAGTCCTCAATGTCTAATAACTGTAGGTGTTTTCCTTCTTTTATTAAGAATAAGCTTGTTAAATACGGTGTTTGACCAAGCTTTTGGAAGTCGAAGCAAAGGCTATCTGCAATAGGTAGATATTGCATACGTTCTTTAATTTGTTCTAGTGCTTGTAAAACATCATTCTCTAACTGAAGTGGATTTGCCTTAAAATCATAATCGTTGAAAAATGCGTAAAAACCACCTAACGCTGAATCAGCGTGAATATGTATAGGTTTTAAGGAATGTTTTTGTTCAAGGTCAGTTGTAACTTTTTTGATTGCTTGTACATCATCAATGGCAAATTGATCTGTTGCGCCTGTTGTAGCAACTACATACACTGGAATACCACCATTTTCGATAACTTCCGTCATACGCACGCGTAAGTCTTCGATATCCATTGAATGGTCTTTTCCAGCTTTAATACGAATTAAATGCTTGCTACCGATGCCGACTGCTTCAATTGATTTTAATAAGCTGTAATGAGCATTTTCTGAAGCGAAGCAATATAAATTATTTGGTACGCCATCTTCCTTTGCGTTAGGGAATTGTTTAGCGACCGCAAGACGTAGCCCACTGAAAACAGCTCCTTGTCCACCCCAAGTTGTGTAACCAAAGCTTTGTGTATAGTCGTAGCCAACTAACTTCGACATCATTGCTACTACCTTTACCTCACATTCTGCAGCAGCTGGTCCGTATACATCCCATAAATTGTTACCATTAAGAAGAGCATTCGTAAATTGACCTAATATACCGGGAATGCTAGCCATTGGTAAAACATTTGTGACAAAGTTGCGTGTATGGTAAGGATGACCTTGCATCAATTGTGTTAAATCATTCACAACCTGATCAAGTCCGACACCTGAAGTTGGTACTTGATTTTCTTGCATTAACTCTTTATAGAAATTGTCAGAGCGCTCTTTCATTGGTCCAAGAGTTGTTGTTTTTGGATTTTTTAACTCATCTAATGATGAAACAATTTTCTCTAATAGGGATAAAAAATTCTCCCTTTGTTCGATATTTCCATCTTCACTTTGGAATAATTGCTGGATTTTTTTCATATTCATCTTCCTTTGTAGTTCGTTTTTCCTCTATTTTTTTATTTCATAAAAATAGGTCGTTTTACTAAAATAATAATAACATATTATAACAGAAAATGAATTTATATTTTACCAGAAAATTAATTTTGACATTTCTAAATAGTCCAACTCATTTCAGGGCAAAATAATTAGAAAAAATATTGTAGTAGATTATTTTTGTAAATGTTGATTTTAAAGGGTTTTCGAGACTCTTTTTTTATGAATTAATGCAAAGTTAGTGACGGGGAAGTGCTATGAGGAGGCGAAACTTTTTATGGAAATACTATGCAAATAATAATTTCGATTTAATTAAAAAGTGTGAATCTTTTAATACTTTGTGACTATTAATGGGGAGATATATAAATATTGATCTACGTTTAGTCAAAAAAGAATCTGCAAAGGAATTTTCTTTTTCAGCATAAACACTCCTAACAAATACCGATAATTTTTTCAATGATAAACCATACTAATTGGGAGGTGAAAAAATGTATAAATTGTTATCGCATAATGATTTAGATGGAATTGGTTGCGGAATTTTAGCCAAACTTGCCTTTCAAGATCAAGTGAAGGTAAGGTACAATTCGATTTCATCGCTGGATCGCGAAATTGAGTATTTTTTAGACACTAACGAACAAGGTACATTTTTATTTATTACAGACTTATCGCCAAACGAGGAAAATGAAAAGAGATTAAATGATTATTATACCGCAACTGGCAATGTTCAACTTCTTGATCATCATAAAACAGCTTATCATTTGAATGATTATGAATGGGGTAAAGTGTTAATAGAGGATGAAGATGGATATTTAACGTCGGCGACGTCCTTATTTTATCAGTACCTTGTTTCACATGGATTTTTAGAACAAACAACTTCCGTCACAGAATTTGTAGAATTAGTGAGACAGTATGATACATGGGAATGGGAAAAGAATGATAATCAACAAGCACGTCGGCTAAATACTCTCTTTTTTTTAGTATCAATCGATGAATTTGAAGAAAAAATGCTTGAACGTTTAAAGACAAGCGAACACTTTGATTTTGATGAATTTGAAAAGAAAATTTTGGCTATGGAAGAAGAGAAAATAGAACGTTACATTCGCCGAAAAAAAAGGGAGCTAGTACAAACGTCGATAGGAGAATACTTTACAGGTATAGTGTATGCAGAATCTTATCATTCAGAGCTTGGTAATGAATTGGGGAAAGAAAATGTACACCTAGATTTTATAGCTATATTAAATATGGGTGGTAAAAGAATTTCCTTTCGTACGATTCACGATCACATAGATGTTTCGGCTATTGCAGCAGAATTCGGAGGGGGAGGGCATCAAAAAGCAGCTGGTTGCTCTTTAACAGATGAAGCTTATGAGCAGTATGTGACCCAAACATTTCATATAGCTCCAATACCAGAGGACGCAAAACGAAATCGCTATAATTTAAGGTTTTCTTCTTTTGGGACAATGTATAAAAACCTTAAGGAAGAATTTTTCCTCCTATATTCAATAAGTGATTTTGATTGGATAATCGAAAAGAATAAACTTCCGTTAGATCAAATTTTTACAAGTTTTTATGAAGCGGAATGGTTTTTAAAAAGAAATTATCAATCATGGTTAGTGAAAGATGAGTTGTTTGTAGATTATTTAATGGAAGAGGCCAAAAAGGCTCGTCATCAAGAGTAAGGGGTATAGCTCTTCGGCAAAAAGAGGGGTTGATTTCCGTTCCGACTGGGTGCTTTGTTGTTGCTGTCGCTACGCTTTCGCACAGAGCAAAGCTTCCTGGGGGCGTCCGATGAGCCGCTTCGCTTCGCTGCAGGGTCTCGGGCCAACAGATGTTTTTTGCGCGAAAGCGTAGTGCTAACGTAGCGGCAGCAGCAGGATGTTGGTCACGAAGGCATTATCACAGGATGTGATGCTCTTAGCCTTCGTTCCTCTATCGCTGATCCCCAAGGAGTCACCCAGTCTCCACTCCAATCAACCACTTCACATAGCATATATCTTCAGGCATGAGAAATCACTAATTTAATGCGCTGCAACAATCACAAATATTATCTTGATCATTTTGTTCTTCAAGTTTTGCAACAACATTAAAGGAATATAAATTATTCCTTTAGATACATATTGAAATCAGCCAAACCAAGACATCGTTAGAGGTTATATAATGCTCAACTGAAAACTACAATAAATAAAAAGCATTTATCTTCATTCAGCAAAATGTTTTTGTAGCGGAAGCGAAGCGACAGTTACAGAAGACTTCCACCTCTGAAGGTGGTGAGATGCAAGGCGAAATTGATGCAGATAAACTTTCTTAAAATGAGGTGTACATATGTCCAATGATATGCTTCTTGTTGAGAGTCAGCCTAAAGAAAATCGAGGGAGGAAAATATGGTTTATTGTAGTATTGCTTTTATTGGTAGTTACTTGTGTAATTGTTTATTATTTTTTGTTTAAGAAGGATCTGAATTTTGAAACCTACAAAACAGTTGTCGATAAAACTACTGAAAATAGTCTCGGACGTTTAACGTTAAATGAAATAATAATTGACGATAACCAAATATTATTGAATGCTACTTTTAAGCCAGTAAAGGGAATAAATTTCGACCATCAAATTTTTTTCTTTCCACAGGTTTTTGTGAATGGAAATGAGTTCACAGTTAGAAATGGAGGACAGACAATCCAACAATCCGATAAAACCTATACAATCTATAGTAGTGTGAAATTAAGTGAACTACCAGAGGATAAAATATTAAATTTAGATATTCGTTATAACGACTGGAACGGGGAAAAAAAGATTGACGAGCCGTGGGAATTTCAAGTGGAAGCTTCACAAAAGCAATTACAAGATGATAGAAAGGTTTTCCCTGTTGAGAAAAAAATACAGCTGTTAGATGATCAGGAAATAACAATAGAAAAGGTTGTTTCTACTCCAATATCAACAACGATTTACTTTTATTCAGAGAAAAGTTTATTAAATGAAGCGATACATTTTAAAATTCAATCAGCATCAGGGGAAAATTGGCACTTTAACTCCGCTTATCCTTTAAATGAAGATTATACGAAATGGGGTGTCCGTCTCGATGCATTATATTTAACGGGAAAGAGTTATGAGCTAATTCCGGTTGCTGCTAATGGAAGTGAACTTGGTTCTGCTATTAAAATTGGAGATAAATAAAGAAACCTGATTTTTATAGTAAAAATTTTACAATATCTTAAACCAAAAGGATGGTTCCACCATGTAATATGAATATATATGGAATGGAAAGTAGTTGAAGATATTGCGAAGGTTATGGGAGATTTTTTTAGTTTCACTTAAATTAGGTTGTACATCTTTTGGGGGTCCAACGGCACATTTAGGGTATTTTCAAAATGAATATGTTCAAAAGCGAAAATGGGTATCTGATAATGACTACAGTCAGCTTGTTGCACTCAGTCAATTTTTACCCGGGCCAGCATCGAGCCAGGTAGGGATGGGTATTGGCTTATTAAGAGGCGGTTTGTTGGGGAGTATTGTGTCATTTCTTGGTTTTACATTACCGTCAGTTTTGCTGCTTATGGCATTTGCGTATTTTTCTGCACATACAGGGATGAGTATGGGTTGGATTCATGGCTTAAAATTGGTGGCTGTTGCGATTGTTGCGCAAGCTATTTTTGATATGTCAAAAAAATTAATCCCTAGTATTCGCCATTTTATAATCGCGTTGTTGGCACTTGTAGTAGTGCTTTTATGGGCCCATCCATTTGCTCAAGTAACTATTATTATCGTTGCTTCATTTATAGGCTATTATTTTTTTAAGAAGACTAATCAAAAAGATGACCCAAAAGAAACAGTTGTACCTATTTCAAAAACGACAGGTGTATGTTTTTTAGCGCTGTTTGTTATACTTCTCGTTGGATTACCCATTGTTAGTCCACTTATTCAATATGAATGGTTTACGATCATTGAAAAATTTTATCTATCAGGTGCATTAGTGTTTGGTGGAGGTCATGTCGTATTGCCTTTACTAGAGGCACAGTTTGTCCAAAGTGGATTAATGAGTTCTTCAGATTTTTTAGCGGGATATGGAATGACGCAGGCAGTCCCTGGCCCATTATTTACATTTGCTTCCTACATAGGTATGGTCATTGCTGGAGTACCTGGGGCCATTATAGCTACGATCGCCATTTTTTTACCGGCATTTTTGCTAATAGTAGGGGCAATGCCTTTTTGGTTAGCTCTTAACCGTTACGCAGGATTAAGAGGGGCGATGGCTGGTGCCAATGCAGCGGTTGTTGGAATATTAGCTGCAGCTTTTATTCATCCGATTGTTACACAGACAATACAAAATGGTCTAGACATAGTAATTGCGGCCGTTTTTTTATGGTGCTTGATACGTTGGAAAGTTCAACCTTATTTGCTCGTACTAATTGGCATTTGCGTAGGAATTGTATGTTATTAAGGACACATAAAAAAATCAAAACCATTATTGCTGTGGTTTTGATTTTTTTGTGCAATAAATTAGCTATGTAGATAAAGTGAGTACTGCTTTTTGCAACAATCCTCTTTATAAAAAAACATGTCCAACAGGTTCCCTCTATTAATATATATACCATTCAGTCTTGATATAGTTCTTTTTACTAGCTCGATTCATGGCGTTCCATGCCGCGATTGTTTATAATGAGGAAATGGAAAAAGACTAACGAGAAAGAAGGGATAGCTATGGCACGGGGTGTTTACATTCATATTCCTTTTTGTCATCAAATTTGTAACTATTGCGATTTCAATAAATTTTATTTTAAAAATCAACCAGTAGATGAATATATAGAAATGCTTGGCAAGGAGATGGAGCTTGCAACAAAAAAGTATCCTGAGAGTTTTAAACAAATCGAAACGATATTTCTAGGCGGCGGTACACCAACAGCCTTATCGCCTCAACAAATAGAGAGACTTCTTAAGCTTATTCGCACGTATATTCCAATGGACAGTGTGACAGAATTTACATCAGAGGCCAATCCGGACGAGCTATCAGAAGCAAAATTGCAAGCATTATTTGATGGTGGTGTAAATCGATTAAGTATGGGTGTACAATCCTTTGATCAAGAGTTGTTAAAGAAAATTGGCCGTACACATAGCAACAATCACGTCTATGAAACAATTGCCTTGGCGAAAAATGTAGGTTTCAGAAATATTAGTCTGGATTTAATGTACGGTTTGCCGGGTCAGACGATGGCACAATGGAAGGATACCTTAGAAAAAGCGTTCGCGCTTAATTTACCTCATTATTCTGCTTATTCACTAATAGTGGAGCCAAAAACGATTTTTTATAATCAATATACAAAAGGTAAGCTCCATCTACCAACTGAAGATCTTGAAGCGGATATGTACGATGTGTTAATGAACCAGATGGAGGCACATGCACATCAACAATACGAAATAAGCAACTTTGCACAATCAGGTTTCAGTTCTAGACATAATAAAATATATTGGGAAAACGATGAATATGCAGGCTTTGGTGCTGGTGCTCATGGGTATTTAGCTGGTGTGCGTTATTCAAATCATGGACCATTGAAAAAGTATATGGATACAGTAAATGCAGGGGAACTACCAATTGTATATGAACATGTTGTAACAGAGAATGAGAAACGAGAAGAGCAAATGTTTTTAGGTTTGCGTAAAATAGAAGGAATTACACACACTATATATGAAGAAAAATTTAATGAATCGATGCATAGGCATTACTCACATGTCGTTGAAAAGTTAGTTTCAGAAGGTCTATTGGAACAGGATACTATAGGAATTCGTCTTACGCGAAAAGGTCGTTTTGTAGGGAATGAAGTATTTCAACAATTTTTACTAGAAGATTGAGCGATATCGTTGACATAAAATGTAGGATTTGATAACTTAATAATAGTATTAGCACTCCTCTTAGTTGAGTGCTAACAGAGGTGATGATCATGCTAACAAATCGGCAATTACAAATATTGCAAGCTATTGTAGACGACTTTATTATGTTTGCACAGCCGGTAGGTTCTCGCCAAATCTCAAAAAAGCAAGAGATTACATTTAGTCCAGCCACAATTCGAAATGAAATGGCGGATTTAGAGGAATTAGGTTTCTTAGAAAAAACGCACACTTCCTCTGGTCGAGTGCCTTCGGAAAAGGGTTATAGATTTTATGTAGACCATTTGTTGAACCCACAAGGCATTAATTCAAGGGATATTCAGCAAATCCAATCAATTTTCAATGATCGTTTAGTAGAAGTAGAGCATATTATCCGAAAGTCAGCCAATATTTTATCAGAGCTGACATCGTATACATCGATTCTTTTAGGACCAGACGTTCAAAGACATCGTGTTAAACGATTTTCAATTGTGCCACTTTCTAGCGATACAGCAGTAGCGATTATCGTAACGAATAACGGACATGTTGAAAATCGCATGTTTAGTTTACCTCCTAATTTTACCGCTTCTGATTTAGAGAAAATGGTTAATATCTTGAATGAACGTCTAGTTGGTGTGTCATTAGAGGATATTCATAAAAAACTCGAAGCTGAAGTGCTCACAGTATTACAGCAGCATGTTCGATCAGCGGATGATTATATTCACGCTCTCGTTACAGCGACGATGCATAATTCGGAAAGTAAAATTTTCTATGGTGGTAAAACAAATATGTTCAACCAACCGGAATTCCACGATTTAAATAAAGTCCGTATGATTTTGGACTTAATGGAAACGACTAGCCAAGTGCAGTCGCTCTTCCAACCCAATGAATCGGGCATTCATATTCGTATTGGCTCGGAAAATAAACAACTAGAAATGGAAAACTGTAGTGTCATTACGACCACTTATTCTATTGGTGAAGATCAGCAAGGAGCAATAGCAATTATTGGTCCAACACGTATGGATTATAAGCGTGTTGTTGCTTTACTAGACGTAATGCGCATGGATTTAACACAAGCCTTTACGAAGAATCGTAGTGATTGATAATGAGGAGGATTCAAGTGACGGAAACAACTGAAAACAAAGACCTTGTACAGGATGTACAAGCTGAAAATGCAGTAGAAGCAGAAGTTAAAGAAGGACAAGAAGCAGAATTAACAATCGAAGAACAGTATGAAGCAAAGTTAGCTGAGTTACAAGCAAAGCTAGACGACGAGGAAAATCGTCATTTACGCTTACGTGCTGACTTCGATAATATCCGCCGCCGCAATCAACTTGATCGTGAGGCTGCTGAAAAGTATCGCGCTCAGAGCTTACTGTCAGATTTACTGCCAGTAATCGATAATTTTGAGCGTGCCTTACAAGTTGAAGCGACTTCAGAAGAAACTGCTTCCATCGTAAAAGGTATTGAAATGGTGTACCGTTCTCTGATAGAAGCTACTGAGAAGGAAGGCTTACAGATTATTAAAGCTGAAGGTGAGCAATTTGATCCGAATGTTCACCAAGCTGTTATGCAGGAGCAAGATAGTGAAAAAGAGACGGGTGTTGTCTTACGCGAGCTTCAAAAAGGCTATATGTTAAAGGATCGCGTATTACGCCCAACAATGGTATCTGTGAACGAATAGACTTAGTACTATTTAGTTAATTACATTTATTTAGAAAACGCATCATTTGCGTTTAAATATTAGGAGGAAATTTTTATGAGCAAAATTATCGGTATTGACTTAGGAACAACAAACTCTTGTGTTTCTATACTTGAAGGCGGAGAACCAAAAGTAATTCCAAATCCAGAAGGAAACCGTACAACACCATCTGTTGTTGCGTTTAAAAATGGCGAACGTCAAGTTGGTGAAGTAGCTAAACGTCAATCAGTAACAAACCCTAACACAATTATTTCTATTAAATCTAAAATGGGTACATCTGAAAAAGTTAAAGTGGAAGATAAAGAATATACGCCACAAGAAGTTTCTGCAATGATTCTTCAATACTTAAAAGGCTATGCTGAAGACTACTTAGGTGAAAAAGTAACAAAAGCAGTTATTACTGTACCTGCTTACTTCAACGACGCTCAACGTCAAGCTACTAAAGATGCTGGTAAAATCGCAGGTTTAGAAGTAGAGCGTATTATCAACGAACCAACGGCTGCTGCACTTGCTTATGGTTTAGACAAACAAGATACAGATCAAAAAGTATTAGTATTTGACCTTGGTGGCGGTACATTTGACGTATCTATTCTTGAATTAGGTGACGGTGTATTTGAAGTATTAGCAACAGCTGGTGATAACAAACTAGGTGGGGACGATTTCGACGACGCTATCATCGAGTATCTTGTAGCAGAATTTAAAAAAGAAAACGGCATTGACCTTTCTAAAGATAAAATGGCTATGCAACGTCTAAAAGATGCAGCTGAAAAAGCGAAAAAAGACTTATCAGGTGTAACATCTACTCAAATTTCTTTACCATTCATCACTGCTGGTGAAGCGGGTCCATTGCACTTAGAAATTTCTTTAACTCGTGCAAAATTTGACGAAATTACATTACCATTAGTAAACCGTACAGTAGGTCCAGTACGTCAAGCATTATCTGATGCAGGTCTTTCTACATCTGAAATTGACCAAGTAATCTTAGTTGGTGGTTCTACTCGTATTCCAGCTGTACAAGAAGCTGTACGTAAAGAAACTGCTAAAGAGCCACACCGTGGTGTAAACCCTGACGAAGTTGTAGCAATGGGTGCTGCTGTTCAAGGTGGCGTATTAACTGGTGATGTAAAAGACGTAGTGCTACTTGACGTAACTCCACTTTCATTAGGTATCGAAACTATGGGTGGCGTATTCACAAAATTAATTGACCGTAACACTACGATCCCAACATCTAAATCACAAGTATTCTCAACTGCAGCTGACAACCAACCAGCAGTAGATATTCACGTACTACAAGGTGAACGCTCAATGGCAGCAGACAACAAAACATTAGGTCGCTTCCAACTATCGGATATTCCACCAGCACCACGTGGTGTACCACAAATCGAAGTAACATTCGATATTGATAAAAATGGTATCGTATCTGTTAAAGCGAAAGACCTTGGTACAAACAAAGAACAAACAATTGTTATCCAATCTGATTCTGGTTTATCAGAGGAAGAAATCGAACGTATGGTAAAAGATGCTGAGGCAAATGCTGATGCAGATACTAAACGTAAAGAAGAAGCAGATCTTCGCAACGAAGCTGACCAATTAGTGTTCCAAGTTGACAAAACAATTGCTGACTTAGGCGAACAAATTACAGAAGACGAGAAAAAATCTGTTGAAGATGCTCGTGATGAACTGAAAAAAGCGCTTGAAGCTGGCGAATTAGAAGGCATTAAATCTGCTAAAGAAAAACTAGAAGGCGTATTACAGCCATTAGTAATGAAAGTATATGAACAAGCTGCAGCAGCTGCTCAAGGTGGCGAAGCAGGTGCAGAAGCTGGCGATGGTAAAAAAGACGACATCGTAGACGCTGACTTTGAAGAAGTAAAAGAAGATAAATAATAGCAAGTAACACAGTTAAGTGAAGAAGCCAAAGACCGCTTGCGGCTTTGGCTTTTCTCTTTATTTTTAGCTATATCCTACGCACATTAAATCGTCTACTGCATAGGTTATGTGCGAGAAAAGCAAAAAAGCATGTGGTACAACATTTTTAATGAATAATTAATAATAAAATAGAGGCAGTTTTTTTAACTGCATGATACAATAGATTTTATGCAAAAAGAGCGGAGTGTGAATCATGGAGAAACGCGATTATTACGAGGTGCTTGGTTTAACGAAATCGGCTTCTAAGGATGAAATTAAAAAAGCATACCGTAAATTATCAAAGCAATACCATCCTGACCTTAATAAAGAGCCAGGTGCAGATGAAAAATTCAAAGAAATCGCTGAAGCTTATGAAGTATTAAGTGACGATCAGAAAAAAGCACGCTATGATCAATTTGGCCACGAGGATCCAAATGCAGGCTTTGGTGGTGGCTTCGGCGGCGGCGGCTTTGGCGGCTTCGAGGATATTTTCAGCTCATTCTTTGGTGGTGGCGGTCGCCGTCAGGATCCGAATGCACCACACAAAGGTGATGACCTTCAATATCGTATGAATATTTCATTTGAGGAAGCGATTTTCGGGAAAGAAACAGAAATCGAAATTCCAAAAGATGAATTATGTGATACTTGCCACGGTTCAGGTGCAAAATCAGGTACCAACCCCGAAATATGTGCAACATGTCAAGGTGCAGGTCAAGTAAATCAAGCTGTAGATACACCTTTCGGCCGTGTGATGAATCGTCGTACTTGTTCTACATGTCATGGTACAGGTAAAATCATTAAAGAAAAATGTTCAACTTGTCGTGGCGAAGGAAAAGTTCAAAAACGTAAGAAAATCAAAGTAAACATTCCAGCAGGTGTTGATGATGGTCAGCAAATTCGTGTGTCTGGTCAAGGTGAGCCAGGTATAAATGGAGGACCAGCGGGGGATTTATATATTATGTTCCGCGTTCAAGGACATAATGAGTTTGAACGTGATGGCGATGATATTTATTACGAACTAAAACTGACATTCCCACAAGCAGCTCTTGGTGATGAAATTGAAGTTCCGACTGTTCATGGAAAAGTAAAACTACGTATTCCAGCGGGCACACAGTCAGGTGCGCAATTCCGTCTAAAAGACAAAGGTGTCAAAAATGTACATGGCTATGGCACAGGGAATCAATATGTAACAGTAAAAGTTGTAACGCCAGAAAAATTAACAGAAAAACAAAAACAATTACTACGTGAATTTGCGGAAATCAGTGGTGATATTCCTGAAGAGCAAGGAAGCTCGCTATTCGATAAAATTAAGAAAAAATTCCAAGGTGAATAACTAGAGGAGCTGAAGAGCTACGTGAAGTGGTCAGAATTATCCATTCATACAAAAAATGAAGCGGTAGAAGCAATTTCGAATATTTTGCATGAAGCAGGGGCAAGTGGTGTGGTTATTGAAGATTCTGCAGAATTTGCGAAGCCACGTGAGGATCAGTATGGTGAAATTTATGCACTAAATGAAGCGGATTTTCCGAAAGATGGTGTTATTGTTAAGGCTTACTTATCGGAGTCTAGTTTTTTAAATGAAACAGTCGAAGAAATTAAGGCGGCTATAACAAATCTAACGAACTTCAACATCGATATTGGTGAAAATGTTGTATCGATTGTGGAAGTGAATGAGGAAGACTGGGCAACAGCATGGAAGCAATACTATCATCCTGTAAAAATTTCTGAACGCTTTACAATTGTACCAACATGGGAAGAATATGTACCAGTATCAACAGATGAATTAATTATTGAATTAGATCCTGGCATGGCTTTTGGTACAGGAACACACCCTACAACTGTTATGTGTTTACAAGGGCTTGAGAAGGTTGTAAAAGAGGGAAATACGGTTATCGATATCGGAACGGGTTCAGGCGTTCTATCAATTGGTGCAGCCTTACTAGGAGCTAAGAGCGTCCATGCGCTTGATTTAGACGAAGTAGCTGTGCGTTCAGCACAAGAAAATGCTGCGTTAAACAAAGTAGACGATAAAGTATCTGTATTCCATGGAAATCTATTGGATACAGTTAAGGAACCAGCTGATGTCGTTGTGGCTAATATTTTAGCAGAAATTATTATGTCCTTTACTGACGATGCATTTTCAGTTGTTAAACCGGGTGGATTATATGTCACTTCAGGCATCATTGGCGCGAAACGTGATGATGTAAAAGTGGCGTTGGAAGCTTCAGGGTTTGTCATCGAAGAAGTATTACTAATGGAAGATTGGGTAGCGATCATTGCCCGTCGACCACAATAAATTGATTGAGGATGCGCCAAATCGTGAGCCGAGTGCTGGTGATTTGGCGTTTTTCTCTTCTTGCTATAAAGGAGTATGGTAACATGCAACGTTATTTTATTGAGACGACCATTGAGGAAGCAAGTATTAGGGGAGAGGATGCGCGACACATTGAACGAGTAATGCGTATGAAAGAGGGCGACAAAATCGTTGTAGTTGCACAAAATACTGCCCATATTTGTGAAATTGTAGCATTTGAAGCAGATGAGGTACACATTCAAACTACAGGTGACATTGTTCTTTCTCCGGAGTTACCTGTTCATGTCACAGTGGCATGTGGTTTGCCGAAGGGCGATAAACTAGAACTTATTACACAAAAGGCAACAGAGCTTGGAATGTTTGCCTTATTGCCTTTTGAAGCAGAGCGTTCCATCGTTAAATGGGATAAAAAGAAAGGTGCCAAAAAGCAAGAGCGTCTACAAAAAATTGCAAAAGAAGCAGCTGAGCAATCCCATCGTACACATATCCCGGAAATCTATGAACCAATCTCTTTTAAACAGCTATTAGAACAAGTTGGCAATTTCGACGCCGTTTTTATAGCAGATGAAGAGGATGCAAAAGCAGAAAAACGCACAAGATTTGCGGAGAAGCTAAAAAACGTGAATGACAAGAAGTTGAAATCAATTCTTTTGATCTTTGGTCCAGAAGGCGGCATTGCTAGAAAAGAAGCCGATGCCCTGCTTCAAGCCGGCGCCCAAACGATGTCTTTAGGACCACGAATTTTACGAGCAGAAACAGCGCCACTCTATGCACTGTCTGCAATATCTTATGAATTTGAATGAGATAGGCGTTTAAACTTGTCAAAAGAGGCTTATTACACATCTGGCTGTGCATGAGTAAATTGCATTTTGATTGCGTATAAATGCAGTCGTGGCAGGGTTTAAAGGGGTAGAAAGCCACCTTAATGACTGCTTATATTAGTAATCCTAACAATAAGAGCCGATTCAAAAAACTTTGAATCGGCTTTATTACATTGTAATTCGAATGTAGAATAGATTCAAATCTTCATTAAACTGTATGAGGGAAATTTAAGGGGTCATTTTATTTATTGTTAGTTTTTTTCAAACAGGACTCCACATAAGGTTGCACAATAAGAGTGGGGAAAATCGCATCAAAACGATGTGAACTTTCCATTTCAAATAAGGCAGCACCAATAAAATTAGCGTTCGTGTGGTATCTACATAACTAAATCACTTAAGATTATTGTCATTCTACCGCTAAAAGAAGGTTTTAAATGATGGCGAGAATATGTTATTATATTCCATGTTTTACATAGCAACCTCTTTTTATAGGGGATCTCAACTTCGGAGGGTGAAAGCAAGTGAATAAATTAATTATCTCATTAACTTTTTTTATAATTGCTGCTATGATCTATTCTGCTACTTTAATTGCTACAGGTTTATATACCATTTCATTGCCAGAATTATTTAATATTCGTTTACTTGAAATAGGTAAAATACCAATTACAATTTCAATATTAGCTTTATGTATTGGGTTTGGATTCGGTATTTTACACTTACGAGAAAATAAATAAAAGCGTAAAATGGGAAAAAATAAGCGAGTAATTCAGTTATCTAACTGTCTAAGCGTTCAGGCAAGGACCAGGTATTGGAAAGCTTTAAAACACAAGTGAAAAATTATTTTCTAGTGATATTAACAATTAGACCAGGTGCTCAAAACGGTGAATACCTGGTATTTGTGTTCATTCGTTTCCTCAGCTCAAAAATCCTTTTTTAAAATGAGTAAAAAACTAGTATACACGTCCATACATAGATTTAATCACTACATATTCTAGCAATATAGAGAGCGCTCTCTAATACTAAAAAAATGAAAAGAGGGAATTTTTTGAGTGATCAATTAGATAATCAAGTTAATCAAGTCGAACCTTGTCCAGTAACATCAACTGAACAAATCCCATTAACTAGTGAAATTACTCAAGTAGTCGTTACACCGGTTACGACTCCAACTATTAAAGTTCCAGTTGTACTTGCAGAACCAACACTACAAATAGTTGTAGAGGCGGATATTCCGCTTAGTCCTGCAGCAACTGAAATCAAAAGAGTGAAAAAAAATGTATTCCTGAATCAAGTGAAACTAGTACCGGTTGCTTTTGCACGTATTGCCGGCACTGACTTTTTTAGAGTAACAAGAGCTAAATTATTTGTAGCGGGACATATTCGCAAAAATATAGAATATGCTTCAGCAGCATGTAACGGGGCACTCCAAGATAGAATTGCTGATGTTGACTTTTCTGGTTTTACAGACCTTACTTTCCCACAAACAGTTGGAGGCCCTTCTCCGATTTTAGGAATTTCCGAGTTTGCCGAAGCGAACTTCCTTAATGAAACTACGCAAATGGATGCTCGATTGGATAAAGCTTTCTTCCAAAATCTAGTTAAATACAATGAACAACCATTTGGCGAGTTAGTAGCTGCAAACTTCTTTGAACTTGATTTTTCACCGGTTATGGCAGCACCAGAAGGCACTTTCGACACATTACGTGAAAAAATCGTGCTAGAGCTTACTGTAAAAGTACTGCAAGTTCAACAAATTCGCCTTGGAGCTGGTAGTACTGTAATAACTCCTGTTCTTACAGGGCTTACTCCTCCTGCTGTAGACCCTCCTGTTATTCATCCTACTAATCCTTCTAATTCTTGTTAATCTCTAATTTTTAGAGGAGCAAATTAGATGTAAAAGGATATTCGAGGGTACTGAAAAAATCCAATATTTTAGTTGGCAGTTGAAAGTTTGATTAAATTGATTTTTCAACTGCCTTTTTGCTATATAATATCGATCGTTTAATGTACTAATAACTACTATCAAAATAATCGAGTTGAAAAAATAATGTAAAGATAAAACTTTAGATTTTATTAAGCAATCGTCTCTCAAACGCATTAGTTCTCAATTGCTACTGAGATTTTTGAAGTACTCGGTGACAAAAGTAAAAGTAAAGCATAAAATGGATTGTAATTATAAGTGCAACACTTAGATCAAAATAATAGTAGCTCATAATGATGTCGTTTAACTTCATTCAGAAGGTGCCCAAACACCCTCTGAAAGAAAGAAGAACTCATAAAATCTTATCATAAAAAAATAAATCGCCCAAAAAGACGTCTTGGCTGGAAAAATGCGTAGGAGTTTCGCGGATTAACTGTTGCACTTTTTTTGTTAAAACATTATTTGGGAGTGAACTAATGAAAACTCCATGGATTAACTATAGAGAGATGAAGGAAATAAGTTCCAAGAAAAAAGTTTTCATCAATTTTAATTATCAAACTAAACCCAGAAAAAAAATAGATCATGCATCTCAACTAAATTCTACATTTGAAATTTTAGATTCCCCATATTCTGATTTTGTAAATAATCCCCTTGATATAGAAAAAGAAGATGAGACCAACGGCTTTGCAGAGGAACAGAAACTTGCAGCGCTTCTAGATTCTAATCACGAGTTACTCATTCTTCCTGAAATTGATGTTGAGGATGAAATAAATGTTCTCCTTGATATAGAAGAAGCGGAGGAAATCAATCCTATAGCGGAACAGGAACTTACAGAACATTTAGATTCCAATCATGAATTACTCATGCCTTCTGAAATTGATGTTGAGGATGAAATGAATGATCTTCTTGATATAGAAGAGTCGGATAAAACCAATCCTGTAGAGGAACGGGAACTTGCAGAGCATTTAGATTCTGATCATGAGTTACTCACTCCTTCTGAAATTGATGCTGAGGATGAAATGAATATTCCTCTTGATATAGAAGAGTCGGATAAAACCAATCCTGTAGAGGAACGGGAATTTGTAGCGCGTCTAGATTCCAATTGTGAGTTATTTATTCCTTCTGAAATTGATGTTGAGGATGAAATAAATGATCCGCTTGATATAGAAGAGGCAGACAAAACCAATCCTGTGGAAGAACAAGATTTTACATCTCAGCTAGACTCTAATCGTGAATTTTTAAGTCCTTCTGAATCCGACAGGGAGGATAAAATTAGGAGTACTATTGATACAGAAGAGATGGAGAAAAACAATCCTGCAGGTCATGATAGTGCATCTACTGAATCAGTTCAAGGAGAAATATATTCTAGAACCCAAAAAATTCCAATTTCTACTCACGTGGAAATTGATGATTTTCTTCATGCTCCTATCTGTGGTGAGGTTGTTAAAAATACATTTAATTTTCTTGATCCAGACAATCATCTTACTCCGCAATTTGAAACCAAACTATTTAGTACTACAACGGATTATCCTGAACAGCCTGATTGTCGGTTGGTTCATTCAAAAATGAATGAAATTATATTTTTAATGAAAACTGATACTTATGATAAAAATAATCAGAAGAGTAATCCGTCTAAATCAGTTGTAGTTCCCTTACATAACACACAATCAATTAAAAAAGGAGAAACCAATTATCACTCTTACAGTTCCGATGACTTTATGCACATTAGAGCTCCAGTTGTAGTAGGGGAATATAAAATAGAAATATGCCTTGAAGAGAATATCGTATTTGAAAAAGGAATTGTGGGAGTTAAAGATATCTCCAATGAGGTAGTATTAACCAATTGTAGCTTCGTTCCTAATCAGTTTTCCCAATCATTAGGTAATGGGACATGTTCAGCATTAAAGGGGAGTTTATTTATTGAAGGTTACATTCAACAGAATATAGAGTATACTTCATCTCACACAAGGAATGCAGTACCTGCACAAAATGAGTCATTAATTCATTCAAATCAAATGTGTCAAAACTTAGTATTAGAAATAATCATTCATTTGCTACAAGCACAGAAAATTCGAGTGCCAAAGATCTAAAGGATACTTGAACTTATATCTCTGCTCAAAAAACTCTTTTTAAAAAAACTAGTGTATATGTCCATGTATGGATTAAATCCCTACATATTCTAGCGATATGAGTAACCTCATAAAAAAAATGAAAAGAGGGAACATTTTGAGTGATCAATTAGATAGTCAAGTTAATCACGTTAGTAAAGTCGAACCTTGTCCAGTGGCATCAACTGAACAAATACCATTAACTAGTGAAATTACTCCACTAGTCGCTACACCGGTTACGGCTCCAACTATTAAAGTTCCAGTTGTACTTGCAGAACCAACACTTCAAATCGTTGTGGAGTCGGATATTACGCTCACTCCTGCAGCAACTGAAATCAAAAGAGTGAAAAAAAATGTATTCTTAAATCAAGTTAAATTAGTACCGGTTGCTTTTGCACGTATTGACAACACTGACTTTTTTAGAGTAACAAGAGCTAAATTATTTGTAGCGGGACATATTCGCAAAAATATAGAATATGCTTCATCAGCATGTAATGGGGCACTTCGTGATAGAATTGCCGATGTTCAGTTTTCTGGTTTTACAGACCTTACTTTCCCACAAACACCTGGAGGCCCTACTCCGATCTTAGGAATTTCAGAGTTTGCTGAAGCGAACTTCCTTAATGAAAAAACGCAAATGGATGCTCGATTGGATAAGGCTTTCTTTCAAAATTTGGTTAAATACAATGAACAACCATTTGGCGAGTTAGTAGCTGCAAACTTCTTTGAACTTGATTTCTCACCAATTATGGCAGCACCAGAAGGTACTTTCAGCACATTGCGTGAAAAAATTGTGCTGGAGCTTACTGTAAAAGTACTGCAAGTTCAACAAGTCCGCCTTGGAGCTGGCACTAATGTAATAACTCCTAATCTTTTCGGACTTACTCCTCCTATGAATCCTTGATAAACTCTAGTTTTTAGAGGAACAGAACAAGTAAAGGTAGTTCTCTGTAAAAAATGTATTTGGAAAAACAACAACTTTGTAATATTTAATGAGCACTGATAAAAATCCAATATTTGAGTAGGCAGTTGAAAGTTAGGTTGAATCTAATTTTCAACTGCCTTTTTACAATTTTATAACCAAAGGAATTGATTTCTTACAAAAGTGTATTGGGAGGAGCTAGAGGGTTGTAAAATGATGTGGGGAATAGCAGGTGTCTTAATTAAAATAAATGGAGCAAGAAGGATAAAATAGCTGTTTTTGGTTTTAGTGGAACAGCCTATTAACAAGCAGGTACTCAATACTATGGTGCCTGTTTTTTTATTCAAAAAATAAGCTTAGCCAAAAAGCTAGGCTCATTATCTTTATTTGTGCTATTATAAGACACGTTAATAATTTTATTTATTGTAGTGTACTCTTGAAAGGATGATATATATTATGAGTAACGAGCGACCAAAAATCGTGAGTTTCCATACTCTAGGTTGTAAAGTAAATCATTATGAAACAGAAGCAATTTGGCAGCTATTTAAAGAAGAAGGCTATGAACGTACAGAGTTTGATCGTAAAGCAGACGTATATGTCATTAATACATGTACTGTAACGAATACAGGGGATAAAAAATCACGTCAAGTTATCCGTCGAGCTATTCGTCAAAATCCAGACGCTGTCATTTGTGTTACAGGATGTTACGCTCAAACATCTCCAGCAGAAATTATGGCGATTCCTGGTGTTGACATTGTAGTAGGAACGCAAGATCGTACAAAATTACTTGGCTACATAGACCAATATCTTACTGAACGCCAACCAATTAATGCTGTACGCAACATTATGAAAAATCGTGTTTATGAAGAATTAGATGTGCCTGCATTTACAGACCGTACACGCGCATCGTTAAAAATACAAGAAGGCTGTAATAACTTCTGTACGTTTTGTATTATTCCATGGGCACGTGGGTTAATGCGCTCTCGTGATCCTCAAGAAGTATTGAGCCAAGCACAACAACTAGTGGATGCGGGGTATCTTGAAATTGTTCTAACTGGTATTCATACAGGTGGCTATGGACAAGACTTAAAAGATTACAACTTAGCGCAATTACTACGTGATTTAGAGGCGAATGTGAAAGGCTTAAAACGTCTTCGTATTTCTTCAATTGAGGCAAGTCAATTAACAGATGAAGTGATTGAAGTTTTACGTGAATCAAATATCGTTGTCAACCACTTACACATTCCAATCCAATCTGGCTCTGACACAGTTTTAAAACGTATGCGTCGTAAGTATACAATGGAGTTCTTCAGTGAACGCTTAACTAAACTACATGAAGCTTTACCAGACTTGGCTGTCACTTCTGACGTAATCGTTGGTTTCCCAGGAGAAACCGAGGAAGAGTTCATGGAAACATATAACTTTATTCGTGATCATAAGTTTTCTGAATTACACGTATTTCCGTTCTCTCCACGTACAGGCACACCAGCTGCGCGCATGGAGGATCAAATTGCCGAGGACATTAAAAACGAACGTGTCCATCGATTAATCGCTTTAAATGACCAATTAGCGAAGGAGTATGCTTCTCGCTTTGAAGATCAAGTACTAGAGGTAATTCCTGAAGAATTCGTGCATGATGGAGGCTCAGAGGATGGGCTTTTAACCGGTTATACAGATAATTACTTAAAAGTAGTCTTTGAAGGTCCTGAAAGCCTAATCGGTCAACTTGTAAAGGTGAAAATTACCCAAGCTGGATATCCTCATTCTAAAGGACAATTTGTTCGTGTATTAGAAACTGTAAAAAAATAAAATTGGGTAACTATGAATAGAAACACCGTTCAAACTTTGGACGGTGTTTTACTATATTTTATATTATGTATTTTTCCTACGAGTACAGTTGTTTTTTTTTCGGTCCACACCTATATGAACTGCCAAAAGAAAATTAGGTGCAGATAAAAAACATGAAGTTCCCATTGAGAAACATAGATCAATTTTAATGATAAAACTTGTACTTCCAACTGGTTTTCTACAATCAGCAAATGGTTTTAGAATTCATCTACCTTTAGAAAGAAATTAGACGGCAACGTGAAAAAATGTTATGATGCCAGAGAGGTACGTACAACTTGTTGATAGAAGGAGAGTCTAATAAAAATGGAACAAAATTTCGCACGTATGATTGATCACACATTATTAAAAGCTGAAGCTACAAAAGAGCAAATCGAAAAATTGTGTGCAGAGGCAAAACAATTTAACTTTGCTTCTGTTTGTGTAAATCCAACTTGGGTGAAATATGGCAGCGAGCTTTTACAAGGCTCAGATGTTTTAGTTTGTACTGTAATTGGCTTCCCTTTAGGTGCTAACACGTCAGCTGTTAAAGCGTTCGAAGCGAAAGATGCGATTGCTAACGGTGCAAAAGAGGTAGACATGGTTATCAATATCGGTGCATTAAAGGATAAAAACTATGACCTTGTGCAAGCAGATATTGCTGCAGTTGTTGAAGCGGCAAAAGATGGCGCACTTGTAAAAGTAATTATTGAATCTTGCCTTCTAACTGAGGAAGAAAAAGTAAAAGCATGTGAACTAGCTGTGGCAGCAGGTACTGACTATGTGAAAACATCAACGGGTTTTTCTACTGGAGGCGCAACAGCAGAAGATATTGCTTTAATGCGTAAAACAGTAGGTCCAGATTTAGGTGTAAAAGCTTCTGGTGGTGTACGAAGCCTAGAGGATATGAAAAAGATGATTGAGTCTGGGGCAACTCGTATCGGAGCAAGCTCTGGTGTAGCTATTATGAACGGATTAATTGCAGATTCTAATTATTAATAGTAATAAAAAATACTTATAGTAAATATTACGGGGCTGTTCAATATGGACTAGCCCCATGTACATGTTTACAATTTTTTATTGTACAATACGTGTGTAGTAACTTCTTTAATCCCCACAATTGAAATCCCTCAACAATCAATTATGCCTCGGCATAATTGCATCTGGAATCGGTCCTTTTGCATGCACAAAGAATTCCTATCCGATTTCCGTGACATCCGCTGAAAGAAGTTAAAATTTGAGCAAGTTGATATATTCCCTTAATTAGTGATGATTTATATCAAAAATTATAACCAATTGATTTATTGTAATTGTTTCATCCATAAATCCCCCTCTTTTTAACTCATAGTAGTTGATGTATTATGGAGAGTAATTGCAAAAATGATAGGGAGGAATTTTATAATTTTTATGGTTTTATAAATATAATATCTATACTATTTAAAAAGTGCTAAATTGATTATTGGACTGATTAATTTTTTCTTTATAAGAACATTGTATAGATACGAACCAAATTCTTACATAACCTAGTAACATCGATAACATAGAAAGATTGAATGCGTAGAATTAATGGGTCGATAATCATCCGTTATTACTATTATTAAATCTTAATTGCCTCTCCGTTATTAATAATCATTCAAGGGTTTTAATTCTTTAGCAAAAAATGGAGAAATATATGATGTTTGATGATAAAGGTAACGAATTGTACTAAAAAAGGAGAAACTATCCGTGGAATTCATAAGCAGTTTTATAAGTCAATATGGATATCTTGCTATATTTTTACTATTATCTTTAGGGATAATTGGCTTACCCGTTCCCGATGAGATCTTGATGACGTTTGTGGGATTTATGTGCCAAGAGGGGCATTTAAGTTTTCTATTGAGTGTACTTTTAAGCTTTCTTGGCTCAACTACTGGTATGATCATTAGCTATTTAATTGGAAATAAATTAGGGAAACCCATAATATTAAAATATGGAAAATGGATTGGTCTCAATGATAAACGGTTTACTAAAGTTGAACGATGGTTTCATCGATTTGGACCATGGACAATAATTATAGGATATTATGTTCCAGGTATTAGACATGTAACAAGTTACATGTCTGGAATAACCCAGATGAAGTTTAGGACTTATCTTGCTTTCGCTTGTTTTGGAGCTTTGACGTGGGTAATTATTTTTATTTCTATAGGATATTTTGTAGGTGTAACTATATAAATATTTCGGATAAATTTTTCTTTAAGAACTAAAATGCATAATAGGTACAAAATACAGCTCGCGTTTTTCAAAATGCGAGCTGTATTTTGTTTTCGCATTGAACTTGTTAAGGTAGTTATTACATACGACGTGCGATCGTTTGCTTTTAGTTTGAACAAGATATTAACAGCTTCCAACTGGTTAGTGACTTCCCGGATCATAACACTAGTCTGAATAATAATTTAATCTACCTCATATACTCCACTGATGTAATTGATTACAGAAGGGAGGATACAATGTTTACGCAATATAAATATTGGAAGCCTTTTATTAGCCCATACGATCCATGTCCACCTATAAGGGTTAAAAGTTTTTCTACACCGCCTCAATTATATATTGGTTTTCAACCGCCTGGGCTACCACAATATCAATCCCCTAGAGAAGCTCTCAGATCTGGCACATTATGGCCTCAATTATTTAGCCCCTATCCAAATCCTCAAGAAGGAGGGGTAAAGAATGAGTAAAGAGATGCCACCCGAATTTTATAAGCTCCTTGAAGAAATACAAGCCATTGATTTTGTAATAGTGGAATTAAATCTTTATTTAGATACTCATCCTCACGATTATGATGCTATTCAGCAATTTAATGAGAACACTGAAATAAGTATGCGACTTAAGGTTGAATTTGAGCAAAAATTTGGTCCGCTTATGAATTTTGGGAGAAGTTATTCAAATTATCCTTTTAATTGGGTAGATACACCTTGGCCATGGCAAGTCTAACTTCTTTCAGCAAATGTTTTTGGTAGCGAAAGCGAAGCGACAGCTACAAATGTTTATGTAGCGTTCTGGAAGCAATTATGTCTCGGCATAATTGATTTTGAGTAACTAGGAGGAATTTTTTTGTGGTATTACGAAAAGAAGCTCCAGTATCCAGTAAGGGTGAGTACGTGTAACCCAATGCTAGCTAAGTATTTAATTGAGCAGTATGGTGGTGCAGATGGAGAATTAGCAGCAGCACTTCGATATATGAATCAGCGCTATACTATTCCTGATAAAGTGGTTGGTTTGTTAACAGATATAGCTACAGAGGAATTTTCTCACTTAGAAATGATTGCCACGATGGTTTATAAACTTACGAAGGATGCCACTCCAGAGATGCTTAAAGAGGCAGGTCTTGGAGAACATTATGCCAATCATGACAGGGCATTATTTTATCAGAATGCAGCTGGATCACCGTTTACGGCAACTTATATTCAGGCTAAAGGGGATCCGATTGCTGATTTGTATGAGGATATTGCAGCCGAAGAAAAAGCACGAGCGACGTATCAGTGGATTATTGATTTATCAGATGACACTGATTTGAATGATAGCTTGAAATTTTTACGCGAACGAGAAATCGTCCATTCTCTACGTTTCAGAGAGGCTGTAGAGATTTTAAAAGACGATAGGGATAGTCAGAAAATCTTTTAACTTCTTTCAGCAATTATTTTCTGTAGCGAAAGCAAAGCGTCAGCAATTAGGTTTTATCTGTGCGAAAGCGAAGCGTCAGCAACAGGGTTTTATCTGTGCGAAAGCGAAGCGTCAGCAACAACAACGACACACGACTGAGTACTTTGGGCAAGCCCAAAGCCGATTCCAGACGCAATTATGCCCAGGCATAATTGATAAAAAGTAGCAGGCTGTTTCAAGGGAAAATACCTTTGACGCAGCCTATTTTACCTTCTTTCAGCGGGTGTACAAACATCTGTACCTGTCGCTACGCTTTCGGTACAAAAGACATCCGCTGAAAGAAGGTAATGCCTCCGGCGGATGTCACGGAAATCGGAAAGGAGTTCAATAAAGGATTTTAGGCTAACTGACCTGCATCGGTAAAAACGCCACGTCCTGTGGCATTACCGAAATGATCGACATCGTGTCGGCCCTCGTGCAGGCCTAAGCACAAAGCCGATTCCGGACGCAATTATGCCGAGGCATAATTGATTTTAATCTTTTTTCTATTCAACATTTGAAAATACAGTAAGATCTTTTCTATGGCCAATCATAACTAATATATCTCTTTCTTCAATAATCTGATCTGGAGAGGGTAAGATGGTTATATTACCATCTCGAACTATGGCAATAACACTGACATTATATTTCGCTCGAATGTCTAAATCCCGTAAATTTTGGCCAGCCATTTTAGAAGGAATCATAATTTCTTCTATACTGTAATCTTTTGACAATTCAATATAATTTAGCATATTAGGTGAAAGTAGCTGATTGGCTACTCGCTCCCCCATATCGCGCTCAGGGTAAATAATCCAATCGGCACCAACTTTGTCTAAAACTTGTCCATGTCTTTTTCCAAGAGCCTTTGCAATTATTTTTTTGATACCTAGCTCCTTTAATAATGAGACAGTTAAAATACTTGATTGCATATCTATACCTATAGCGACAATGACACTATCGAAATTTCTTATCCCTATGGAGTTAAGTGCTTTTTCTTCTGTCGTATCAGCAACTACAGCGTGTGTAACATAAGGTTCGGCATCTTCGACTCTTTCCTCATTTATATCAATTCCTAAAACTTCATGCCCAGCTTCATACAATTTGCGGGCTACGCTTACTCCAAACCTACCTAGACCGATGACAGCATATTGTTTGATAGTCATTTGTACTCTTTGCTCCTTTATCATGGTTACAGATTTTCCGAACGAGAAAGCCCATGCAGGGTGTAGCCCGGGGATGAAAGTGAGGTCAGACAAGAGCTGCTTTCGCTATCTCAATTGTCTGAAAGGGTGTTATACTCCATGTATAGACAAGTAAAAGTCTTTAAAACACGCTCGTTCATTGAAAATTGGATATTGTATAAGGTTCGATAGCCTAATTCATGCTATCGGTAAAACAATATGTGTCGTCAAGAAAAAGACGCTAAAACACATCGAACGAAACCAACTATACGCTATGGTAACAGTAGCGTAGCCCTATCTGCTATATGCACTGGATAGGGAGGGGTAATGGGATACCCCAACCTTTAGAGCTGTTCAAAACAGAAATGGACTGCGAACGCTTAGTTACTCAGGAATCCCACTGACATTAGTCAACTTGTCCCTTTAGGGGTGGGAGTCTCAACCAATCATAATATTTCCTTTTGGATGACGGAAAGCTTCTGTTTTCCGACGTTTTGTGATGGCAAAAGCAATTGTTAAGGGGCCCAATCTTCCTGCAAACATTGTTAATATGATTAGAAGACGACCACCACTTGATAGCTCGGGAGTTAGCCCCATTGAAAGTCCAGTGGTGCTGAATGCAGAGGTAGCCTCAAACAAATACATCATAAAACTATGACGTTGTTCAATAATACTTAAGACAATGGTAACAAGTACGACAATCATCATTCCACACATTGTGACAGTTAAAGCTTTTAAAATCGTTTCATGTACAATTCTACGTCTAAAAAGCACAACATCTTCTTTCCCTTTTAGTTGAGACCACATCGTAGCAATTAAAATTGCGAAAGTCGTTATTTTAATACCTCCAGCAGTTGATCCAGAACCCGCTCCGATGAACATTAGCCAAATTATTAAAAATAGTGTTGAATGTGTTAAATCACCAATAGGAAGGGTATTAGAACCAGCAGTTCTAGATGTAACAGCTTGGTATAATGGACCAAGAATTTTACCCGATTCAGATAACGATGCAATAGTTTTACTATTTCCGTATTCAAAGAAGAAAATTAAAAGAGTCGAGCCAACTGTTAAAATAAACGTTGTAGTTAATACAATTTTTGTATGCACTGAAAGTCGTTTCGTTCCGCGGTATTCATATAGTTCATTGATAACAATAAACCCTAAGCCCCCAATCGTAATAAGTGCACAAATAGTTAATACTACGAAAGGATCGTCCACGTACACTGTTAAGCTCTTAAAGTCACCCATTAAATCAAATCCGGCATTATTAAAATTCGATATGGCATGGAAAAAGCCGAAATAAAAGGCTTTACCTACAGGCATATCGAACGAAAATCGAATAGATAAAATTAAGCCACCTATTAATTCAATTAGTGCTGTAAATAACAAAATCCTTTTAACTAATTTAACTAGACCAGCAATTGTAACGTTATTAAATGCCTCCTTTAACAAAAGCCTTTCTTTTAAAGAAATCTTTTTTCCTAATAGCAAAAATAATAACGTCGCGAATGTCATAAAACCCAATCCACCAATTTGAATAAGAAAAAGAATAACTAATTCTCCAAATATCGAAAATGTAGTACCAGTATCTACAACAACCAGTCCAGTTACACAGGTAGCAGAGGTAGCAGTAAATAAAGCATCTAAAAATGAAAGGCTTATACCATCGGCGGTTGCAATAGGAAGTGTTAACAAAAATGCTCCGACTAAAATGATGACAGCAAAGCCCAATACAAGTATTTTTGGAGGATTTAATTTATTATTAAATGTTTTCATTTTATTCTCCTCATAAACCTAAAGTTAAAAACTATGTTTGTTTATTGTTGTCCAAAAGTAAGTTGGAAATTCTTAAGGTAATAAAACCAAAAATTCATCAGATTAATTCGTACACTTTCTATTGACCATTTTTAGACAATACGTTATAATTCTTTAGTACACAGCAGTTGGTTATTTGCCTATTTGTGTATTGACGTGTGTTCGGAGGGAGGGAAAGAGAGATGTCAAAAACTGTCGTTCGCAAAAACGAATCGCTTGAAGATGCTCTTCGCCGCTTCAAACGTACTGTATCAAAAAGTGGTACAATTCAAGAAGTTAGAAAGCGCGAGTTCTACGAAAAACCTAGCGTAAAACGTAAAAAGAAATCAGAAGCTGCACGTAAACGTAAGTGGTAATTTAATTTCCCATTAAAAATCCCTACGTTCATAACACGCAATTGTATGATTCACTGAGCAGACAAAGATATACCTGGAATTAATCGCATGTCGATTAATTTCAGGTATTTTACTTTAAGCTCTCAAATTTACGTACATATTGGAAAAGCCGAATGTGATCCTTGAGATTCATTCGGCTTTTATGTTATATACTGATTGTATAAACTATAGACGATTATTAAAGCACTACATATTAAAAATTCACTGTATAATAAAATTATTAGGATTTATGAAACTTTTCGCATAGTCAGTCGTATATACAGGAGAGAAGCATGTTAGAAGGGAGGGAAAAAGGTGCGGAGACGAAGAGTCCTCAGCTATTTATTAGTTATTTGGATGACATTTTTGTTAGCGTTTCCATTAACGTCGGCTTTTGCAAGTAGTAAGGTCTACCACATACCTATTCATAATGAAGTAGAACGAGGACTTCACGCATTTTTAGAACGAGCTTTTAAAGAGGCGGAAGAAAACTATGCAGAGGCGATTATTTTAGACATTCATACGCCTGGTGGTTTCGTGAATGCGGCAGGTGATATTGCTATGCTTATGGATGCAACGGATATCCGTACGATTGCGTATATTAACAAAGACGCGCATTCTGCAGGTGCCTTTTTAGCCTTACATGCGGATGAAATCTATATGGTGCCAAATGGAACGATCGGGGCGGCTGCAGTTATTGACTCAGCAGGAAATGCAGCAGACTTAAAGGCTCATAGTGCATGGCTTGCTCAAATGGAGGCAGCTGCAGAATCGAAAAAGCGCGATCCAATATATGCACGAGCAATGGCTGATGCATCTGTTGATTTACCAGAATTTCGAGCAGGAAAAGGAAATTTATTAACTTTATCTGCCTCGGAGGCAAAAAAGGTTGGTTATTCTAAAGGGACGGTTTCGAATTTCCAAGATCTCTTAAAAGAAACTCAATTAAAAGGCAGTGATATCGTTCCAGTTGAACCTACTTTTGCTGAAAAACTTGCTCGTTTTATTACGAATCCGATTATCGTTCCAATTTTATTGTCGATTGCAAGCTTGGGACTTGTAGTTGAGCTATATTCGCCAGGTTTTGGTGTACCAGGTATAATGGGATTGTCAGCACTTGGATTATTTTTCTTCGGTCATATGGTGGCGGGCTTGGCAGGTTATGAAGCATTACTTTTATTTATTGTAGGTTTAGCGCTTGTTGTAGCGGAATTTTTTGTCCCCGGAGGTATTGTTGGTATTTTCGGCGGTGTGCTAATATTACTAAGTCTAATACTGGCAGGTGCAAACATGATGCAAATGATTATAGCGATTTTCATTGCGCTTGTTGTAGCGATAATAGGAATGGTGATCCTTATGAAATTTTTCGGTAAAAAATTGCATGTTTTAAACAAGCTAGTCTTGATGGATGCGACAACGACGGAAGAGGGCTATGTATCTAACGTGAATCGCACAGAGCTGCTTGGAAAAGTGGGTACAGCAATTACACCACTTCGTCCGGCAGGTACAATGCTATTTGGTAGTGAACGCATTGATGTAGTATCGGAAGGTGGCTATGTTGATGCTGGGAAACATGTAGAAGTTATTAAAGTAGAGGGCTCACGTATTGTCGTGAGACAAACAGAAAAAGATTTGGAGGAATAGCAAATGGGATTTGATTTAGCTTTAATAGGTCCAATTGTAGGGCTTGTCTTATTATTTATTGTTCTCGCGGTATTCTTTACCTTTGTACCAGTGGCGCTGTGGATTTCTGCACTTGCTGCGGGGGTACGAGTTAGTATTTTCACATTAATCGGTATGCGTTTACGTCGTGTAATTCCATCACGAATTGTGAACCCATTAATTAAAGCACATAAAGCAGGGTTACCTGTGACGATTAATCAACTTGAAAGTCACTATTTAGCAGGTGGTAATGTTGACCGAGTTGTCAATGCATTAATCGCAGCCCATCGTGCGAATATTGAATTATCATTTGAACGCTGTGCAGCCATTGATCTAGCAGGTCGTGATGTATTAGAAGCAGTACAAATGTCTGTTAACCCGAAAGTCATTGAAACACCATTTATTGCAGGTGTTGCCATGAACGGGATTGAAGTAAAAGCGAAGGCACGTATTACTGTGCGTGCAAACATCGAGCGTTTAGTCGGTGGTGCGGGTGAAGAAACAGTTATTGCCCGTGTAGGTGAGGGGATCGTTTCTACTATTGGTAGTGCTGGTAGTCATACGGAAGTTCTTGAACATCCAGATATGATTTCTCAAACTGTATTAGCAAAGGGCTTAGATTCTGGAACAGCATTTGAAATCTTATCGATCGATATTGCAGACGTTGATATCGGCAAAAACATCGGTGCAGAATTACAAATTGAACAAGCGCAGGCAGATAAAAACATTGCCCAAGCGAAGGCTGAAGAGCGTCGAGCAATGGCTGTAGCGAACGAGCAAGAAATGATTGCACGCGTACAAGAGATGAAGGCAAAAGTAGTAGAAGCAGAAGCAGAAGTACCACAGGCAATGGCAGAAGCGCTACGTTCGGGTAATCTTGGTATTATGGATTACATGAACTACCGTAACATTCAAGCAGATACAGCTATGCGAGACTCCATTTCTAAAGTAAGCTCAGATAAATCAGAAACAAATGAACCTAATGAATAAAAAACTGAAAGGAGCGGTACTAATAAATGGAACAATTAATTATATTAGCGATAATTGCCATAGTCAGCTCTATTTTCGGTAAATCAAAAAAGAAAGAACAAAAACCAATGCCACCTTTCAATAAGGATTCACATGTTGAGCCTCCTGTTATAAATAAAGCAGAGATGACTCCAGCGCAACGTCCTACTTCTAAACCTCAGAGCTTTGAGGATTTTGCGCGTGAATTTATAGGTGAATGGAAAAATGAACAGCCTAAAGTTGAAGAGCCGAAAAAAAATGTCGAAGAAACAGTAAATAAAGGAGTACAAAGCTATGTAGCACCACCGTTAATCCCAACTGAGAAAATGAGTCGTACTACGAATAGAGAAAGTATCGGTCGTTTGGCAGCCGGGAAAAAAGTTGTGGGAGTAGCTGAATCACAATCGGCTTTTAAATTACCAAGATCAAAAAAATCATTAATGCAGGCTGTTGTAATGGCAGAAGTTTTAGGTCCTCCAAAAGCAAAAAGAAAATAACTAGCATGTCCTCCTTTTTCGATGCATATATTGCCGAAGAAGGAGGCATTTTTTTATGAGAAAACTATTTCAATTAACGCCACTACTTGAATTATTACAATATGAAACAATAAAAATCATTGGGCCATATCGTTTTCTACATGCTGATGCTTCATCATGCTCTTTTATCTATGCAGATTACCATATTACTGTGCGTGGAAAATCAGTGGAAATTAATGCTCTTAAAGAAGAAATGCTTCATCTTTCTGTAGAGGATTTACAGGAGCTTCATATGAAAATGACAAAGGATATGGGTGTGAGCGATAATGTGGAATAATCGGCCAATTATCATACGTATAAAGCGCCATGAAAATGTTCATCCTTTTATTCAAGCATTGCATGCACAACATGTGCCATTAAAGCGTGTTGTCTTTCGTGAGCAAGAGGTTGCCTTTGAAACGACTATGCACTATCTACCGAAAATCCGCAGTGTACGAAGACGTTACCGACTTAAAATGGCTGTTTATTATGCTGATGAACTTCAAGTTTTTCGAACACAGCTTTGGACTTTGCTTGGTCTAGCGTTGATGATATTAATTCCATTGCTATGTGCACAGATTATTTGGCGTATTGATATTGAAGCGGCAACACCAGAGTTAGAGGAACGTCTGGGAAAGACCTTTGAAGATACATTTCAATTAGAAACACCCATTTCTCAAAAAGACTTACCCTCAGATGCTGTCATTCGTCAGAAGCTACTAGAAGGGCATCGAGATCTTTCATGGGTGCATATTGAAAAGCATGGTGGACGTGTAATTTTACGACCTCAGGAGTCCCCGAAACAAACAAAACAAACGAATGAAAAATTAGCGACACATTTAGTGGCAACAAAAAGTGGTGTTATTACTCACTTTAATATTCAAAATGGTGAACGGAAAATTTCAGTCAACGATACTGCTTATGAAGGTGATGTTCTCGTAAGTGGCGTAATTGAAAGTGGTGAAGATCAAGTCTTTGTTGGGGCAAAGGGAGAGGTATACGCTGATTATTGGCTCGAATGTTCATTTAAAATTCCAAGAAAGTTAACGATGGAAACGCTACAACAGAAGCAGTGGCGTGTATTAGTGAAAGGTATTCATCAAGAAAAAGAAAAAGTTGACTATGTGCAAAAGAGAGATTTACCTAATTGGCTCGATCCATATGTTTCAATTGTTGAGGAGCAGTACACTAAAAAAATGCAAGTAGAGCTTGATGAATCTAAAATAGATTCATTGCTTATACCATTGCTTCATGAAAAGGTACTACGTTCATTACCTGCGAAAACGGTTATAAAAAAAGAAAACCTTTTACAGGTAAAGTGGGGGAATGGTACAGTTGAAGGGAAAGTTCTATTTTTAGTCAATGAAAACATAGCCAGTCCAATACAAGGCCCACAAGGAGAATGATTATGTCAGAACATTTAACTGTATTACAAGTGGATAATCCAAACGAAGCGGTTATGCTACTCGGAATTTCCGATGCAAATATGAAATTAATCGAAGAGGCTCTACACGTCCACATCATTACACGTGGTGAACAAATTCAGCTTGCTGGTGAAGAGGATGCAAAGGAACAAGCGACATTCCTTTTACATGCTCTTTTAAAGGTCATTCGTAAAGGAATTAATATTGATCAGCGTGATGTTGCAACAGCTATTGAAATGACACAAAAAGGAACTATTGAATATTTTGCAGAACTTTATGATGAAGAAATAGCTCGCACGACGAAAGGAAAGCCTATTCGTGCAAAAACAATTGGTCAACGAGAATACATACAAGCAATCCGTCATAAAGACGTTGTTTTTGGTATCGGACCAGCTGGTACTGGGAAAACGTATTTAGCGGTAGTCATGGCAACACAGGCGCTAAAAAACGGGCACGTTAAGCGTATTATTTTAACACGCCCTGCAGTAGAGGCAGGCGAGTCTCTAGGCTTTCTTCCGGGGGATTTGAAGGAAAAGGTAGATCCATATTTACGCCCTCTTTATGACGCTTTAAACGATATATACGGGTCAGAACAAACTCAAAGACTTATTGAACGAGGCACAATCGAAATTGCACCTTTAGCATATATGCGTGGCCGTACATTAGACGATGCCTTTGTCATTTTAGATGAAGCTCAAAATACGTCACATCAACAAATGAAGATGTTTTTAACGCGACTAGGCTTTGGCTCAAAAATGGTCATTACAGGCGACAAAACACAAATTGACCTACCGAAAAATACGGAATCTGGGTTAATTGTAGCAGAACGTACACTAAAGTATGTAAAATCAATACATTTCCAAATTTTAGAACAAGGCGATGTAGTACGCCACCCAATCGTAGCAAAAATCATCAAAGCCTACGAAGAACAGCAACTTTAATATGACCGCATAAGCGGTCATATTAAAGTCTGCACCGAAAGCGTAGTGAAACGTAGCGGCAGGTGCAACGGTTTTTAGAAGTCTGCACCGAAAGCGAAGCGGCAGGTGCAACAAGGTTTGAAAAGTCTGCACCGAGAGTAATGTGCCTGATATAAAATTTAACAAACATGAAAATGGTTGGAAAATGGAAAAATTTGTGACAGCTATACAAATTGTATAGCTGTTTTTTTGCTTTCTTATACATTTTTCGGGAAAAATGTTTTTTGAATTGGTATGATAGTAGATAGATAGAGGAGGTGCCAGATGGAGAATCAATTAAAAAAATTTACAGAACTGATTGGCTTCCGCTACTTTTTAATTGTCGTTCTCATCTTAACAGGAGCCCTACAATTTGCTTTTATGTATGGCAATGTTAAAGGTGTTACATATGATTTTAAACCATTACAACTAGCGCCTGAAACAGTACGATCTACTAAAACGATAGAAGATACTTATAAAACACAACAGGAACGAGAAAAAGCAAGAAATGCGGTTGAACCAGTCTATCAATTTTCTGCGGATGTTGCTAAACAGCGAGCTGCGATTGTAACCTCTTTATTTGATTATGTTCTTGACGTAAAGGCGGATGTTGAGAGTAGCAAAGAACCTGTTCCGATTGCTGACCAAGTGGCGCAGCTCCGCAAAAAGTTTGAATCAATAGATTCAGATCAAATGCCAATTATTTTTACTGATTCACAGCTAGAGGGTTTGTTAGTACAAAGTGAAGCAGATTTAAAAAGAACGAGTACGCAACTATCAAAATCTGTGCAGGAATATTTGCAAAAATCCATTCGATCAGAAAATGTATTTGCGGGTCAAAATGATTTTGAGACAAAAATTCGTGGACAACGAGGCTATCCAGATAAAATATTTAATACGGTAGTTTTAATTGGACGTACGAGTATTATCGAAAATGAGACGATAAACGAAGAACAAACGAAAATTCGAAAGGAACAAGCGAAGGAATCGGTTGAACCAACTCGAATTCTTCAAGGTCAAATCATCGTACAGGAAGGTCAAATTATTGATAATGAGGCGTTTCGTCAATTAGAGCTTCTAGGTATGGTGAGTAATAAGGCATCGATGAAACCGATTGCAGGGCTGATTATTTTAATCCTTCTAGAAATGACGTTCATGTTTGTTTTATTTGAACGTTGGGATACAGATGAGCACAAGAAACGTAATGCCTTGTTGGTTACAGTAATTGTTTATAGTTTATCCATCCTGCTGATGAAATTTATAAGCCTAGTCTCAGGTGGCTTCGATGTTACGGTTGCTTTCCTTTTCCCAACAGCTTTGGCAACAATGCTTGTACGGTTATTAGCGGATGATCGTGCTGCGGTTCTTATTACGGTTATGACAGCGGCATCTGCGGGTGTTATTTTTCAAGAGGGTTATTCATCTGTTATGCAGATGGAAATTACTCTGTATATAATTTTTGGAGGCTTTGCGAGCTTATTCTTTTTGGGGAGTGTAGAAAAGCGTTCACATATTCTACATGCTGTAGGTGTCATAGGGCTAGTAAATATGTCGTTTATCGCATTTTATTTACTGATGACACAATCTTCCTATGGCATGTCAGAGTTAGTGTTTTACTTTACCGCAGCAATGATATCGGCTCTATTATCAGGGGCTCTTACAATGGGTCTTTTACCATTTTTTGAATCAGCCTTTAGTTTATTGTCGTCGTTGCGTTTAATTGAATTATCGAACCCAAACCATCCGTTGCTGAAAAAATTACTAATGGAGGCTCCGGGAACATATCATCATAGTGTAATGGTGGCGAACTTAGCAGAGGCAGCATGTGAGGAAATTGGAGCGGATGGATTACTGGCTCGTGTAGGATGCTATTATCATGATATTGGCAAAACGAAGCGTCCTGCCTTTTTCATCGAGAATCAAATGTCTGGTATTAACCCACATGATTCATTGTCCCCAGAAAAAAGCGCGGAAATTATAATCGCGCATACAACTGACGGGGCTGAAATGCTAAAACGTTATAAGATGCCACAGGAAATTATCGATATTGCCTTACAGCATCACGGATCCAGTCTATTAAAATTCTTCTACTTTAAAGCGAAGGAAGAAGGAAAATGTTTAGATGATACAAAGTACAGATATCCAGGTCCGAAGCCACAAACGAAGGAAGCGGCAGTTATTAGCGTTGCTGATAGCGTTGAGGCAGCGGTTCGATCGATGAAGGAACCGAATGCAGAGAAAATTCAAAAGTTGGTACGAGCAATTATTGATGATCGAGTACAAGACAATCAATTTGATGAATGCGATATTTCAATAAAAGAGTTAAAATGTATAGAGCGAGTACTTTGTGAAACGTTGAATGGAATTTTCCACTCACGAATTGAATATCCAAAGGCAGATAAGTAGGAGGATCTATGATTTTAACAATTGATTTTACAGATGAAACAAATGAAGTGGCTGCTGAGCATATGGAGCTTGTTGAAAAGCTTTTACAGCATGCTGCGAAACAAGAGAATATTGAACCGGAAACAGAAGTGTCAGTGACGTTTGTTACAAATGAAGCGATTCAAGAAATAAACCGAGAATATCGTGACAAGGATCAACCGACAGATGTTATCTCGTTTGCCCTAGAGGAATTAGGTGAGGGAGAAATGGAAGTAACATTTGAAGGGATGCCTCGTGTCTTAGGAGATATTATTATTTCAACGGATCGTACAAAAGAACAAGCAGAGGAATATGGGCATACATTTGAGCGAGAATTAGGCTTTTTAGCGGTTCACGGTTTCTTACATCTACTTGGCTATGATCATATGGAGCCAGAAGATGAAAAGGTGATGTTCGGTAAGCAGGATGAGATTTTACAATCTTTCGGCTTAGGACGAGAATAAATGAATGTTCGCAAATTCGTACGCTCTTTTGGGTATGCCTTTAAAGGTATCATTACAGCCTGTACTGAGCAAAATTTCAAGTCCCATTTGCTAAGTACAGGAATAGTATTGATTGCTGGCTATTTTACGGATTTATCACATATAGAATGGTATATTGTGTTGCTATTAATAGCACTAATGTTAGTACTTGAAATGATTAATACTGCAATTGAACGAGTAGTGGATTTAGCTTCACCTAACATCCATCCACTTGCTAAGCAGGCTAAAGATCTTGCAGCAGGCGCAGTACTTGTATTTGCGATATTCAGTGCTATAATCGGATTACTCATATTTATACCGAAATGGTTTTGATATAATTAAAATTATTCGGTCATGAAATAATAGCAGTTGTGCTGGAGAAAGCAACATCGGCAATTATCCGAGGCGAAATTGATGATGTAGAGGAGAACATTGATGACAATTGATATGCATGCATTACTAGAGGAATCAAAAAAAGCGCGTGAAAAGGCTTATGTACCTTATTCAAAATTTAAAGTTGGCGCAGCGATTTTAACGAAAAATGGAGAGGTTATTCATGGCTGCAATATTGAAAATGCTGGCTATAGTATGACCAATTGTGCTGAACGTACAGCCTTTTTCAAAGCCGTGTCAGAAGGTATTTATGATTTTGAGGCGATCGCTATTGTAGCTGATACGGATGGACCATGTGCGCCATGCGGAGCTTGTCGTCAAGTGATGATGGAATTTTGCAAACCATCTATGCCTGTATATTTAACAAACTTAAAAGGTGATGTCACGGTAACGTCTGTAGGCGAATTACTACCGTTTGCATTTACAACGGAGGATTTAGAGAATGCTGGAAAATAACAATGGCTATAAGTCAGGTTTTATCTCCATAATCGGGCGACCAAATGTAGGGAAATCAACATTTTTAAACCGTGTCATTGGTCAAAAAATTGCGATTATGAGTGATAAACCACAAACAACACGAAATAAAGTACAAGGTGTACTAACAACAAATGATAGCCAAATGATTTTTATTGATACACCAGGAATCCACAAGCCGAAACATAAGCTAGGGGATTTTATGCTTAAGGTTTCTAAAAATACATTGCGTGAAGTGGATGTTATTATGTTCATGGTAAATGCAGAGCAGAAACTTGGAAAGGGTGACGAATTCATCCTTGAAATGCTGGCAGGTAATCCAACGCCTGTCTTCCTAGTGATTAATAAAATCGATCAAATTCATCCTGATGAATTAATAGGAATTATTGAAAGCTACAAAGAGCGTTATGACTTTGCGGAAATAGTTCCGATTTCAGCATTGCAAGGGAATAATGTAGAAAATTTATTAACAACATTAACGAAATATTTACCAGAGGGTCCACAATATTATCCAGCTGATCAAGTAACAGATCATCCTGAGCGTTTTATTATTTCAGAGTTAATTCGTGAAAAAGTGTTACATTTAACACGTGAAGAAATACCTCATTCCATTGCTGTTGTTATTGATAAAATTCGCCGTGATGAAGAAAATGAAGGTAAAATTCGTGTAGCAGCAACGATTATCGTGGAAAGAGATTCTCAAAAAGGGATTGTCATTGGTAAACGTGGAGCGCTATTGAAAGAAGTAGGGATACGTGCAAGAAAAGATATTGAAATGCTTCTTGGTTCAAAAGTGTATTTAGAGCTTTGGGTAAAGGTACAAAAGGATTGGCGAAATAAATCAACACATTTACGTGACTTCGGTTTCCGTGATGATGAATATTAATAGGATATACTGACGAAGCAACTTTACAACATCCTATTTGTCGCTGTAGTTTTAAATGGAGCTGTCCAATAATTTATTGGAGAGCTCTATTTTCACTTCTTTCAGCAGATGTTTTTTGTACCGAAAGCGTAGCGGACAGGTACAGGTGTTTTTTGTAGCGAAAGCAAAGCGTCAGCTACAGGTGTTTGGACACCCGCTGAAATAGAGGAACTCAGTCTAAGATCGCCACGTCCTGTGGCAATTTATCTGTGCGAAAGCGAAGCGACAGCAACACGGTTTTATCTGTGCGAAAGCGAAGCGACAGCAACAACACACGACTGAGTGACCAACATCATGCTGGCCCAAAGCCTCCGGCGGATGTCACGCAATTATGCCGAGCCATAATTGATTGCGAAGCTTGTAGAAAGGAGGGGGACCGATGCTTCATAAATGGGAAGGAATTGTCCTAAAGGTACGTGCCTACGGAGAATCAAATAAAATTGTAACATTACTAACGAGAGAAGCAGGAAAGGTTGCCACGATGGCTCGAGGAGCGAAGAAGCCTTCCAGTAGATTAGCATCTGTTACACAGCCATTTACGTATGGCATGTTTATGGTACAGCATCATACTGGTATAGGGACATTGCAACAAGGTGAGCACCTCAATTCTATGCGTCATATTCGCGAGGATATAATGGCAACGGCCTATGCAAGTTATGTAATGGAACTTGTCGAGCGTGTAGTAGAAGAGGGGAAACCTGAGCCACTTGCATTTGATGTGCTCCTTCAAGCATTACAAGCAATTGAGGAAGGTTATGACCCGGAGGCCATTACATTGTTCGTAGAATGGAAAATGCTACCCTATACAGGCGTGCAACCTATATTACATGCTTGTGCTGCTTGTGGTGCAGTAGATGGTGAATTTGCGTTTTCTTTTGTTCAGGGAGGTTTTTTGTGTCATCGTTGTTATCAGCATGATCCTTATATCATTCGATTAACACCGACCCAGCTTAAGCTTATCCGAATGTTCTATACAGTTCCGATTGACCAGATTGGGAAATTAGAATTGAAAAAGGAAACAAAATATTTTATAAAAAAAATAATTACTACAATTTATGAGGAACAAACAGGAATTCGTTTTAAGACTAAAAAATTTATCGAACAGCTTGAGAGAACGCCTGAATTTCAGTTAAGAACAAGTGCTGATCAAGAAAAAACGCCAGAAGATCATTGACATTGATCTTCTGGCATTTTTACTTATTTAATATTCTTCGGGATCATCCATAAAATCGTAACGAGCAACCCATTTATTAGCGATTTTTAGAAATTCAATATACAGGTAAGCAGTTTCACCATTTTTACCTGTAATATGTAAAATTGCGGGACCTTCTGTTAATGGTGTAACATTTACTTTCTTTTCTTTTATTGAAGCTCTCACAGCTGCTGGTTCAGAATTAAATTTTTCCAAGGCAACTTGTGTTGGCTCGAACGATAGATCACTACTCGAAAACGTTAACTCATCTGTAACTTGATACAAATCAATACTACGCACGAAATCATACGTATCAACATCAGCAGCCATCGTTTGTTGTTGAGTACCATTAGTGAAAGTCAGAATATATTGCCCATTTTTAAAGATAGAAAGTGTAGCTGAATTATTCGTTGATTTAAAACTATATAAATTAGGAGATAGGGCTTGACCATCCGCAGTTTGAATACTTACTTCTTTAGGGACAAATTTTAAATCGCTTTCCATTAAGTTGAGCGGTAAGTCTTCTACATAATCCTCTTCTTTCACTTTTTCAAGTGTTGTTTGTAGCTTTCCATTTACGTTTTTCACATGTACTAAGTAAAAGAAATCCATAAATTCTTCGGAATCTTCCTTAAAGCCCGTAATAACTAATTTCCCTGTACCTTCTTTTAGCGGTTTAATTGTAATGGACTCTGTCATATAATCTTCTTCATCTTCACCCCATGTAAAGATATCCTCTGAAGGGTTAATGCCGCCATAAGAAGCAAAGATATAGTCTTGCTTAAATTGACTAGCCAAAACTGTAGTGTTGCCTTGAGCTTTTTCAGCACGAACAACAAAAAGTGCTAACTGGGAGCGTTTTACATTGTTTTGTGGTCCAAAGGTAGTAGGGGTTGTACCTTTTGTGATGCTATTGGCAAATAGCGTTTTTATATATGGTTCGTATTCACTGCCTTCATTGACATCATCGAAAGGAATGTAAATGCCGTTTGTAATTGGTAATTTAAAGCCTTTCACAATCATTTTTGACATTTGTCCACGTGTAATATTTTTAGTTGGGTAGAAATAGCCATTGGATCCGCTAATAATACCTGCATTTGCTAAAGCAGCAATCGCACCATAATTTGCATCGCCAGGTTTTATATCCTTAAAATTAGGATTTTTTACATGGACCGTATCTAGCTTTAAAATACCAGCTAATATTTTCGCGGCTTGTGTACGAGTAATTGAATTCGCGGGTTTAAATGTGCCATCTGGGTAGCCTGATATAATGCCACGTTGGGCTAAGTTAATAACAGCTTGGCCTTCCTCAGTTGACGCATTTATGTCGGGGAACACCGATGCAGCATTTGCTTGTGGGGCAATTACAATCGCACTTGTTGCTAGTGCTGATGCCATTGCGATGTGATAAAAACGATTGGTCTTCAAATAAATTCCTCCAAAGTACATAAAAAAATTTTATAGCTAGGACCAACCTATTACCATTGGGCTGAATGTAATAGGTTGGAACCTCTATGAATTGTTAAATTATTGTTATTTAACATTTAAGATTAACTATAATACTTTATTTATATCAAAACGATCAAGCTGAGAATAGAGGGAATTTTATACTGCTAAAAATTAACATGGAAAAATGGCTTGTTCATCAACATGGAGTAGATATTATTTACGTTCCAACTAGGGTGCTTTCGTGGTCGAACGATAATCTGTTTAGGGACAGGGGGCTTATCTCTGACCCAATATAGCAATCAATAAAATACGTATTAACAAATGTCATCTCCAACTTTTGGCGGTGAGACAAAAGTTGGGTAAAATACATAAAAATGATCAATTGCTATTGTTTTCCCAATGTAAAAATGAGTAGTTATTTTTCTGAAATGGTAATGCTTGTATATTAGTATTGAATTTTTGCTAATAGTATTAGGACAAATTGATTAATCTTTTATAATTTACAGAAATATTGTTTATGAGATAAATTTAACAATAAATTATAAATATACGCTTTTAAGTTCTTTTTATAGGACCTTATATCTTTTTAATTTCAAATTAATAGCTGTTGTTAAAGGAATGCATTAGATATAAATCACTAATTCTGGAATAGTTTTTAACATAAACATAGTAGTAACTGTTCATTCAAGTACCATAAACTAGTTGAAAAGGCATTTTAATCTATGATATTGTAAATGATATAGATGATGATATTAAACTTCTTTCAGCGGGACTCCGCTGAAAGAAGTTTAAGCCTCCGGCGGATGTCACGGAATCGGAAAGGATTTAATAAAGGATGTTAGCCTAAAATCATCACATTCATGCGATAATGGCTAACTGACCTGCATCGTGTTGTTGCTGACGCTACGCTTTCGCACAGACAAAACCTTTTGCTGTCGCTACGTTAGCACTGCGCTTTCGCACAAAAAACATCTGCAGGCCTAAGCACAAAGCCGAGTCCGGACGCAATTATGCCGAGGCATAATTGATACTATTCTTGTATTACTTATACGTTTCGTACCCATTGAAACTAGGCCAATTTATATAAACCTGACATGCATATAAAATGTAAAACAAGCCTCTATCAGCAAAAGCGTTTTAACTTCTTTTAGCAATTATTTTCTGTAGCGAAAGCAAAGCGTCAGCTACAAATGTTTTTGTAACGTAAGTGAAACGTCAGTTACATATGTGAAAGAAGTTAAAGCCGATTCGGGACGCAATTATGCCGAGGCATAATTGATGAACAACGCAGTCTTATCGAAGAAGGAGGGAGTCACATAATGCTTGAACATTGCGTATGTGGCAGAAAATATGCTAAGAAAAGTGACGTTAAGTATTGATGAAGTTGAAGCAAATGATATTTTAGCTGAAGATATTTTTTCTGATTATCGTTTACTAGCTAAAAAAGATCTAGTTTTAACGGAACGAATTATTGCCTTACTTAAACTTAGAAAAGTAGACGAATTATCTGTTTATTTACCAACTGATTCAGTCCGAATTGTGCATGATCTAAGTGTTCAGCGTACAAGGGATTTCGAGGATGTATTTGCACCACTAATGGATAAAAATGATGAGGTAGATGAATATAAAGATACAGTAAGTAACCTTTTTATGACTACATTAGAGAATGTTGTGCATGAATTACGCTATGGTCAAATTTTAAAAAGCATCCAAGATACTGCTTATGTACGAGGTGTTTTTGAAAAAATTTTAGAAAAAAAACATCGCTATGAATTACTCATGCGATTAAAAGAATGGGATGAGTATTCTTTTGTTCATTCATTTGATGTTTTCGTTTTAGGTACAATTTTTGCACGTTATTTAGGTTTAACGGATATTGAAACGCTAGCAAGAGGCTATTTGTTCCACGATATTGGGAAGGTATTTATTCCACAAGAAATTTTAAATTTGAAACGGAAATTATCGGAAGATGAGTTTGACATTGTCAAAACTCACACGACTAAAGGTTATGAATTGCTCATAGAAAATGGGGAAGACGATATTGCCTATTTTGCACGTGATCATCATGAGCGCTTTGCTGGTCAAGGTTATCCGAATCAGCTTTGTGAGGATGAAATGTGTGAAGGAGTTCAATTACTGCAAATTATTGATGTTTATTCAGCAATGACATCAAAGCGAGTATATCATTCGGGATATGCTGCAACAGATGCATTAGCTGTTTTATATCGTGATCGACATTTATATAACGAGAAATTTATGCACAAATTTGTAGAGTGCTTAGGGATTTATCCTGTCAACTCAGTCGTTCAATTATCTGATAATCGAAGTGCGCAAGTAGAACTGGTCTATGATTTATTCCCAACGTTACCTAAAGTTAAGCTGTTGGATGAACAAAAGTCTATGATTTTACCTTTGAATTATAGTGTGAAAATTTCGAAAATGATTGATTATCGTGCTAACAGCTTTGAAGAAATTTTTAACTTATTTATAGAACAATTAATTCGCTGTGATGAAAACAGCTTAAGAGTCTACTTTAATAAATTAATAGATCATTTACATCCTAAAGAAATTGTTTTAAAAATATTTTTACCTGCCTTTCGAATTCTACGTTTATTAACGAGAGAAATTCAAACGGATATGACAAAATATAGGAACTCTATTAATATTCTAAAGAAATTATTAGAAGAGCAATTAAATGTATTGTATATGGATTATCAACATGAACAAACGACTATATTAGTTGTGGAAACGTCACTTCGTGAAAATTTCTTCATAAAACTTGTGCAAAGTATTTTGTATATTGACAAAATTGTGCCGTTTTTTATTAATCCAGATGATGACCAGCGCATTACTCAATTAATGGAACATTGTAATGTAAATATAGCTTACTTTATTGAGGATGAATTAACCGTCGATAAGAGAGTTCGCCCAATGCGAGAAGGAACGTTCCTTTTCTATTCGCTTGTAGATATAGAGGAATTACTTATTAGCTTAGTAGGCATGAATATGAAAAGGTTTTCATTTGAGGAGAAGATGCAAGAGCGCTTGTTTTCATTATTAAAGACATAACAAGAGGGAGTCGCATTTTAAGCGACTCCCTCTTTACATACTGATGAATTTTAGAATTGAAGATGTTTTTCGATGTATGCTTTAACATCTGTAATTGGCATACGAACTTGAGACATTGAATCGCGATGACGCACTGTTACTTGACCATCCTCTTTTGAGTCAAAATCGTATGTGATACAGAATGGTGTACCAATTTCATCTTGACGACGGTAACGTTTACCGATTGATTGTGACTCGTCAAAGTCAACTGGGAATGCTTTGCGAAGCTCTGCCCAAACATCAGTAGCCTCATCCGAAAGCTTTTTAGAAAGTGGTAGGACCGCAGCTTTAAATGGCGCTAGAGCAGGGTGGAAGCGTAAAACTGTACGCTTATCATCGCCTTCAAGCTCTTCCTCGTCATAAGCATCGCAAAGGAATGCTAATGTTACACGGTCTGCACCTAAAGAAGGCTCGATACAATATGGAACATAACGTTCGTTTGATACTGGATCGATGTAAGTGAAATCTTCACCAGAATGCTCCATATGTTGTTTTAAATCGAAATCTGTGCGATCCGCTACGCCCCATAGCTCGCCCCAACCGAATGGGAATTTAAATTCGATATCAGTTGTAGCATTTGAGTAGTGAGACAATTCGTCGTCTTCATGATCACGAAGACGCATAGACTCTTCTTTCATGCCTAAATTTAATAACCAATTTTTACAAAATTCTTTCCAGTATGCATGCCATTCAAGGTCCTCGCCTGGCTTACAGAAAAATTCCAGTTCCATTTGTTCAAATTCACGTGTACGGAAAGTGAAGTTACCTGGAGTAATTTCGTTACGGAATGATTTACCGATTTGTGCAATACCGAATGGTGTACGTTTACGCATAGAACGTTGTACGTTTTTAAAGTTTACGAAAATACCTTGTGCTGTTTCTGGGCGTAAATAAATTTCATTAGTAGAAGATTCTGTTACACCTTGGAATGTTTTAAACATTAAATTAAATTGACGAATATCTGTAAAATCAGATTTACCACAATCTGGGCACACTACGTCATACTTAATCATCGTTTCTTTCATTTGATCAAATGTCATACCATCGACAATGATTTCATCGCCTTTTGCTAGCGCAGCGTCCTCGATGATTTTATCAGCACGATGGCGCGCTTTACATGCCTTACAATCAATCATTGGGTCATTAAAGTTACCAACGTGACCAGAAGCAACCCAAGCTTTTGGGTTCATTAAAATTGCAGCATCTATCCCAACATTATGCTCTGATTCTTGGACAAATTTTTGCCACCATGCTTTTTTAACATTGTTTTTTAATTCAACACCTAGTGGACCGTAATCCCAAGTGTTTGCTAAGCCTCCATAGATTTCAGATCCAGGGAAGACAAAGCCGCGATGCTTCGCTAATGATACAATTGTTTCCATTGATTTGTTAGCCATAAAAATAGCCTCCTTCATAGTTTTCACAGAGTGAACATTGATTTTGTTTTAGCGAATTTATACAAATGATAAAATTCACTAGAGATATTTTTTAATTTAGTAAGGACTAAATTAAAAATAGCACCCGTCTCCGGGCACAATGAATGCCCAGGGACGAGTGCTATAACCCGCGGTTCCACCCTGATTGTTTTAAACGTGTTGTTTAAAACCTCTTTTCAAAAAGTTAGCTCAAGGAGTGCCTTTTCTCTGTTGTTATGTAGACTTTCACCATCTTCTACTCGCTTTAATATTGGAACAGATACTTTTTTCCCATCATCGCCTGTATAACGCAAATCGCTCGAAAATACATCTAGAGCAAGCGTATGTGTCAATATTGTAGCATGTAGTTCTTTTCTTCGCAATAATTATTAAAATAGTATATAATAATTGAGCATAAGTATAACACTATTAGATTTGAGGCGGTGAGTCCAATCGAACTCAATAAACGTCAGGAAGAGATTTTACAAATTGTGAAAGAAAACGGCCCAATTACAGGCGAACATATTGCAGAACGTCTTAATCTGACAAGGGCAACTTTAAGACCAGATTTAGCAATCCTCACAATGGCGGGCTTTTTAGATGCTAGACCTCGTGTTGGCTATTTCTATTCAGGTAAAAAAGCATCCGTTACATTGATGGATAGTATTAACAATTTAAAGGTGAAAGATTTTCATTCAGGACCAGTTGTTGTACCGGAAACAATGACTGTTTATGATGCGATTTGCTTCATGTTTTCAGAGGATGTTGGAACACTCTTTGTCGTAGATAAGAATGAATTTTTGACAGGGGTACTTTCTCGTAAGGATTTACTACGTACAAGTATTGGTACGCAGGATTTAAACAAAATTCCTGTACATATAATTATGACACGTATGCCAAATATTTCGTACTGTGAGAGATCAGATTCTTTAGTTGTCGCTGCGAATAAACTAATTGAACGAGAAGTTGATTCGCTACCAGTAGTAGAGCCACAAGAAGGTGGATTAAAAATCGTTGGTCGTCTTACAAAAACGACGATTACACGAGCTTTCTTATCACTAGCACAGAATGTCTAAATATTTGAAGGAGAGCAGCATGAAAAGACTACGGGTTTTTGTAGTATCTGATTCAGTTGGTGAAACTGGTGATCAAGTAGCGAAAGCAGTTATTAGCCAGTTTCGACCTGGTTTGGAAAACACGGTAATTCGTCGTTTTCCTCATATACAATCAGAGGAGCTCATTCGGAAAATTGTAAGCCTTGCAGCGAAACAAAAGGCATTTATTGTGTATACGCTTGTTCGCCAGGAAATGCGATCGATATTACAGGAACTGTGTGAGCAAGAAAAGATATATGCTGTCGATATTTTAGGGCCTGCTTTAAAAACAATGGCAACTTTTGTGGAAGAGTTTCCTTTAGAAGCACCAGGGATTGTTCACCAGCTAGATGATGATTATTTTAAAAAAATTGAAGCTATTGAATTTGCAGTAAAATATGATGATGGTAGAGATCCACGTGGTCTATTACAGGCTGATATTGTGCTAGTCGGTGTTTCACGTACCTCTAAAACACCGTTATCACAATATTTAGCACATAAACGCTATAAGGTAGCGAACGTACCTTTAGTACCGGAAGTGGAGCCACCAGAAGAACTATTAATAATTGATCCGAAAAAATGTTTTGGTTTAATTATTTCTCCTGATAAATTAAACTCAATTAGAAAAGAGAGATTAATATCTCTTGGATTGAATGATGATGCTATCTATGCGCAGCATAATCGAATATTCGAAGAAATCCAGCATTTTGAAAAAATTGTCGCTAAAATCGGTTGTAAGGTTATTGATGTGACAAACAAAGCTGTTGAGGAAACAGCGAACGTCATTATTGAGCATATCTCGAACTGTAAATAAGAAACGAATGATGATAAACCACCTCGGTTGTAAGAGGCGGTTTTTTTGAGTCGGTTGTGAAAATAGTATAGATAAAAACTGATTTTTGTTTTATAATAATAAAATTGTGGTAAAAATATTTATTAAGAGAAAAATCCTATTTTTTTGTCGAGAAATAAAGGATTTTTAAATCGGATAGCGAATTGTGTTTTATAACGTAATTTAAAGATGGTGATGGATTTGGCAGGGAAGATTCCTGAAGAAGTGATTGAACAGATTCGCACACAATCGGAAATTGTTGATGTCATAAGCGAATACATGCAGCTTACAAAGCGTGGGCGAAATTGGTTTGGCCTCTGTCCATTTCATGGAGAACAAACGCCATCTTTTTCTGTGTCGTCAGACAAACAAATTTTTCATTGCTTTGGTTGTGGTGCAGGCGGTAATGCCGTTACTTTTGTGATGGATATAGAGGGTATTTCTTTTCCTGACGCAGTCGTGAAACTTGGTGAACGTGTTGGCATACATTTAGATATTGGGCCAAGTTTACCTGAAGTAGCGAAAAAGGTATCTAAAGCGGAAGAAAGGATGAAAGAAGCACACGCTTTTGCAGCAGATTTTTTTCATCATTTACTGTTAAATACTGAAGATGGTGAAGAACCTTTAAATTATTTGCTAGAAAGAGGATTTACAAGGGAACTTATAGAATCTAATAGCATTGGATGGTCTCTTCCTAGCTTTGATGCATTAACGATATTGCTTGAAAGAAAAGGTTATAACTTACAAGAAATCGCGGAAAGTGGTTTAGTTATCAAGCGTGAAGGAGAAGAACGCTATTTTGATCGTTTTAGAGGGCGTATTATGTTTCCTATTCGTGATGAGAACGGTAAGATTATAGCATTTTCAGGACGAATCCTTGCATCGACTGGTGAAGAGGCAAAATATTTAAATAGTCCAGAAACACCAATTTTTCAAAAGAGTGAAGTGCTATATAACCTAGATAAAGCACGAACCTCAATTAGAAAAAATCGTCAAGTAGTATTGATGGAAGGATTTATGGATGTTTTAGCAGCAACCTCTGTTGGCGTAACGAATGCTGTAGCAACAATGGGCACCTCGCTTACGAATCAGCATATCACAAAGCTAAAGCGCTTAGTAGAGCAGATTACGATTTGCTATGACGGTGATAATGCAGGTTTTGATGCGGCAAAAAGAGCGGCACAGTTACTTCAAACGGAACGTATGAAAGTCAATATTGCGGTGTTACCAGATAAGCTAGATCCCGATGAATACATTCGTAGTTTAGGTGGACAAGCATTTAAAGAACAAATTTTGGAAAACCCTCATGCGTATATTGCTTTTATGATGATGCATGCTAGACGAAATAAGAACTTTCAGTTTGAAAATGATACGCTTCAATATATTCAAGAAGTTCTTGAACAACTGGTAGGTAGATCATCACCAGTTGAACGAGATCTGTATATAAGACAGCTATCGAATGAAACAAACATCTCGGAAGAAGCGATTTATGCTCAATTCCGAAAGCTAGAGGCAAATCAGGTGCGTTCTACAAAAGTAGAAATGCCTGTTCCAACGCCTTCGATGCCGGTCACTCAGCAACACAAGCCTATGGACGCAGGTGAACGTGCCGAACGTTTATTACTGGCTCATATGCTTCATAATATAGATGTAGTGGACAGGGTATTACGTAGTGAGCAAAAAGATCCATTTGCACGAGATGCCTATATGGCAGTTTTTGTTCGCTTAGTAGGATTTTATGAAGAATATGGTCATCCTGATTATCAGCGTTTTGTTGAGATATTGGATGACTCTGAATTACGTAAGATTGTAATGGAAGCGGCTTTAGCGGAACGGGATCCCGACCAAGCAGAGGCAGAGGTCACAGACTCAATACGTCAGCTGCAAAAATATAGAATTGAGCAAGAAATTCAACAAAAGATGCATGAGTCAAAGGAAGCGGAGAAGATGCATGAGTATGCGCGTGCACTTGAAATCGCCCAACAGATTATTCATTTAAGAAAATCGTTATCGGCGATTTAATCCGATTCGGTTGTTTAGAAGGAGGAAGGTTTATGGCGGACAAGTCAGAACGTTCAAAAGAGGTAGAAGTAGAAATTACATTAGATGAAGCAAAAAAAATACTACAAGAAAAAGCAAAATCAGAAGGTGAAATTTCAATGAAAGAAATTTCAGAGAAACTAGCGCCTTTTGAATTGGAGAACGAAGAGATTTTCCACTTTGCTGAGGATCTTGAAAAGGCTAAAGACATTCAAATCATTGGAAAAGAAGAGTTTGAAGAAGAAAGCTTAATGAAAGAAGAAGCAAGCGAAGAGACTTTTGATTTAAATGATTTGAGTGTACCACCGGGTGTTAAAATAAATGACCCTGTACGTATGTATTTAAAAGAAATTGGTCGAGTTGATTTACTTTCTGCCGAGCAAGAAATCGCATTAGCGGAACGTATTGAGCAAGGTGACGAAGAAGCACGTAAACGCCTAGCAGAAGCGAACTTACGTCTTGTTGTATCGATTGCAAAGCGATATGTTGGCCGTGGAATGCTATTCCTTGATTTAATTCAAGAGGGGAATATGGGGCTTATCAAGGCTGTTGAGAAATTTGACTACCGTAAAGGCTTTAAATTCTCCACTTATGCAACATGGTGGATTCGCCAAGCGATTACACGTGCAATTGCAGACCAAGCACGTACAATTCGTATTCCCGTGCATATGGTAGAAACAATTAATAAATTAATTCGTGTACAACGCCAATTACTACAAGACTTAGGTCGCGAGCCATCTCCTGAAGAAATTGGGGAAGAAATGGATTTAACACCTGAAAAAGTACGTGAAATTTTAAAAATTGCACAAGAACCAGTATCTCTTGAAACACCAATTGGAGAAGAAGATGATTCACATTTAGGAGACTTTATTGAGGATTCTGAAGCTCAATCTCCATCTGACCATGCAGCTTATGAATTGTTAAAAGAGCAATTAGAGGATGTGTTAGACACATTAACTGACCGTGAAGAAAATGTCCTTCGCTTACGTTTCGGTTTAGATGATGGTCGCACACGTACATTAGAAGAGGTAGGGAAAGTATTTGGTGTAACACGTGAACGTATTCGCCAAATTGAAGCTAAGGCGCTTAGAAAGCTACGTCACCCTTCTCGTAGCAAACGTTTAAAAGACTTCTTAGAATAAAAACAAACAGTTTAGGGCTATCTAATTAGTGATGACTAATTGGGTAGCCCTTTTTTATGCTACTATTGAATCAGGAGAATACTCGTGTAAGTAAAGTCTATCAAAAGAAAATATTGTTTCGGAAATGTTTATATTGTGTATTAGAATGAGGCGATGTTCATATTTTTGCTACTTTATACAGATGTGTTTTTGAATATTTTGAGATAAAATTGTAATAACAACCATTATAAAGCAATGTTTGGAGCAAAAACTATGACAAATCCTCGAAAAAAAATAATCTTGAATGAGATTTTGTTTTGGAAGCAGAATAAGCTATTACCAGAGCATTACTGTGACTTTTTAGCGGCTCTGTATGCAGAGGGGGCGGATCTAGAGGAGTTAGAACCAGTACATCATAAACAAGCAATATTGCCTTCTGAAAAGAGAAAACTGCTACTTGTAATTGCGGGTATATGTATTGCTATGATTACTCTACTTTCTATTTACTTTACAATATCATCCTTAATGATAATTTTAACGGTTGTCGTTGGAATAGCTGCTTTGATATTATTTCGGACGGCGTTTCGAATGGCACGAAAAAATGATTTATTAGCTCCTGTTTTCCATTTGTTAGGTGCTATTTTATTGTTTAGTATGTCTATTCGAATTTACACTACATATTTTAATGGAAATAATATTGTGTTGTTTTGCTTGATTGCAGCAAACTGTGGGGTTTGGCTTTGGTCAGGTTTAAAAATGAAGCTACTTTATTTCACGGTCTCAGGTGTCCTAGGTTTACTAGCACTGATTAGCTATTATATCATAAACTTATTATAAGAACTCCCTTTGTAAATTAGTTTCGCTGACAAATGACAAGAATCTGTTTGCTTTTATATAGCTTACAGATTCTTTTTTTTTATCAAAATGTGATTTCGAAATTTATCCCATGTAAATTGCTGACGACTAAAAACAATAATCTGAGTATTGTGTTGCTGATATTGGAAAATATAGAATATTAATGGTTCATTACCGAAAGTTGTGGATGACTTTTATTTTAATGTATGCAATATATATAAGTTGATTGGAGTGGAGGCTGGGCGACTCCTCGGGGATCAGCGGCTCATCGGACGCCCCCAGGAAAGCGCCCAGCCGGAACGGAAATCAACCATACGTTATGGTGATGAGCCATGATAATAGGACTTATTGCTATGGCTTATTCTATTAGCAAATATCAATAAGTTATTTTGATTTTCTTGGTATATGATGCGTAAAGAGAGGAAAGATAACAACATGTAAGGAAACGAAGTTTAATTGCTAAAAAGGTAATAGATAGTCCAAATATTGGTGATTTCAAGACATATTTTATCCAAAAGATACAGAAATGTCGAATTTGTTACAAACAAAGGAAAACTTAGCGAATAGTCTTTTCGTTTCATGGTTAATGAAGTACAATATTAGATGTTGACTGATTCTATATTATCATAGAAGTAGATTTACAATGAGGAGGGGAAACATATGAAAAACAATCCAGTCGTTCCTTACATCTTAATTCTTGCATTTGGTATTGGTCTTATTTTCTTCATGTCTTTAACAGGTGCAGGAGACAAAAAAGAGATTGCTGCTGAAAAAGAAGGCGGTGGCGAAAAGACAGAAGCTACTGATGACGGCTCAGCTTTAGTACAATCTTGTATTGGCTGTCACGCTGCTGACTTAACTGGTTCTGTAGGGCCAAACTTACATGGCTTAGATGAGGCTCGTATCGTTGACGTTTTAACTAACGGTATCGAAGGAACTCCTATGCAACCTGGAATGAAAACTGAAGCGGAAGCAAAAGAAATCGCTAAGTACATTTCAACTCTAAAATAGTTAAAAAAAGTAGCTGTACTGAAAGCGTTTAATCGTAATCGGTACAGCTACAATTTATTTATCTTCATTTCAGTAAATGAAAAATGGAGTTGCTCAAAAATTTGAGTCAACTCCATTTGTTTTTTTTCACGACATCATACATACTAAGAATGGACACTATTTAAGACAGGCGGTAAAAAAAATGAATGCACAAAAATTATCAAAGCGATTAGAAACAGTAGCAAAATATGTACCCTCTGGTGCGGTTATAGCTGATATTGGCAGTGACCATGCATATTTACCATGCTACTTAATTCATAAAGGTATTGCTTCTTATGCGATAGCGGGAGAAGTTGTGAAAGGACCATTTGAATCAGCAGTTGGACAAGTGAAAAAAGAAGGCTTAACAGAAAAAATTACAGTACGACTTGCAAATGGCTTGGCAGCAGTGGAAGAAGCTGATCACGTAGATACAGTTACTATTGCTGGGATGGGTGGACCTCTTATCGTCTCCATTTTGGAGAAGCATCCAGAAAAATTACAAGGGGTAACAAGGCTTATTTTGCAGCCGAATATTCATGCAAAAGTGATTCGCGAATGGGCATTAGCATATAATTGGGCAATCCAGGACGAAGAGATTTTAGAGGAAGACGAAAAAATTTATGAAATTCTTGTATTGCAAAGAAGCTCAATGACGTTAACGGAACCGGAAATTTTATTTGGTCCGAAATTAATGCAACGAAAATCACCATCATTTATAAAAAAATGGTCACGTGAAAAAGAAAATTGGCAGCGTGTATTAAAGTCCATTGAAGGGGCAGATCAAACACCTGAAATTGAAGAAAAACGTGCAGAGTTAGTAGCTCTACTCAATTTAGTGGAAGGGGTTCTGTGAGATGAAAACAGTTAACGGTCAGGAAATTATACAATTGTTCGAATCATGGTCGCCTAAAAAACTAGCCTGTATGGAAAATGACCCAATTGGTCTTGCGATCGGCACATTAAATAAACCTGTAAGTAAAGTATTAGTCACATTAGATGTTAATGAAGCAGTAGCTGAGGAGGCTATTGCTCAAGGATGTGAGCTAATAATAGCGCATCATCCACCGATTTTTAGACGACTTTCGAATATTCGTACTGACAATCCAGCAGGGCGTTTATATGAAAAGCTTATAAAAAATGATATTGCCGTTTATGCAGCACATACGAATCTAGATGTGGCTGAAGGTGGTGTCAACGATTTACTAGCAGATGCTCTACAGCTTGAAAACCGTTCTATTTTAGAAGAAACATATGCGGAAAATATGTTGAAGCTGGCAGTTTTTATACCGACTGCAAATGCCAATGATTTACGGGAGGCATTATCAAAGGCAGGAGCAGGTCGTATTGGAGATTATGAAGCGTGTAGTTATACTACATTGGGAGAAGGGCGTTTCCGTGCACTAGAAGGCGCAAATCCACATGTAGGTTCTATTGGTGAATTACATGTTGAAGAAGAAGTGAAGGTAGAAGTAGTATTTCCAGAATCCATAAAAAATCGTGTATTAAAGGCAATGTTAAACGCGCATCCATATGAAGAACCTGCCTATGATCTCATTCGCCTAGACCAGCAAACGAATGTAATGGGCTTAGGCCGAGTTGGTTATTTACCACAAGAAATGACTCTTCATGAATTTACGCAATTTGTAAAGGGGCAGCTAGACGTACCTGCTGTCCGCGTTGTTGGGGATTTACAGTCGAAGGTGAAAAAAGTTGCGCTTGTCGGTGGCGACGGCAATAAATATATCTATTCTGCGAAACGTGCTGGGGCAGATGTATTTTTAACGGGAGATATGTATTTCCATACAGCCCAGGACGCTCAAGCAATTGGTCTACAAATCGTAGATCCAGGTCATCATGTGGAGAAAGTGATGATTGCAGGAGTAGCTAAAAAGATGGCGAGAATGTGTGAGGATAAAAAATATTCTGTTGAATTTGTCCAATCTACTATTCATACAGAACCGTTTTTATTCGTGTAAGAGGGGGGAATAGTTGTGGCGAGTGAAAGACCTGCTGGCAATAAAGCCGGCAAGTTATGGATTATGATTGGTTTACTAATTGCTGTGTTTGGGGTAGGTATGACATTTATGACGAATACGATAAATGCCAAAAAAATTGATGCTATGACCGAGCAATGTGAAAAAGATGGTGGAGAAGCCATTGTCTCTAAGGAAAAGAATTTTCTATCAACAAACTATTCATTTAAATGTAAACAGTAATAATAACAAGGCTGAATTATAGTATGTAATATAATTCAGCTTTTTTATGTAGAAAACAAAACGCTTAAGGAAATCTTTGTGAATGTTGTGCTCTAAAAATGAGGGTGATTTCCGTTCTAGGCTACTCGCTTTCCTGTGGGCGAGCGTCGAGCCGCTTCCTCCGCTGCGCTCCGTGCAGGGTCTCGCCTGTCTCGCTTTCCCACGGGAGTCGAGTAGCCTTCCACTCCAATCAGCAATAGCGTATAACTTTTATAAATTTTATTCATTTCAAAAGTGAACACTATTACTATTCACCATAATCAAACAGAAAAGACTTATAACAGTGACGCAATTGTAAACCTATTATTGCTAACGCTTAGATTTCGCACAAAGATGCCGTCGCTGTTTCGTTGTATCATTATTAATTAGAGTAACATGCCAATAGATACATGCTAAATGGTTGATTGTAGTGGAGGCTGAGCGACTCCTTGGGGATCAGCGTCACAGATGAGACCCTGGAGCGAGCTTCGCGAGTGAAGCGGCTCATCGGACGCCCCCAGGAAAGCGCCCAGCCGGAACGGAAATCAACCCCTCGTTTTGCCGAAGAGCCAAACATAATTTATTGTGAAACTTTAATACAATTGACATAATACGGAATATGAAGACTGAATTATAGTATTTAATATAATTCAGTCTTTTTGTGTATGCATGGATTAATTTTAGAGTGTTATGATAAGTGAGTATAAATTGCTATGAGAGGAGAGTTTTGGATTGTTTATTCGTTTAACAAAAGAACAACAAGAAACAATAATAGCTGATATTCAACGATTTTTCTATAATAATCGTGATGAGGATATTACAGAATTTGAAGCAGAAAGAGTATTAGACTTTATAAAGGAAAATATTGCTCCGCATATTTATAATGTAGCTATCTCGGATGCCAAATATGTTGTAGAGAGACAATATGCATCAATTGAGGATGAACTTGCAGCATTAGAAAGACCTATTAAAATAAAATAATTTTAGTTTGATTCAAAGTAAATAATAAAGATGCTAATTAATCATCTAACCTTTGAATAAAGTGGCTGTTTCCTGTACAACATGGCTAAGAGAGCCGATTTTATTCAATTTGATGAAAGTAATGATTCGGTTACACTTTGAGGGATAAAACAAGGAGGCAAAACATGGTGAAAATAGGGGTTATTTTAGGTAGTACGCGTGAAGGTCGTTTAAGCCCACAAGTTGGCGAATGGGTAAAGGAAGTAGCTGAAAAACGCGGAGATGCGGAATATGAAATCATTGATATCGCGGATTTTAAATTACCACTTCTAGGTGAGCCAGGTGGAGATGCTTCAGGGGCAGCTACATGGTCACAAAAAGTCGCTGCATGTGATGGTTTTGTATTTATCGTTGCAGAATATAACCATTCCATTACTGGGGCATTAAAAAATGCATTAGATTACTTGCGAGTGGAATGGAATAATAAGGCGGCAGGCATTGTTTCTTACGGTTCTGTTGGCGGTGCAAGAGCTGCTGAACATTTACGTGGAATTCTTGGTGAATTATTAGTTGCAGATGTTCGAGTCCATCCTGCTTTATCATTATTTACAGATTTCGAAAACGGCACAGTATTTAAACCAAAAGATGTGCAAGCAGATTCAGTAAATCAAATGCTAGATCAACTTATCCCTTGGGCAACAGCATTAAAAACAATTCGATAAGGGCCTTAAGCAGTGTGTACAATTAAAAGTGCATATTGCTTTTTTTATGCATTTAGAGACATATGGCTGAGTATGTTGTTTCTTTAGTGAAGGAGCTAATGGTGCAAATATAAAAAAGTAAAGAGGGCTGCTTAAAGTAAACTCATTACTTAGGAAGCGGCCCATTTTTTCGAAATGTCATCTCATTAATGTTTTATTTCTTCAATGACCTTTTCTTTTAAATCTGCATCCATTGAGGAAAGCTTAACGTTATTTGTAAGACGTTCTTTTAATTCTCGATCTGTCATAATCCCGCGTTCCTCTAGAATTTGAATAAGTAGATCTAACGTCATTAAATTTTTAATATCTGCTGCTTTTGTATCCATGTTAAATGCCTCCGAAAGTATAGTATTTCTACCTCTTTAGTGTACTCCTTTTTTAGAAGGTCGGCGTAAAATGGTCAAAACAAAGCGAATTTATTTCGTGTCCCGGAATATATTGAATGATTCTAGCAGTAGTGAAATACATACAATAGCTGGCTTTTATGAGAAATCAGCGACAAGTAGTTGTAAATGCAATAAAACTAATTAATAATGTCTGTATCAAAAAACTCCTAACAATGAACTGCACCCCAATTGTTAGACACATCTAACAATTGGAGGTGCAGTTTTTCTATGGCTAAATATACTGTAGAAGATAAATTACAAGCAGTTGAGCGTTACTTAAATGGAAATGAAAGTGCTAATAAAATAGCTAAATCTTTGGGGACTGATAAACAGGCAATTTTTAAATGGGTTAAGCAATATGAATACAATGGTGCGGAAGCTTTTATTAAGCCATATACAAATTACACACTAACGTTTAAAATGGATGTACTAAATTTTATGATTGAAAACGGTACGTCCTTAAACGAAACGGCAGCGATTTTTAAAATACCTGCCCCTTCAACAATTAGTGTTTGGAGAAAGCAATTTGAAACTCAAGGATTAAATGCCCTTCAATCAAAGAAAAAGGGGCGTCCATCCATGAAAAAAGAATTCAATAAACAATCGAAACAATCACCAGTCGAAGGCTCTACCGAAGCACTTGAA